>JAJDXX010000249.1 GCA_022823055.1 Candidatus Binatia bacterium | reverse complement strand
TCCACCCAGACTGGGACCAGCTCCGGCCCCCGCACCGTCCTTCCCGCGGAAGCGGGAATCCCGGGGCGGGGGGGGGCTGAACCGGGCCTGCATCCCCGCCTCCCCCCGCCTGGATTCCCGCTTCCGCGGGAATGACGGTTCGGGGGCCGGAGCTGTTCCCAGTCTGGGTGGAGTTTTGACACAGCCTGTTTCGCGGGAACGACGTAACTAGTACGTCGTTGCCTAGGGAGTATGAGCCACCCTGTTTCGCGGGAAGGCACCAACCTGACACACGACCGGAGGTAGGATCATGGCGATCATCGACGCGGACGCACACGTGCTGGAGACCAACAAGACCTGGGAGTACATGGAGGGCGCGGAGAAGGCCTACCGCCCCCAGATCGTGACGGCCCAGGACGGCACGGGCGACGAAGGCGAGTACTGGCTGGTGGACGGACGGCTGTACATCAAGTCGGACAACGTCGGCAAGGACACGCCGGAAGAGTCCCGCGAGATGGCGGACGTGTCCTCTCGGCTGCGGCACATGGACGAGATGGGGGTAGCCATCCAGGTGCTCTACCCCACCATCTTCCTGCGCCCGGTCACGGACAAGCCCGAGGTGGAGTTGGCGCTGTTCAAGAGCTACAACCGCTGGCTGTGCGACATCTGGAAGCAGGGCCAGGACCGCCTGCGCTGGGTCGCGACCCTGCCTCTGCTGAGCATGGACGAGTCGCTGAAGGAGCTGGACTTCGTGCTCCAGCACGGCGCCTGCGGCGTGTTCGTCCCGGGCCTGATCGGCGACCGCCGCCTGAGCGACCCCTACTTCACCCCGCTCTACGAAGCGCTGAGCGACGCCGACATCCCGTTGTGCGTGCACTCCGCCACCGGCAGCTTCACCCAGCACGACCTCTTCTACGACGAGCCCGGCTTCAACAAATTCAAGCTCGCGGTGGTGGGCTCGTTCCACACGGTGATCTGGGACCGGATTCCGGAGCGGTTCCCGAGACTGCGCATCGGCTTCATCGAGGTGAGCGCCCAATGGGTCCCGTACGTGTTCCATGACCTCGCCAAACGCTTCCGCCAGAAGCGCGGCATCGAGCTGTCGCGCAGTTTCATGAAGGACAACCGCATATTCGTGGCCTGCCAGACGGACGACGACCTGGACTACGTGCTCGAGTACACGGGCGACGACACCATCGTCATCGGCACCGACTACGGCCACCACGACACCTCCAGCGAGATCGAGGCGCTGCAGAAGCTCCAGGACGACGGCAAGGTGAGTCCCGAGTCTGTGGCCAAGATCCTCGACGATAACCCCCGGGCGCTTTACGGGTTCTAGAATCGGGCTTCGGAATCATGGCGAATCGTCAATTGAAGTATGTCGGCGCCAACACCCGCCGGGTGGACGGCTACGACAAGGTCACGGGCCGGGCCAAGTACACCGGCGACCTGGAAATCCCCGGCATGCTGTACGGCCACGTGCTGCGCAGCCACCATGCGCACGCGCGCATCGTCGCCATCGACACGGGCGCGGCGGAGCGGCTGCCGGGCGTCGCCGGGGTGCTCACCGGACGGGACGTGGGCGACCTCGACCCCCACTACGGCGGCCGTCCGCTCATCGCGCTGGAGCGGGTGCGCTACGTGGGCGAGCCGGTGGCGGTGGTGGCGGCGGACGATCCGCTGACCGCCGAGCAGGCCGCGGCCCTGGTGGAGGTCACCTACGAGGAGCTGCCCGCGGCAATGGGGCTCGACGCGGCGCTGGCGCCGGACGCGCCGCGCGTGCACGAGGACCGGGAAGGCAACATCTGCGGCCACGACAAGGTGCGGCGCGGCGACGTCGCCCAAGGGTTCGCCGAGTCGGACCGGATCTTCGAGCACCACTTCACCTTCCCGATGATCTACCACTACTCCATGGAGCCCCACGGGGTCATCGCCGACTACCGGGACGACGGCATCACCCTGTGGTCGTCGGCGCAGCACCCGTTCCTGGTGCAGGCGGACCTGGCGCGCATCTTCGGGTTTCCCGACAGCCGGGTGAGCCTCAACGTGCCCTATCTGGGGGGCGGCTTCGGCGGCAAGTCCTACGCCAAGATCGAGCCGCTGGTGGTGGCGGCGTCCCGCAAGGTGAGGCGCCCCGTGCGCGTCTGCCTGTCGGTGTCGGAGGCGATGGTGACGGTGCGGCGGCACAGCGCCAAGGTGCGCGTCAAGACCGGGGTAAAGGAAGACGGCACACTCATGGCGCGCGAGGCGGAGATCTACCTCGACACCGGCGCCTACATGGACAACGGCCCGCAGGTGGCCACGCGCGCCGCCACCCGTGTTCTCGGCCCCTACCGCATCCCGCACATTTACACCGACGCCTACGCGGTCTACACCCACGCCGGCGGCGCGGGCTCGTTCCGTTCCATCGGCGGCCCGCAGTCCATCTTCGCCGGCGAGAGCCAGATGAACATGATCGCCGCGAGCTTGGGCAGGGACCCGGCGGAGCTGCGCCTCAAGAACCTGCTCAAGCGCGGCGAGGTAATGCGGCCGGGTCTGCGGCCCCTGGACGTGAACCTCGCCGGGACCCTCAAGCGCCTGGTGAGCGCCAGCCGCTGGAAGACGCGTTCGAGGAAGGACGGCGCGCCCGTGGGCCTGGCCTGCGGCATGACCAACGCCGGCGGCCAGCCCATCACCGTGGCCATGGTGCGGCTCCAGGCCGACGGCGCCGCCACCATCATGGCCGGCAGCACGGAGATGGGACAGGGCGTGCGCACGGTGCTGTCCCAGTTCGTGGGCGAAGAGCTGCAACTGCCGCTGGAGCGCATCCGCATGTCCGGAGCGGACACGGCCCTCACCCCCTACGACCGCTCCACCGGCTCCAGCCGCTCCACCACGCTCATGGGACGGGCGGTGCAGCAGGCCGCGCGAGACGTGAAGCGCCAGCTCCTCAAGATCGGCGCCGCCGCGTTCGGCGTGCGCGCCGGCGAAATCCGCCTGACGGACGGGGCGCTGGTGTGCGGCGAGGCGCGCATGTCCTTCGCCGAAGCGCTGGAGAAGCGTTTCGGCGCCGCCGCCGGCGAGTTGATCGGCACCGGCACCGTCGGACCGGAGATCATCAAGGATGTCCTGCCCGTGGTGTGGGAAGTGGGCATGGGCACGGTGGAGCTGGACATCGACCGCGACACCGGCGCCGTCTCGGTGGCCGATTACCTGTCCGTGGCCGACGTGGGCAAGGCCATCAACCCCATCCAGTGCGAAGGCCAGGAAGAAGGCGCCGCCATGATGGGCCTGGGACACGCACTGTTCGAGGAGATGATCTACGAGGGCGGCCAGCTCGTAAACTCGAACCTGGTGGACTACCGCATCCCTTCCTTCACCGACATGCCCCGGGGATTCCACACGGTGCTGGTGGAGAACGGCGACGGCCTCGGCCCCTACGGCAGCCGCGGCATGGGCGAAGGCGGCATCTTCTCGGTGGCGCCGGCCATCACCGGTGCGCTGGCTCACGCCACCGGGGTGCAGTTCTGCGATTTGCCGCTCACCCCCGAGCGCGTCTGGCGCGCGCTGCGGACCGCCGGAGGCACGGACAGGACATGAAGATACGGGATCGTTTCGGCCAGGAAAACCCGCTCTTTTCCTTCGAGTTCTTCCCGCCCAAGGACGACCAGGGCGTGGACGCGCTGTTCGAGACCGTCGCCAACCTGAAGCCCTTGGGACCGGCCTTCGTGTCCGTCACCTACGGCGCCGGCGGCAGCACGCGCGAGAAGACCGTGGCCATCACCCGGCGCATCAAGCGCGAGACCGGCATCGAGGCCATGGCGCACCTCACCTGCGTCGGCCACGGGCGCGACGAAATCGCCGCGCTGCTGGACGAATACGAGGCCGCGGGCATCGAGAATATCATGGCGCTGCGCGGCGACCCGCCGCGCGGGGAAACGGCCTTCACGCCCCATCCGGAGGGTTTCGCCCACGCCGACCAGCTCATCGCCTTCATCCGGGAACGCAAGGACTTCTGCCTCGGCGGCGCCGGCTATCCAGAGACGCATCCCGAAGCGCCGAGCCCGGAGGCCGACCTGCAAAACCTCAAGCGCAAGATCGAGGCCGGCTGCGACTTCGTCGTCACCCAGCTCTTCTTCGACGAGCGCGACTATTTCGATTTCGTCTCACGCGCCCGGGCGGCGGGCATCGACACCCCCATCGTCCCCGGCATCATGCCGGTCACGAACACCGCCCAGGTCAAGCGCTTCACGCAGATGTGCGGCGCCACTATTCCCGAGCCGTTGCTGGCGAGGCTCGAGGCGGCGGCCGGCGACGCTCAGGCGGTCGCCCAGGTGGGCGTCGAGCACGCCACGCATCAGTGCCGTGCCCTGCTCGACGGCGGCGCCCCCGGCATCCACTTCTACACCCTCAACCGCTCCCTCTCGACGCGGCGGATCGTCGCCAACCTGCGGGAGCGGTAGCCAACCGGCGGAACCACGAAAAAGGGCCGGGAGCGTCAAGCTCCCGGCCCTTTCCTTTACAGCGGCGAACGAAGCGCTACGCCTCGATGACGTGGCGCCACTTGTCGTACACCTTCTTCTTGAGCTCCGGCGTGGACTCGGCCACGGGCGGGAAGTCCTTCATCCACTCGAAGGGCCGGGTGGCGTCGATGATGGCGCGGGAGTTGAAACCCTTCTTGCCCGGCTGGATGCGCGGGTCGAGGGGACCGCTCCAGCAGCGACGCAGGATGTCGATGGAGTCCACCGGATCGGAACGCGTGGCCAGGGCCCAGAGCACGTCGAACGTGCTGGTGGGGTCGATATCGTCGTCCACCACGATGACGTAGCGGCCGAGGTAGGCGCCCGCGTGCACTTGCGATGCCACGAAGCCGGCCTGGCGCGCGTGGCCCGGATAGCGCTGCTTGATGGAGATGATGTTCAGCAGGCGGCCGCCGCCCGCCTCGTGGCACCACACGCCCTTGACGTCGGGCACGCCCGCCTTCTCCACCTGGTCCCAGATGAGGGAGGCCTTCACCATGCACTTGGCGATGGAGTAGTCCGAAGGCGGACGCCCGGGCCGGGCGGCGGTGAGGATCGGATCGTTGCGGTGGTAGATGCGCTGCACGCGGATCAGCGGCTCCGGCCGGCTGTTGCTGGCGTAGTAGCCGGTCCACTCGCCGAACGGCCCCTCCGTGCGGCGCTCGTCGGGATCCATGAAGCCCTCGATGACGATCTCGGCATGGGCCGGGAACGGCAGCCCGGTCACTTCGCCGTGGATCACGTCGATGGGACCGCCCTTGAGCCCGCCGGCGTAGTCGTACTCGGACACGCCGTAGTCCACTTCGTTGCCGGACACCATGAACAGCACCGGGTCCTGGCCGACGCAGACGATGACCGGACACTTCTCGCCGCGGTCGAACCACTTGTCGCGTTGGATGCGGCCGTGCTTGCCGGGCGAGATGTACACGTTCATGCTCTTCTCGTCCTGCACCATGCCGCGGTACGTGCCGAAGTTCACCCACCCCTCGTCCGGGTCCTTGGTGACCACGAGGCAGCCTGTGCCGATGTAGCGTCCGCCGTCCAACTCGTGGACGAACGGCACCGGGAACTTCAAGAGGTTGATGTCGTCGTCCTTGAGCACGTTCTCCATCACCGGACCGGTCTCCACCACGCGGTGGGGGATCGGGTTGTGCTCCGAGATCTTGTCACGGGTGGCACGGACCAGGTCCAGGTCGGTGTAGTCGAGGGGCAATCCCAAGGCCAGCGCCATGCGCTTGAACGAAGCGTTCTGGGCGAAGAGCACCCGGAAACCCTCGGGATAGTCCTTGATCTTGTCATACAGAACCGCGGGCACGGGTCCGTTGCTCCCTTGGGCGATGAGTTCCGACAGGGTCCCCATCTCCAGGTTCCAGTCGACCCCGTCCACGCGCTTCAACTGCCCGAAGCTTTCGACGATCTCCAGCCACTCGCGCAGGTCGGTATAGCTGGGGGTTCCCCCGGCCTTGAGTTCCTTCTCGGATATCTTGGTTGCCTCTACTGCTGCCATGCGGACTCCTTCCTTCGATATTCTGTCGTCATTTCGAGATGATACCCTGGGTTTTATAACGGACCACGGCGCTTATTGCCAGCCCGCGCGCATCGACTCCGCTAGTCTCCCAGCATGGTGTCGTCCATCCCCTCGGTGTCGTCCGCGGGCAACCCGTTGCAGCTCTCGGGATCGAGGGCCAGGTAGACGTTGGTGCCTACGGGCACCGCGTTCGAAGGGTGCGTATGCACGCGAATGAGATGCTCCCGGACCTTCACCTGGCAATGGTAGGCATCGCCCATGAAGACGGCGTCGTGCAGCGTCCCCTGCAACAGGTTCTCGGCACCGTCCGGCGCCTGCGAGGTAACGGTGATGTTTTCGGGCCGGATCGAGATCACCGCTTCGGTACCCTTCTCCATGGGCACGGCGGGACTGAACGACAGCATGCCGAACTCGGTGTCGAGGCGACTGGGATGGGAGTTGGCGCCCGCCTCCGCCACCTTGCCGTTGATGAGGTTGGTCAGGCCCAGGAACGTGGCCGTGAATTTCCGCTTGGGCTTGGCGTAGAGCTGGTGCGGATCCCCCACCTCGATCAGCTTGCCGCCGTGCATGACCGCGATCTGGTCCGAGATGGCCAGGGCCTCGGCCTGGTCGTGGGTGACGTAGATGGTGGTGATGTTCACGCGCCGCTGCAGCGCCTTGATCTCGTAACGCATCTGCTCCCGCAGCTTGGCGTCCAGGTTGCTGAGGGGTTCATCCAGGAGCATCACCTTGGGCTCGTTGATGAGCGCCCGGGCGAAGGCCACGCGCTGCTGCTGGCCACCGGAGAGCTTGGGGGCCGGGCGGTCTTCCAGACCGGCCAAGCCGACGATCTTGAGCACGTCTTCCACGCGGCTGCGGATCTCGGCCCTGGGACGGCGCTGGATGGTGAGCGGATAACCTACGTTCTCCGCCACCGTCATGTGCGGCCAGATGGCGTAGGACTGGAACACCATGCCGATGGGACGGTGGTTGGGGGGCACGTACGCGCCGCCGGCGGAGTTGAACACCGCCTTGTCGTCGATGTCGATGACGCCGCTCTCCGGCCGCTCAAGCCCGGCCACGCACCGAAGCGTGGTGGTTTTGCCGCAACCGCTGGGACCCAGGAACGTGTAAAGGGACCCCTCCGGGATGCTCAGCGAGACGCCTTTCAGAACGTGAACCCGTTCCGGCCCTTCCCCGAAGTACTTCTCGAGGCTCTGGATTTCGACCATGACTCTGTCATCGCTCACCGGCAACCTCCGTTCGCGGGCACAGCGCTGGGATGTTCGACAATCGAATGCCCAACGCGCACCAACCCCGCCGCTGGAATGAGCCACGTATCGCACACAAGTCGAGCGATTTCAACATCCAACCCCCAAGCCTCGAAGGGTTGCTTTCACGCGGAATTTTTCCTAACAAACACCTTTCGCGCGGACAGGTCCGGCGCCGCCGACCAACGGTACACCCTCCTCAATCGGCGTGCCCCGCATCCGTTCATTTCGACACGCCCAATGTGAAGGGAGCTTTCATGAAGGCAGATCTGGTGATCAAGAACGGTACCGTGGTGACGCCCGAGAACACGTTCGACGGCGGGGTCGCCATCCACGACGAAAAATTCGTCGCCATCGGCACCAACGACTCGCTGCCGGAGGGCACCCGCGAGATCGATGCCAAGGGCAAGCACATCCTGCCCGGACTGATCGACGGGCACGTCCACTTCCGCGAGCCCGGCATGACCCACAAGGAGGACTTCGGCACCGGCTCCCGCTCCGCCGTCGCCGGGGGCATCACCTGCGTGGTGGACATGCCCAATACGATCCCGCCGGTGACCCATCCCGAGCAGGTGGAGGAGAAGAAGAAGCTGGCCGAGGAGAAATCGCTGTTGGATTTCGCGCTCCTGGGCGTGGTGGTGCAGACCAACGCGGACCAGATCCTGCCCATGGCCCGGGTGGGCGCGGTGGGCTACAAGATTTTCTTCGGCGAGACCATCGGCAACCTGCCCTTCCCCGACGACGGCGTGTGCCAGGACGTGTTCCGGAACATCGCCGAGTCCCGGCTGCCGCTGTGCATCCACGCCGAGAACCGGCAGATCATGTACCACCACCTGAACCGCATCAAGGAGGAGGGCAAGACCGATCCGGTGAACTGGGAGTCCACCCGCCCGGCCATCTGCGAGGCGGAATCGGTGCACCACGCCCTCTTCTTCGCCGAGACCTTCGGCACCAAGATGCACGTGCTGCACATGAGCTCCAAGCAGGCCGCGGGCATGGTGCGGGACGCCAAGGCGCGCGGGCTGCGGATCACCGCCGAAACCGGACCCCACTACCTCTTGCGGGAGCCCAAGGACATGGAGAAGGTGGGGCCGCTGCTCAAGATGAACCCGCCTGTCCGAACCCGGGACCACGGCGAGGTGCTGTGGGACGGCCTACTCAACGGCTACGTGGACATGATCGCCACCGACCACTCACCCCACACCCTGGAGGAAAAGGGCGCGGACGCCGACGGCAACATGCTCAAGCCCGCCATCTGGGACTGCATCTCCGGTTTCTGCGGGGTCGAGACCGCCGTCCCGTTGATCCTCACGGAGGTCAACAAGGGCCGCATGAGTCTCAACCATTACGTGAGGGTTGCATCCGAAAACCCCGCAAAAGTCTGGCAGATCTATCCCCAAAAAGGCGCCCTTCGGGTGGGTTCCGACGGCGACGTGACCATCGTCGACATGGACAAGGAAGGCGCCATCGACATCCACAAGCTGCACAGCAAGAACAACCCCTCGCCGTGGCACGGCTGGAAGGTCAAGGGCATGCCGGTGACGGCCATCGTCAGGGGCCACGTGCAGATGCAGGACGGCGAGCCGGTGGGCGAGCCCATCGGCCGCATGGTGTACCCGGTACCGGACTGATCGTCTCTCGACTTCACGCGGCTGCGCGGCGTGAAGCCCGTCCTGAACCCCGCGTCAAACCCACGCCAGGTTCGCGCAGGGTTTCAGGGCCAGCAGCGACGGAAGCCGACCCCTGTTGAACTACAAGGTCTTCAAAGGATGCAAGGACAAGAATGAAGCGCACCGAGCCACTCGAATTCCACCAACCCACGAGTCTCGCGGAGGCCACCCGGATCATGCTCGACGGCGGCCCCGGCGGCCACTTCCTGGCGGGCGGCACCGATCTCGTCATCGCCATGAAGGAAAAGGGCCTGGTGCCAAGGTACGTGGTGGACCTGAAGCGCATACCGTCCCTCTCGGGAATCCGCGAGGAGGACGACGGCGGCATCACCATCGGCGCTCTCACCACCCTGCGCGAGGTGGAGATTTCCCCACTCATCGTCGGACGCTACCCGTTCCTGGCCCAGAGCGCCGCCGAGGTGGGCTCCATCCAGATCCGCAACCGCGCCACCATCGGCGGCAACATGGCCAACGCCACGCCGTCGGCGGACGTGGCGCCGGCGCTGCTGGCCCTGGACGCCAAGGCGAAACTGGCGGGCAGCGGTGGCGAGCGGTCCATGGACCTCAAGGACTTCTTTCGCGGGCCGGGGCAGACCGTGGCCGAGCCCGGAGAGATCCTCACCGAGCTGCTGATTCCGCCGCGGGACCCGCGCCTCGTGGGCGAGTACATCAAGTTCTCGCCGCGGGACATGATGGACCTGGCCTACATCGGCGTGGCGGTGACCCTGGTGCTGGCCGAAGCGGACCGGCGCTGCGAGTCCGTGGCCATTGCCCTCGGGGCGGTCTCCCCTACTCCCATGCGCGCCCCCGGCGCCGAAGCCGTGCTCCAGGGGCAAGTGCTCACCGAGGAGTTGGCGGGAGAAGCGGGCCGCAAGGCATCCGAGGAATGCAGCCCCATCAGCGACGTGCGCTCGTCCGCCGAGTACCGCCGCGCCATGGTGCGGGTGAACACCAAGCGCGCACTGCTCAACGCCGCCGCGGGCGGCGCCCCGGTGCCGTGGACCAGCCGGCGCGACCGGCGTTATGCATAGGAGCGGGGTGAAACCTGGCCAACCACCCGATTCGTCATTACCGGCCCCCCAATACGTCATTCCCGCGGAAGCGGGAATCCAGGTGTGGTGGTGTGGCGGCCCCATTGCCCCAGGCCCACCCCGCCTGGATTCCCGCTTCCGCGGGAATGACGTATTGTGACGTGGGTGCCTTGGGAGTTTTGACACAGCCTGTTCCGCGGTAATGACGTTCTGTTACGTAGTTGCGTTATGAGTCTTGACACAGCCTCGGAAGCGGAAATGACGACTCGAGAGCGGACACTCGAAGCCAAACGGAGATTGCATGAGCCAACCCATTGAATTCACGTTGAACGGAACGGCCACGTCGGTGGACGCTCCGGCGCACCGGCTGCTGCTGGACCTGTTGCGGGACGAGATCGGCATGACCGGCACGAAGGAGGGCTGCGGCACGGGCGACTGCGGCGCGTGCACGGTGTACCTCAACGGCAAGCCGGTGAACTCGTGCCTGGTGCTCACGGGCGAATTGACGGGCGCCGATGTCATCACCATCGAGGGGCTCAAGGACGGCGACGCCTACCATCCCATCCAGGCAACCTTCATCGAGGACGGCGGCGCCCAGTGCGGCTACTGCACCCCCGGCATGCTGATGATGGCCGCGTCTTTCCTGGAGGAAAACCCAGACCCCACGGACGACGACATCCGCTTTGCCCTTTCGGGCAACCTGTGCCGCTGCACCGGATACGTGAAGATCGTCGAGGCGGTCCAGGACGCCGCCGCCGAGCTCCGGCGCGGCTCCGGCAAGGGACGAGCCCATGAATGATCTGAATGATCTCAAGGTCGTCGGCCATCCGGTCACCCGCATCGACGTCGACGAGAAGGTCACCGGGACGGCCACCTACGGGTACGATCTGGTGCTGCCGGACATGCTGCACGGAAAGGTGCTGTTCAGCACCCGGGCGCACGCGCGCATCGTCCGCATCGACCTGGAGAAGGCGCGCCGGCATCCTGGCGTGGTGGCGGCCATTTCCGGCGCCGACACGCCATGGACCCACGGCGAGTCCATCAAGGACAAGCCTTTCCTGGCCCAGGGCAAGGTGCGCTACATCGGCGAGCCCGTGGCCGCCGTGGCCGCGGTGGACGAGGACACGGCCCAGGAGGCACTGAAGCTCATCGAGGTGGAGTACGAGGACCTGCCCGCCTACTTCACACCCGAGGATGCCTGCCAGCCTGGCGCCGTGGCCATCCACGAGGAGTTCGAGGACTATCGCAAGGCCCCTTTCATCGTCGGTGCGCCCATGCCCAACGTGTGCGAGCACTTCAAGCTGCGCACAGGGGACACCGCCGAGGGATTCCGGCAGTCCGACATGGTCCTGGAAGAGAAGTACTACGTGCCGATCATCCAGCACGCCGCCATGGAGCCCCATTCGGCCCATGCCCAGGTCGACCCGGACAGCGGGCGGGTCACCGTGTGGGTGGCCAACGACGCGCCCTTCCGGGCGCTCACGGAAGTGTCCGAGGCCCTGGGCCTGCCGCAGGAGCAGATCCGTCTCATCAACCCGCTCCAGGGCGGTGGCTTCGGCTCCAAGGGCGGGCTCAAGCTCGAGCCCATCGCCATGGGCCTGGCGTTCCAAACCGGCGGCCGGCCGGTGCGGGTGAAGTTCAACCGCGAGGAGACCTTCATCTCGACGCTGGTGCGGCACGAGGCCACGGTGCACATCAAGAGCGGGGTCAAGAAGGACGGCACGCTCATGGCCCGTCACATGACGCTCTACTGGGGCGGCGGCGCATACGCCGAGAAGAGCCCCACGGTCTGCATTCGAGGCAGCCTCCCTTCCCCCGGCCCCTACCGCATCCCCCATGTGCACGTGGACGGCTACGCGGTCTACACCAACAAACCCGTGGCCGGAGCGTTTCGCGGCTACGGCATCCCCCAGGGCGCCTGGGCCACCGAGCAGCACATGGACGAGTTGGCGCGCAGGCTGGCCATGGACCCGCTGGACTTCCGCCTCAAGAACGTCTTCGTGGACGGCGACATGGCCTACTGGGGCGAGCAACTGCACAACGTCGGCCTCACCGAGACCCTGACCAAGGCGGCGGCCGCAATCGACTGGGGCAAGCCCAAGCCGCCGGGAGTCGGCCGCGGTCTGGCCTGCATCTCCAAGCCCACCCGTTCGCCCACAACCTCCAACGCCGGGGTGCTGGTGGACGCCGACGGCGAGATAACCGTGCTTGCGGGCACGGTCGAGATCGGCCAGGGGTGCAACACGATCCTGGCCCAGGTGGCCGCCGAAGAGCTGCGGGTGCCCATCGAACAGATCAAGGTGGCGCCGCTGGACACCGACGTGATCCCCTTCGACGCCTCCACCACCTCGAGCCGGAGCACCTATCACATGGGCAACGCCGTGCGCCGGGCGGCCATCCACGCCCGCGAGCAGTTGCTGGAAATGGCCGGTCCCGCGCTCGAAGGGAAGCAGGAAGAGCTGGTGGTGGCGGACGGCAAGGTGCACCTCCAGGACCACGAGGACATGGCCCTGACCTACGGCGAACTGATTCGGCGCAGGCTCGGGGGCGAGGCGGTGGTCCGGGGCGACGGCTCGTACACCTACGAGATCGGCAAGGACCTGGACCTGGAGACCGGCCACAGCGACCACGCGTCGGCCTTCTACATGTATGCCACCCAGGCCGCAGAGGCCTCGGTGGACGAGGAGACCGGCCGGGTGCGGCTGCACCGGGTGTCGGCGGCTCACGACGTGGGCAAGGCCATCAACCCGCTCAACTGCGTGGCGCAGATCGAG
This sequence comes from Candidatus Binatia bacterium, assembly GCA_022823055.1. Taxonomy (GTDB): domain Bacteria; phylum Desulfobacterota; class Binatia; order UBA9968; family JAJDTQ01; genus JAJDTQ01. The sequence continues at coordinate 16,173 of JAJDXX010000249.1, read as the reverse complement.
GGCGGCGTCGCCCAGGGCATCGGTTCCGCGCTCCACGAGAACCTGGTCATCGACGAGACCGGCAAGGTGCGCAACCCGTCGTTCCTGGATTACCACCTGGTAACGTCGGTGGACGTGCCTGAGATCATTCCCATCGTGGTCGAGTGCGCCGAGCCCGAAGGCCCCTACGGAGCCAAGGGACTGGGCGAGCCCGGCCTGGCGCCCACCCCCGCAGCCATCGGCAACGCGGTGGCGGACGCCATCAAGTCGCGCATCCGCGACTTGCCGTTGACCCCGGAACGGGTCTTCTGGGCGCTGGAGGAGCGCGACCGCAAGTAGCGCGTCGTCAGGGACTCCCGACGAAACGCGCAACCATCGGCGGCGCTCACCGTTAAATTCGTCATTGATATGAAAATAAAATCTTGTTCAATGATTTCTGGTAGTTATGGAATCCGCCTACACCCCAACGAGTCATTCCCGCGGAAGCGGGAATCCAGGAGGGGTGGGGCCGGGCAATGAGGCCGCCACACCCCTCCACCCCTGGATTCCCGCCTTCGCGGGAATGACGAATTCAGGCTTGGCACGGGAACCGCACGGAGGCTGTCATGGCCAAGATACCCGTCGTCATCCTCACGGGCTTTCTCGGAGCGGGCAAGACCACCCTGCTGAACCGTATCCTCACCGCGCCCCACGGTCACCGCATCGCCGTGGTCATCAACGAGTTCGGCGAGGTGGGCATCGACCACCACCTCATCGTCGCCTCGGACGAAGAAATCTTCCAGATGAACAACGGCTGCATCTGCTGCACGGTGCAGGGCGACCTGCTGCGGGTGCTGCTGCAGCTACTGGAGCGCCGCGGCGACTTCGACTACCTGGTGGTGGAGACCTCGGGGCTGGCGGACCCCACGGTCATCGTGCAGACCCTGCTGCTGGACGAGCGCATCCGCCTGGACTTCGAGCTCCAGGCCGTGGTGACGGTGGTGGACGGCCTGCATATTGAGCAACAGCTCGTCGCCCAGCACGAGGCGCGGGAGCAGATCGCCTGCGCCGACGCCATCCTGCTCAACAAGACCGACCTCATCACGCCGGAGGAAGCGGACGACTTGACGGCCAGACTCGGGGAGATGAACCCCACGGCCCGCGTCACGCCCACGCGGAACGCCGAAGTGGATATCGGCGAGCTGCTGGAAATGCGCGCCTTCGACCTGGAGGCCAAACGGGAGGCGGTGCGGAACGGCCATCACCACGAGCACCAGCCCTCGGTCAAGACCGTCTCGTTCGTGCAGCCCGGAGACCTCAACAAGACCCGCCTCAGCCACTGGTTCCGCTCGGTGCTGGTGGAAAAGGGACCCGACATCCTGCGCATGAAGGGCATCCTCAACATGTACGGCGACTCGCACCAGTTCGTGTTCCACGGGGTGCACAGCATGTTCGAGGGAAGGCTCGGCCGGGAATGGGAGGATGGCGAGGAACGGATCAACCGGCTGGTATTCATCGGCCGGAACCTGGACGGGGAAGAGCTGCAGGGCGGCCTCAAGACGTGCCTTCGCTCCGAGGACGAAGCCGCCACGGATAGCGGTCTCGACATCTACCGCGACGTCTCGTCCTTCACCCTCGACCAGATCCGCGTGTGGGTGCGGCAGGCCCTGGAGTTCCCGTCCAAGACCCCCATCACCATCAAGGAAGTCCCCTGCGTCAAGCCGGACTGTCCTCCCATCGAGACCGCCATCATGGTCTTCCTGGAAAACGAGCCGCCGCGCTTCTACAAGATCCAGAAGACCATCAACGAGGTCAACTTCGACAGCGTCTACAACCTGATCGAGAACCCGATGCCGTGCTGCTAGCGCGACCGCTACAAGTCGCGCCTGCCATCGAGGGCTTCGCCCAGGGTGCCTGCGTCTGTGTATTCGATCTCGCCTCCCATGGGGAGGCCGCGGGCGATGCGCGTGATGCGGATGCCCAGGGGTTTGATCATCTTGGCCAGGTAGAGAGCGGTGGCGTCCCCCGCCCGGGTGGCGTTGGTGGCGGCGATGACTTCAACGGGCGGGTTGGCGCGGAGCCGCGCCATCAACTCCTTGATCTTGAGGGCGTCCGGGCCGACGCCGTTCAACGGGAAGATGGCGCCGTGAAGCACGTGGTAGAGGCCCTTGTATTCGGCGGAGCGTTCCACCGCCATGAGGTCCGAGGGCTCCTCGACGACGCAGATGGTGGAGGTGTCCCGGGCCGGGTCGCGGCAGACCTTGCACGGGGCCACCTCTTCCCTTCCCGGTGGAATCTCGCTCAGCCCGAAGCACTGGGGACAGAGGCCCATCTCCTGCTTGAGCTTCTCCATGCTGCCGGCCAGCGCCAGCACCGCTTCCTTGCGCTCCTTCAGCAGGTGGAAAGCGAGCCTGCCGGCGGTCTTCTCGCCGATGCCGGGCAGCTTGGACAACTGCTCGATGACCCGGGCCAGCGGTGCCGGGTAACCGGTCATGGAGTGATCCCGGGAATCTTGAACCCTCCGGTGAGCTTGCTCATCTCCTCGGAGGCCATCTCGCGCGCACGCCTGAGTCCCTCGTTGACCGCCGCCCGCACCAGATCCTCCAGCATCTCCACTTCCTCGGGGTCGACGACGGCCGGGTCCACCTTGATGGACGCGAGCATGAACTGGCCGTTGACCGTGACCCGCACCATGCCGCCGCCGGAGGTGGCCTCCACGGTCTTCTTGGCCAACTCCTCCTGGATCTTCGCAAGCTTCGCCTGCATTTCCTGGGCCTGCTTCATCAGCCCGCCCATGCCGCCGAAACCCTCACTCATGAAACCACTCCCTTCACGGTACGCTACTTGACCGAACCCCCGAAGATCCGCAATGCCTCGTCGACGATGTCCACCGTACTGTCGTCGTCACCGTCGGGGGCCGTCTCGGTGCCCCCCTGCCCGCCCGAATCCGCCACCACGGTGACGGTCATGGGGCGCCTGAAAAAGCGTGCCAGAAACCCTTCGAGCAAGGTTATCGTCTCTTTGTCTCCAAGATACCTTAGATGAAAGCCCTCTTCGAGCCCCAGCCTCACGTTGTCTCCCAAAAGTTCCAGCGGCCTGGCTTGTTGCAGGGAGGAGCCCAGCATGGGCTTCTCGCCGTTGACGAACTCCACGAACCCGTTCCAGCCGGCGGGGGTCGGTTCGGCGGGCTGCGACTCGTCCGTCGGCGGTGATCCGGGAGTGGCCGTTTCTTCGGCGCTATGGGCCGGCGGTGCCGCCGGGTCGGGCGGCACGTCGTGCACCTCCTCGCCGCGGACGGACGGTGCCTCGGCGTGGAGGGGCGGTGCCTCGGAACGCGCCGGCGCCGTATCCTGAACCGGCGCGGCGGCTTGGGGCGGCATCGCATCCTGGGAGGGTGCCACGGCTGGGCGCGGGGCCTCTTCGCGAAACGCTGCCCTGCCCGGCCGCATGTCGACTCCCATTGACCTCTGCCCTCGCTCAACCGCTCCCCCGGGCTGGTCGCGCGCGCCGGCGTCGAGCTTCCGTTCCAGACGTCGCAACTCATCGATGGCGTCGGTAATGTTCACGGTGCGCGGAAGCGTCGCCACCCGCACCAGCGATACTTCGAGATCGAACCGCGGATACGGTGAACGGGACACGATGTCATCGCCCTGCACCACGAAGCGGTAGAAGTTGATGAGGGTCTCGGGGTCGATGTCACGAGCCTGCTCGCGCAGCAAGGCCATTTCCTCGGCCGTCAGGTCCATGAGCCGTCGGGACCCCGCCTCCGAACCTGCGCCCGGCGTCGCGGTCCGCGCATCCATCAGACGTAGCACCAGAAGGTTGCGGAAATGCTCCACCAGCTCCCGCGAAAGGGCGGCTAGGTCCACTCCGTGGGTAGCCACCTCCGCCACCAGGTCGAGACACGCCGCGGCATTCCCGGCGATGATCGCCGCGGAGATCTCGTACAGCACGCGCCGCTCGGCGACCCCCAGAATATCCCGCAAAAGCGGCTCGTCCACGGCACCATCCGCTTCCGGGTCCGCGAACGACAGCACCTGCTCCAGGAGCGACTGGGCGTCGCGCATGCTGCCCTGGGCCGCGCGGCTCAGGAGCGTCAACGCTCCGTCCGTGATGTTCAGCCCCTCCGCCTCCGCGATTTGCCGCAAGCGCTCGTGGATGTCCTGAACCCCGATGCGCCGGAAGTCGAAGCGCTGGCAGCGTGACAGGATGGTTTCCGGGAGGCGGTGCACCTCGGTGGTGGCGAGGATGAACTTGGCGAAGGGCGGCGGTTCCTCCAGGGTCTTGAGGAGTGCGTTGAAGGCGTCCCTGGTGACTTGGTGCACCTCGTCGATAATGTACACCTTGAAGCGCGCCGCCGCCGGCTGGTAGCGCACGTTCTCGATGATCTGCCGGACCTCGTCGATGCCCCGGTTCGATGCGCCGTCAATCTCGTAGACGTCGAGGGAGCGCGCGTCGGCGATCTCCCGGCAGCGCGGACACTCGTTGCACGGCGTCGGTGTCGGCCCGTCCACGCAGTTCAATGCCTTGGCCAGGATGCGCGCGGCGCTGGTCTTGCCCACGCCGCGCACTCCGGTGAACAGATAGCAATGGGCGATGCGTTCGCTCTGGATTGCGTTGGTGAGGACTCGCGCGATGTGCTGTTGCCCCACCATGTCCGCAAGGCTCTGCGGACGCCACTTGCGCGCCAGGACAAGGTAGGACATGACCCTAAGGACCGCTCCGGGTGCCAGCGGCAGGCTTTCGAGGCACCCATCAGAAAGTGATCGACCGGCCGCGTCTCCGCGACGGCTCCCGCTCGCGCGGCTGGATGCTCATTGCCGACAGCCAGGCTTCCCCGTGGCACAGGGGCGGTCCGCTACCGCTGCTTCCTTCCGGACCTGACGGGGTTTGCGGGACCCACTTGCACGGGACCCGACTGCCAGCAATCAACATCCTGGGCAACCACTTCCGTCGCCCCGAGGGGAATCTGTGTCTAACAGATTTTGCCTCGCACGGCCAACGACAACCCAGCCACGTCAGTATATCCCGGCCCTGGGTACCGTCAAGTGTTCCCGGCGAATCGCAGGCAGGTTACCCCAACTGTTTGACGGGACCTGGTTCTATACGTTACGTTCAAGTTTGGCCTGCTCCTGACCTCCCAAAGAAGGGCTTGAATCAAATGGAATACATCGACATCGCCAAGATGGCAGGTGCATTTGCCGTTCCGTTGGTCGCCGTGGCCGCGCTCTTCTACCAGATCATGTTGCACAGTCTGAGGCCGCTACGCGACGACCTGAACGCCCTGCGTGACGACTTGAATGCAGTTCGTAAGGACGTGCATTCACTCCGTCAGGACGTGCATTCCATCGACGTTCGGTTGGCGAGGGTCGAGGAAGCCGTCAAGAATCGGGCCTAAAGGCGAACCTCCCCTTGCGCGAACAATCAACGCGCAAAACTGTAGCGCGGGAGATCCCTTAGTAAACGCCGGGAACGATCCGGTACTTCACTCGCGCCTGGTACTCCGCCCACTTGTCGGCGCCGTATTTCTCGGCGCAGTGCTTGTCGTCATCGAGTTGACGGTAGGTGAACAGCGAGACGATGAAGACGAAGTAGGTCCAGGCCCACGGATTGGTGAAGTAACCGAATACCAGGGCTATGGCCAGAGCAAGGAACCCCTCGCCCATGTAGTTGAAATGGCGGGCGGCACCCCACAGGCCGCTGCACAGGATCTTGCGGGAGCCGGCCTCGATGTACTCGGGCTCCATGAACCCGAGAAACCTGCGGTCGGGCCATCGCTTGAACGTGTATTTCTGCATGTTAGCGCCGCGCGAGATGCCCCATCCGAGCAGGAACAACACGGCCGTCCCGATGAGCCAGACCTTCGTCCATGACGGCGAGAATCCGGGGTCCGGGTAGGCGGCCATACCCCACAACGGCAGGATGAACAGCCACCCGTAGACCACGAAGCAACCCCAGAACAACTTGAACCCGAGATTCTCGTGGATCAGGTCGTAGGTATAGAGCTGGACGCGCTCGAAGACGAAGTAGTCCAGTATGTAGAACGTGAAGAACGCCGCATACAGGAAAACGCCCGGATTGGAGTCTTCGCCGAAGAGCTGGTAGTGGTACACGGCCCCGGACAGGGCGTTGAGCGACAACATCGTCCCGCCGACGACGTAGAGATACATCTTCACGTCGAAGCGTTCGTTGAAGAACGACAACTCCTGGGCCCGCCCAAACCACAGCGCCAGGACCGGATTCCTGACCTTGCCCTGCGGCTGGCTGAACACCGCAATGACGGTCACGATAGTCGCGACAACCGTTCCGCCGGCCACCGCGTAGATCGAAGACCGGTAGAACCAGTCGCGCGGCATCCCGGTGAGCTCGAAAGCCCACACGATCAGCGCGAGCGCGAACACGAGAAGACCGTTCAGCCGGTAGCTGCGGGGCTTACCCGTCTCCGGATTGATGACGTAGCCGGGAAGCCGCCTTCCCGGTAGGATGATCTGCGCCAGGAAGAACACGACGAAGACCGCCAGCGGGGTGAAAAACCCCAGAATCGCTTCCGTCCGGGAAAGTTCGAAGAGGTGGCCGATGCCGAGCCATGCAATCATGACCGAGAGTCCCTTCCTCCAATTTCCCAGTGTCAGAAACTCATACCCTCTGCAGTGAGGAAATCGGCTACCGCTTCGACAAACTTCTCAGCCTCTTGGAGGCGCCTTTCGGCTTCCTCGCGATCGGGGAATACCCCTCCATAGTCACCCGCACCGCGAGAGCTGAACGCGGCCTGTAGCGCCACATGTTGCTCTACGGCAAACCTCCCGGTCTTGACCATGTGTTGACCAAACGCGGCAATCACTCCGGAGTGCTTGGAGCGCCTGACTCCGTGAGATCGAAGCGTCGCACTCGCCGCGTAGAACATCGCGAAATAGGCTCTCGACACCGCGAAATCATGGTCGCCATCATCGAGTATGTTACGGGCACTGCGCAGACTCCGACGCGCCCTGTCCATAAGAGAAACCACTTCCGCCTCACTCACAGCGGAATTCCCTCTTCCTCAATCGCTTCCAAGAAAGCAAAGCCCTCGTAGCGACGAAGGAACGCGGCGTCAGCGACCAAGACCGAAACGAGAATGCCAGACTCAAGTGTCAGTTCACAGGCGATACCGAAGGCCGTCTTCTCGACGGCTTTCTCAGGATCGTCTCGGTCAACGACGACGAAGATGTCCAAGTCGGATTCCTCGTCCGCATCCCCTCGAGCCCGTGAGCCATGCAAGGTGACCCGCATAGGCGTCTCGTGCACCGCAGCGGTCAGTCGTCTTGCGAAATCTTTGGCGAGACCAAGGTCAGAGTCGCGAATAGCAAACGGTCGACTCATGCGATAAACTCCCCGAGTTGAGTTGCTTTCTGATCGCAGCCAGCGAATAGACCATCCCCAATGTGGACGGGGCCACTTTGCTCTGTCGTGACTCAACCCATCCAATCCGACTTAGTTTACCACAGTTCACGGCCCGACCCTCACCAACCCTAGGCCGACGAGGTGATTGAGCCGCCCCGGATTTACTGAACCGCACCGGCTTTCTCTGCCGTCTCTAGAGGATCGAGAAGACCTTGGTCAGTTTCGATCGATCCGAGATCCGCTTGGCGGACCTGCGGCTTTGTTGATCAGGACGATGTCATCGGGGTTCCACCTCCGAGACGATCTCCGTCGAGTGAGTCACGATCAAGATGTCGGGAGCGAGATTTTCGAGTGAAGTCAACATCTGTCGCTGCAGATCGGAATGCAGATAAATGTCCGGCTCATCGATAAGAAGAATCGACGAATTTCTCGATTTCACGAGGGGTGTGAGCATCTGGCAACAGACTTGAAACCCAAATCCAGCCTAGAAAATCTCCCGGGGAATGCGCACTTCGGGACAAAACATGTGGAGAACTGGCTTGTCATGTGACGTATCGACCTTCGGTCGCTCAATGGCCATTTCCAGCCATGTCTCACGGAGACTGCCTCGAAACTCCTCGAAGTCCTCCGGATAATGGGACCAGATGTTCCTGAAGCTTCGTGCCGCCCGATAATTGAACAAGGCCAAACGCGCGGCATCCTTCTCGGACAGTCTCTCCATGTGCTCTACAGGCTCGAGGATTTGGACGAACCCAGTCTGGCAGTTGAAAGCAGCCTTGAAGGCCGAAGGCGATTTAACCGTTCTTTCAGGATTGTCAGCGATCAGGAAGCAGGCCCCGTTTCCAGGGAAGTACAGCACAAGCTTCTTCTCCCCCGTGAGTGAAAAAGTCACAATCGCGGGCTCGGAATCGTCGTAGTCAAAGAAGATGTTCTCCTCGCCGATCGACAACTCTGCAAGGTTGACCGCATAACCGAACGTCTTCCCATTTGGACCTTCCACCAAGTCCGCCGTTCGGGAATTGGCCTTCCGTAGACCTGCAGCCAGGATTCTAACCGCGACGAGTATCGTCGCCTTCCCGGCGTTGTTCGGTCCAAACCATGCCGTTAAAATGCCGCCGAGGGTAAACGACTTGAACGCTTTTTAGACGTCAAAAGATTGCCTGATACGATTGCCAAATACCATATGCGAAGCAGCCGAACGCGATCACCACGAAGAGCACGGCTGTCAAATGCAAGAGTATCCCGACTATGGAAGCCTGACCGGTTCTCACAAAATCGTACGTGAACTTGTACTGCGTGAAGTAACCGAACATCGTCCCGAGCGCGCCAAGGAGCACGCCGGCTGAAAAGGAAAGGAGTGGGAAAGCAAGTGAGGTTGGTGGAATGGACAGCGGGGCGCCTGGCTTCAGGTTCCCAAGGAAGGCGAGTATTGCGATTGCGGCTCCTCCATTGATTAGCATCGCCGCTTTCACGGCCGTTAGGCCGTAGTCAATTACCGAGCGGAAGTTTTGGTGGTGGGCATCCACCACAGCCCGGTAGTACTCCATCGCTTCGTCATGCAAACACTGCGTTTCTTTGTCTCGACGATCCCGAACCCTAGCCAAAGTTCGCTGGCTCTGATTCTCCATACTACACCTATAGTGATGCCATTAGTGATAACCCAACACCAAGGACACGCATTTCCGTCAATGATTTCAGTAGTTTGCAGAAATAGGGTGGCGGAGAGGGAGGGATTCGAACCCCCGTTACCCGTAGGTAAACCTGATTTCGAGTCAGGCGCCTTCAACCGGACTCGGCCACCTCTCCGCGTGTTGCTGGACCTTCAACCTAGCACGCCCACGGGCGCTTGGAAACACGCCCCTTCGCGGCCGCGATGCTCTGCCCCCTTTGTTGACAGTCGTTTGCCTCTTCCCTCTCATCGGTGCTAGGCCCGAGAAGATGGCGGCTCGATGCGAGTCCTCCATCGTCATGAAACACCGGGTCATATATCTGCTCGGCCCCGAGCAACTCGAATTGCGGGAAGAACCTGTTCCCGAGCCCGGCGAGGGGGAGATTCTCGTCCGGATTCGGGCGGCTGCCACTTGCGGGACGGATGTGAAGGTGTTCCGGCGGGGAGGGCATCCGCGGATGCTGAGGGTGCCGACGGCGTTCGGGCATGAGCTTGCGGGCGAAGTGGCGGAATCGGGTCCGGGGGTTACGGGATTCCAACGAGGCCACCGCGTGGCGGTGGTCAACTCGGCGCCGTGCGGGCGGTGCGCGTATTGCGAGGGGGGCCGCGAGAACCTGTGCCGGGATCTCCGGTACATCAACGGCGCCTTTGCCGAGTACATCCTGATTCCGAGGCGCTTTGTCGAGGTCAGCACGCACCGGCTCGATGCCGATATTGCCTACGAGCTGGCCGCGCTGTTGGAGCCGCTGGCGTGTGTCGTTCACGGCATCGACGTATGCGACCTCCGTAACGGTTCCGAGGTGCTGGTCTACGGCGGCGGGCCCATGGGATTGCTGCTGACGTCCGCGCTGGCGGTCGAAGGCCACCGGGTGGTCGTGGCCGATCCCAATCCGGGGCGGCTCAAGGTGGCGCGGACCCTGGGCGCTACGGATGCGGTGCAGGTGGTCCGCGACGGTGGCGAGGCGGAGCGACTACGTGGCTTGTCCGCGGACGGAGACGGCTTCGACTGCACCATCGATGCCACCGGCGTGCCCGCGGTCTGGGAGGACGCCCTGGGCTGCGTTCGTCCCGGCGGCGTGGTCAACTTCTTCGGCGGCTGCCCGCCGGGGACACGCATCCCGCTGGACACGACGCTCGTCCACTACAACGAGCTTGCTATCAAGGGCACCTACCATCATCGTCCGAGCACGGTTGCGCGAGCCCTGGACATGCTGAGCCGCGGGACAGTTGACCCCAGGCCGCTGCTGTCCGCAGAGGCGCCGCTGGAGGGTCTCGAGGAGGCGCTGCGGTCGATGATGGCGAAGAAGGCCCTGAAGGTCGTGATCCGGCCCTGACCTCCCCGTGGATGCCCGAGCCTGGCTCGGCGGGCGGCCCGGGTCACACCACCCGCCGCCGCAGATACGCGCTCAGGTAGTCCACTCCGGTCACCAGAACGTAGAGCGCTATCAGCAGCGTCAGGAGCTGTTGCTCGAGGAACAGGCTCAAAGCGATGTGGATGCGCTGCCCCAGTCCGCCCGCGCCCACGAAACCCAGGACGGCGGCGACGCGGATATTCACCTCCCAGCGGTACAGGGTGTAGGAGATGAACTGCGGCAGCACCTGCGGCAGGATGGCGTAGAAGAGGATTTGGATCTTGCCTGCGCCGGTGGACTGCAGGGACTCCACGGGCTGCAGGTCGACGTCCTCCAGCACTTCGGCGAAGAGCTTACCCAGGACGCCGCCGGTATGGACGCCCAGGGCCAGCACGCCCGGGAACGGACCCAGGCCCACCAGGAAAACGAATACCAGGGCCCACAGCATCTCGGGGATGGTGCGCAGGAAGTTCAGGATGGCCTTGGCCGCCAGGTAAGGGATACGGCGCAGGAGGACGAGGTGGCGCCGGGATTCCATCTCGTAGAGCAACCCGGCGTACACGAGGTTGCGCGAGCCGAAGAAGGCCAGGGACAGCGCGATGACCACGGACAGGAGCGTGCCGATCAACGAGATGGCCAGGGTCTCCCAGGCGCCCTCGACGGCGTCGGCGACGACCTTGGCGGAGAGGTCCGGAGGGAAAAGGCGCTCCACGTACTCGGCGATGGCGCCGCCGCCGTCGGCGCTGAAGAGCATGCCGAGGTCGATCTCCGATCCCTGGTAGCTCCAGACGAACAGCGCCCCCAAGAGCGCCAGCAGCGCCCAGGTGGACGCCCGGGACCGGTCCCGGGCGCCGGCCTTGAGGGCTGCCAGTTGATCGGCGTTGGCGTCGGCGTGGTTCATAGCAGCGACCGTACCTTGGCGCTGACGTAGTCCGCCCCCGCCACCAGCGAGAACAGGATGATCAGCAAGGTCGTCACCTCGTGGAAGTTGAACATCCGGATGGAGATCTCGATCTGCTGGCCGATGCCGCCGGCGCCCACCAGGCCCAGGATGGCCGAGGTGCGCACCGCGCATTCCCAGCGGTAGAGCGTGTAGGAGGTGATGTTGGGCAATACCTGAGGGAACCAGCCGTAGAAGAAGATCTGCAGCCGCCCGGCGCCGGTGGACTGGATGGCCTCCAGGGGGCGCTCGTTCACCGACTCGAAGATCTCGGAGTAGACCTTGCCCAGCATACCGCCGTAGGCGACCCCAATGGCCAGCACTCCGGGAAACGGGCCCAGGCCCACCGCTCGCACGAACATGAAGGCCCAGACGAACTCGGGGATGCAGCGGAAGAGGCTCAGGAGGCCTCTGGCAAGGCCGTAGAGGCAGACCTTGAAAGCATGTCTCGGGCCGAAGCCCCGATACTCGGACTCGTGGAGGATGCCCTGGAAGCTGAAGGTGCTGGTGGCCAGCAGTCCCAGCGGAAAGCCGATGAGCACCGCGATCAGGGTTCCCATCACCGAGATCTGTATGGTCTCCAGGGTGGGCCGGACCATCAGCTCCAGGAAGTCCCAGGACAGCTCCGGCGGATACATGCCGGTGACGAACCGCCACAGGTGCTCCCTGCCCTCGGCCTCGAAGAAGATCCCCGGATCCACCTCGGCCCGGCGCCAGCTGTCCGCCAGCACCAGCAGGAACAGTCCGCCGAATACGTAAGGGAAGATCGACCGCGAGCCCAGCGTCCTGGGAGTGGAGTTCATGAACGCCGGGCTAGACTGCGGTCCGCCGGTGCTCCGGTTCCCGGTAGGGCTCGCCGGCGCCGTTCACCGGGGCGTGGCCGGAGTAGAGCTCTTGCAGAAGCTCCGGGGTCACCCGCGAGGTAGCGGTGTCGAACAGCTTGACCCCCGCCTTCATGCCGATGACCCGGGGGAAATACGACAGCGCCAGGTCGGTGCTGTGAAGGTTCACCAGCAGCGTCTTGCGGGTGTCGTCGCTGATGGCGATGAGCAGCTTGATGATGGTCTCGGCCAACGACGGATCCACCGACGACACCGGCTCGTCCGCCAGGATGACGTCGGGGTCCTGCACCAGCACGCGGGCAATGGCGACCCGCTGCTGTTGTCCGCCGGAGAGCTCGTCCGTGCGGCTGAAGAGCTTCTCGCCGATACCCACGTCGGTCAGCGCCCGGTGTGCGGTCTCCAGTTGGGAAGGCCTCGCCAGCGACGCCAGGGAGCCCAGCAGCGACCAGCTCCCCAGCCTGCCGGACAGCACGTTGTGGAGCACCCGCAAGCGCGGCACCAGGTTGTGCTGCTGGTAGATCGTCCCGATGCGGCGGCGCATCTCCCGCAGACTCCGGCCGTACAGATCCGCCACCTCCTGCCCGCCGATACGCAGATGTCCCGAGGTGGGCCGGATCGTGCAGTTCAGCATCCGGAAGAGCGTGGTCTTCCCGGCGCCGCTGGGGCCGATGAGGGCCACCCGCTCACCGCGGGCGACCTTCAAGTCGAACCCCTCCAGCGCCACCTGGCCGCGTCCGAACACTTTTCGGACGCCGTCCAGGTGATATTGTTGCGCGGGCTTCAATTGACCTTGAGCATGCCCGCGGCGATGGCAGCCTTCTTGATGCCGTCCCAATCCGAGTCCTTGGCCGGAATGAACTTCTTGGTGCGCTGGAGATCCATGATCTCCTTGTCCTCGGGCTTCGAGTAGTCGAGCTTGAGCAGCGCCTGCTTGAACTTCTCCCGGATCTCCTCGGACACGCCGCCCCGGGCCACCCACACGTAATCGACGTACGGCGGCGTGGTCCAGAAGACGTTGGTCTTGGCGGTATCGATCTTCTTGTTGTTGACGAGCTTCTTCCACACCAGGAAGTTCAGCGCGCCGGCGTCGACCCGTCCGGCCGCCACCCATGCCGCGGTGGCGTCGTGGGCGCCGCTGAAACCGAACTTCTTGAAGTCCCGTTCGGGGTCGACCCCGGCCGCCTTGAGGAAGTGACGCGGCATCAGGTGTCCGGAGGTGGAGCTTACGCTGCCGAAGGCGAAGGTCTTGCCCTTGAGATCGGCCAGTTCCTTGATGCCGGAGTCCGTACGTGTGACGAACACGCTCTTGAAGCTCGCGTCCTCCTCGCGCATGGCCAGCCGCGTGGCCCCCTGGGCGCGCTCGACGGCCTGGACCGAGGTGAAGCCGCCGTACCAGACGATGTCGAGGCGGTTCGCCGCCAACCCTTCCACGGTGGCCGCGTAGTCCACCACCGGAACGAACTTGACCTCCACACCCACTTCCTTTGCGATGTAATCGGTGAAGGGCTTGTACTTGCGCAACAGCTCTTGTGGATCCTCGTCCGGGATCGCCGACACCCGCAGCGTATCCGCCGCGGCAATCCCGCATACCGTCCAGACAACCAAAACCGCCACGACCATCAGCCGACCGAGTTTGCTTCCCATCGTTACCTCCCGGAGTTTGTTCCGGTTGAGTGGATATCAAGATCACCTATATGTCAAATAGATGTCAGCTATGGCTCACGGGTTCCCATAGATGTGTCCGCGGCGCGCGGTTCAGGAACTGCACGAACGCGCGCGACACCGGCGCCAGCGGGCGTTCCCGGTGGGTTACCTGGTAGAAGGGCCGCACCAAATCCAGGCCCTTGACGCGCACCTCCTTGATCAGGCCCTGCTGGACCTCCCGCCTGATGGCGGCGCGGGAAAGAACGGAGAACCCGAACCCCTCCATGAGGGCCTCCTTCACCGCGGCGGTGCTACCGAGCTCCATTCCCACCTTTAGAAACCGTTCGGGATCCTCGCCGCGCCTGGCCACGAGCTGAAGGAACGAGCGCAGGGTCCCGGACCCGCCCTCCCGGGAAATGAACGGTTCCTTGCCGAGGTCCTGGAGCGGCACCTGCTTCAGGCCCGCCCAGCGGTGGTTCGGCGGCACCGCCACGATCATCTCGTCCTGCCACGTCTTGCGGTACCTCAGCCGCTCGTCGCGCGTACGGAAGCCGGTGAAACCCAGCTCCAGCGTGCCGTCGAGTATCGCCGCCACAATGACCGCCGAATCGCCGATGCGGAGCACCGGGCGTACGTCCGGAAAGCGCGCCACGAAGCTCCCCAGCACGCCCGGCAGGATGTACTCCCCCGGGACGTTGCTGCCGCCCAGCCGCAGCTCCCCTTCCACCTTCCCCTGGATGCGGTCCAGCGCCGCCAACGCCTGGTTCTTGAGCTTCAGCACGGCGCCGGCCTGCTCGTACAGCATCCATCCGGTGGAAGTCAGGTCGAACCTGCCGCCGGAACGCCTGAAGAGCTTGCACCCCAGTTGCTGCTCAAGGGATTGGACGTGCGCGGTCACAGTGGGCTGCCTGAGGGAGAAATGCTCCGCCGCCAGCGAAAAGCTGCGCAACTCCGCCACCCAGTAGAAGACCTCGAGCTTGCGCAGGTCCAGGTCTCTGGACGCCTTGGTCATGGTCTTGCCTCGCTCGGAATCCGGCCGCGCCAGGCGGCCAAGCCCGTTGCCATGGGGCGGCAACCCGGTTACGGTAGGGGTCCCGGCCGGCATGTGCCTAATTGGCCCCTGCCGGGTCGGTTCGCATTAGAGGCGCCGCATGCTTCGTCGTCGACAACGCGCGATAACGAGCATGCACGGGAACACGGCATGTCGCAAGGATGAAGCAGTCACCGCTCCACGACTTTCACCAGGGAAACGGCGCCGCCTTCGTTGAACGTAACGGCTGGACCCTGCCGGATCACTTCAGCGACCCCGCCGCGGAGTATGACGCCGTGCGCGCCCACGCCGGCTGGCTCGACCTGGCGGATCGCGCCGTCCTCGAGGTGACCGGACCCGACAGCGTGGAGTGGCTCCAGGGGATGCTCTCCAATGACGTCCAGGACCTGAAACCCGGCACCGGCGTGCCCGCGGCCGTGCTGAACATCCAGGGGAAGATCCTGGCGGACGTGCGCGTGCTGCGCACGGACAACGGGTTCCTGGTGATGCTGGACGAACCCTTGGCGTCGGAAGTCGTGGAGCACCTGAACCGCTACCTGATCGCGGACGAGGTGGAGATCGCCGATCTGTCCGCGGAGTTCTCCGTGGTATCCATTCAGGGGCCGGAGGCCGGCGCCCGCCTGGCGGGCGTGTTGGGCCTTGACGGGCTGCCGGCGGAGAAGCTGTCCCACGCGGAAGTGGCGCACGCAGGCGGACGCCTCCGCGTCATCCAGGCATCACACACGGGCGAACCCGGGTTCGACCTCATGGTGCCGAAGGACCATCTCCAGGATTTGGCCGAGCTGCCCGCGGCCCGCGCCATTCCCTGGATCGGCATTCGCGCCCGGGAGACGCTGCGCATCGAGGCCGGCATTCCCCGCTACGGCATCGACATGGACGCGGACACCCTCCTGCTCGAAACCTGCCTGGACGACGCCGTCAGCTTCACCAAGGGTTGCTACCTCGGGCAGGAAACCGTGGAGCGCATCCACTCCCGCGGCCACGTGAACCGCAAGCTCACGGGCCTCAAGGTGGAGGGCGCCGAAGCGCCGGCCGCCGGCGACTCCATCGTCGACGGCGACCGCACCCTGGGCCGCGTCACCAGCGCCGTCGCCTCCCCCCGGTTCGGCTGCGTCATCGCCCTCGGCTACCTGCACCGCGACTACCTGGAACCGGGCACCTCCGTGGCCATCGAGCACGGCGGACAAGCCGTCCGCGCGACGGTGCAAGCCCTCCCCTTCTGAGCCGCCGTCCACGGCGGCGCAAAAAAGGGGCGACGCACATGCGCCGCCCCTTTTCCTTGCAAGTTTCCGTCGCGAGGGCCGCCCGCTACAGCTTGTCGAGCTCCGCCAGCAGGT
>JAJDXX010000040.1 GCA_022823055.1 Candidatus Binatia bacterium | reverse complement strand
CGCGAAAGCTTGCCCTCGACCCCGATCGGGGGCGGGAATGACGTTCCGGGCCGTTTTGGGTCGTCAAGCGCGAGAGCGTGCCAGACCCAGAGCCTCCAGCCCGGCTTTGATATCCTCGGACGACATCGGGGTAAGCAGGAGTTCGCGCAGGGACCCACCCGTCTGTCCGGGTCCCTCTGCTCGCGCCAGCAAGGCGTCCAGTGCCACCTGCTCCTCCGCCCACAGACGTACAGTGTAGAGGGTGTCGAGCGCCGCCAAGCGCAGCTCGTAGGGCTCGCGGTACGCGCCGGTGGCTTCGATGAACTCCCGCACGGCCGGCGCGACCGCGTCGCCGGCCGGCTCCCCCCCTTCCACTCCGCGCCGTACCGCGCTGGAGGACTGGTCCCGGAGGTGCGGCGACAGCGTCAGCGGTTGCACCCGGTCCCTGTAGCGGGCGTTTTCAGGCCGGTCCAGCAGTGCGCGCAACGCCTCGTCGCCCCAGTCCTCGCGGTTGGCGGCGATCAGCCGCACGTGCGCGAACAGCGTGTCCAGGGCGGCGTCGCGGTCTTCGTAGTACCTGGGGTCGAAGATCTGCAGCACCTTGTCCATGCCCACGATGAACCGCAGGTCCGCGTCACCGCCGAAACACGTGCTGCACGCGGGCGCCTGCTCGGAGTAGAGGCCGCGGTTGACCACCACGACCGCGGCCCAGGGGTCGTCCGCGGTCAACAGTGCCAGCAGCAAGAGCCGGTCCTCGCGGCACAGCCCTTCCACGCGTTCCTTGTCGACGATGACGCTGCTGAGGGAGAAGGCGACGGTGTCGAGCTCAAACCGCCGCCGTGCCGCCCGCGCCAGCTCCAGGTGGGCGGCGGTAGGCGGGTTGAAGGAGCCCGGCAATACGCCCACACGGCCGCCACGGACGGGCTCCGGGCCGTCCACCACGACGGCCGTGGGCGCGTCCGCGGCCTCTATTCGTTCCAGCGCCTCACGGTAGCCGAAGAGGCGCTTCAGATCGAAGAAGTCGTGGGGCGACGAATTCTCCTACTTCCAGATGTGGGGACTCTCTTCCTCGGGGAAGTAGACGTCGCAGAAGGGGCAGTGGAACTCCATGCCGGAGCCCAGCATATGCGGGTTCACCACGAACTTCTCACTGCATTTCGGACAAGTGATTTCGACTGCCTGGCCCATGAGGGGTTCCTTTCGTTCTGAATGAATGCCGCGGGGTGTGCGACACGGTCGCCGGATTGATCCGCCCGCCTACGACCAGTACGTGGTGCGGTCGATGGGGATGTGCGACAGGATCTCGCCCGGAATGAAGTCCTCGACCTTGACCCGCTCCATGGCCTCGTCCGGCACCTTCGACACCGGCGAGAAGGGCCGGTCCAGCGGCCGCGTGGCGTCGACGATCATGCCGGAGGTCTTGATCTCGTCCACCAGCGAGGGATCCAGGAAGTTGCCGCGGAAGAGCGGCTGCAGGATCGACACCTGGCGGTGCGGCTGCACGCGCGTGGCCAGCGCCCACAGGATGTCGGTGGGGTTGTACACGTTGATGTCCTCGTCGAACACGAAGACGTTCTTGGTGTGGTCGAAGGTGAGGGCCGCGGCCGCCGCGCGGCCGGGGTCGCCCTCGGACATCTTCTTCATGGCGATGAACACGTTGTAGTGGGCGTGGCGGCCCATCTTGCACACCGCGGTCACGCCGGGTACCGCCTCGCGGCAGCGGCGCAGATAGGCGCCCTCGCGCGGCAGGTCCATCCACGGCTTGTCCCCTTCCGGGGTGATGATGGACTGGAACATGGCGCCCTTGCGCCAGTTCATGGCCGTCACCTTGTATTCCACGCAGGTGGTGTAGCGCTGCGGTCCGAGATAGCCGGGCGCCTCGCCGAAAGGGCCTTCCACCACGCGCTTGTTGGGCTGCAGCAGGCCCTCGATGACCACCTCGGCGTCCGCCGGGATCAGGAAGTTGTCGCCCCAGGTGGAGGACGGCGTCAGCCGCAGCGGCTCCTGCATGTAGCCGCCGATGATGTCGAACTCGCTCACCTCGAACGGACCGCTGTAGCACGCGCCCATGTGGTACGCCGGATGGTGCCCCAACACGGTGGCCACGGGGCACTCCATGTTGTTGTCCTCGTAGTCCCTGAAGATCTTCCACAGGTGGCGCGGCGATGCGTAGAGGGCCGTGCTCTGGGGCGATTTCACCTCCATGCGGTGGTATGAGCAGTTGTAGATGCCGGAGGTTCGTTCCTTGGTGATGGTGGACATGACGATGTAGGGACCGCCGTCCATGTAGTGGTGCCGCATCACCGGGATCTGGTAGATGTCCACGTCCTTGCCGGTCTGCACGTTCTGCATGACGGGCGCCTGATCGCGCTCGATGACCACCGGCTCGACGCGGTGCTCCTCGCGCTCCAGGCATATGTCGGTCATGACCTCCCGGCTCGTGTTCTTGTCGAGGCCGAGCGCCACCTGGGTCTTGCCCTGGGAGATCTCGCAGTTCATGGTCAGCTTGATGTCCGACGGCTGCCCGTGAAGGTTGAGCGGGTTGTCGAAGACCAGGATGGGGAACTTGCGCAGCTCGTCCAGGTGCTTGATGAGCGCGCTCACGTCGTAGTGGGCGGGATCCACCTGCTTGGTCACGTGCACCACTTCGTTGGGAATCTCACGGCGGCAATCTTCCAGAAACGAACCCAGGCTCTTGGGCATGTGTCACCTCTCGCGAAAGTGTTGGATTTGTATCGGATTCTCCGAGGATTCCGGGTTTCTAGCCGAAGCACCCGGGGTTGTCAAACCGGCGCCGGTCGTGGGATTTGGGTTGACAGGCGGAGCCCACCCGCAATAGAAGCGGGTAGGCAGAACATCAGCCAACTCAGGAAGGAGCACGCCATGAACCGACGTTCCGCAACCCTCGCGGCCGTGATCGCCGCGCTTTTCTTCACCTTGGGAACCGCAACCTGGGGAGCCGCCGAGGTTTCCTTCAAGGGGAAGACCGTCGCCATCCTGATCCCCTACTCCGTGGGCGGCGCCGCCGACATCATGGCGCGGCAGATGCTGCCGTTCATCGGCAAGCAGATCCCGGGGAATCCCACCACCATCATCAAGAACATGCCCGGCGGCGGCGGCATCGTGGGCGAGAACTGGGTGTACAACTCGGCGCCGGCCGACGGCACCATCATCGGCCAGTTCTCCACCTCGGTGACGGACACCATCTTCAAGCCGACAAAGGTCAAGTTCGAGCTCGCCAAGCTCCAGTGGCTGGGCGGCGTGCGCGAGACCACCGTCACGTTCGTCAGCAAGGACCTGGGCATCACCAAGGGCACCGAGCTGGGCGGCGTCAAGAAAAAGCTCTTCTTCGGCACCACGTCGATCCAGAGCCCGCGCTCGATGATCCCGCGGCTGCTCCTCAAGATCCTGGGCAAGGACCACAAGCTGGTGACCGGGTACGGCAGCAGCGGCGACATGCGCGCGGCCATCCGCCGGGGCGAGCTGAACATGACCAACGACAGCCAAAGCGGCTACTTCGCCGCGGTGCTGCCGATGGTCGAGGAGGGCGCGGTGGTGCCCATCGCCCAGGAAGGCACCGTCCAGGACGGCAAGATCATCCGCGATCCGCGTCTGCCGGACCTCCCCACCTATTACGAGATCGTGCTGGAGCTCAAGGGGGAGTCCGTCCGCAAGGACCCCAACTACCGGGCCATGGAGCTTCTGGCGTACCTCGGCGGCGTCCGGCGCGGCTGGGTCTACGCGGCGCGGGTTCCCAAGAACGTCTTCGACACCATGGCGGCGAGCTTCGACCGGTTCCTGAAGGACAAGGCGATGAGCGCCCACTTCAAGAAGGCCATCGGCTTCGATCTCGTGTCCCTGAACGCGCCCGCCGCCCAGGCCATCATCGACAAGGTGGTGGAGATCCAGAAGCGCGATCCCGAGGCCCTGGAGATCCTCAAGGCGATGGCGCAGAAGCCCTGATCCTTCGACTTCGCTCCGCTTGGCGTCGCTACGCTCAGGACGAACGGGGAAGTCCCTCGACAGACCGTTCTTCCTGAGCCCGACGCCGGCAGGACCCCCGTAACGTGACCTTCAAACGCAGTCTGGGCTGGCTCATCCTGCTCACGGTCCTGGCGGCGTGGATCATCCTGGCCCAGGGCATGGCCGGGAAGATCGGCGCGGCCTCGCTGGAGGGCTTGGTCCGGGTCTTCTCCTGGCCCGCTTTCGGCTACCTGCTGCTGGGCAATCTCATCGGGTTCGCGGTGGGCATGCTGCCGGGTCTCGGCGGACCCGTCACCATGGCCCTGATGCTCGGTTTCGCGTTCCAGCTCAAGATGGACGCCGTCGAGGCCTTCTCCTTCCTGCTCGGGATGATGGCCGTCACCGCCACCACCGGCGACATCACCTCCATTCTCTTCGGCATCCCCGGTGAAGGGTCCACGGCCTCCACCATCGTCGAAGGCCACCCCATGGCCAAGAAGGGAGAGGCCGGGCGAGCCCTGGGCGCCTCGCTCATGAGCTCGCTGATGGGCGCGCTCATCGGCGCCGGCGCCATCGCCGTGGCCATACCCATCGTCACGCCGCTGGTGCTCGCGCTGGGCACTCCGGAGTTCTTCATGCTCACGGTCGCCGGCGTGACCTTCGTAGGAGCGTTGAGCGGCGGCAGCGTGATCAAGGGGCTGGCCGCCGGCGGCCTGGGCTTCATCTTCTCACTGGTGGGGCTGGACATGCAGACGGCCACCGAACGCTACACCTTCGGCACCATGTACCTCTGGGGCGGGGGCGAGACCGGCGGCGCCGGCATCGGCCTGGTGCCGGCCACGGTGGGGCTGTTCGCCATCCCCGAGATCATCGACCTCGCCACCAAGGGCGGCAGCATCGCCCAGGCCCACGTCGGGCGTCTCGGCGGCGTGTTCCAGGGGGTCAAGGACGCGCTGCGCCACTGGTGGCTGGTGGCCCGCTGCAGCGCCATGGGCACCTACATCGGCATCATCCCGGGCATGGGGGGCCCCGTATCCCAGTGGGTGGCGTACGCCCACGCGATGCAGTCGTCGGGCAAGCAGGACCAAGTGGGGACCGGCGTCATCGAGGGGGTCCTGGGCCCCGGAGCGGCCAACAACTCGACCCTCGGTGGGGCGCTCATCCCCACCATTGCCTTCGGCATCCCGGGCAACGTCACCACCGCCATCCTGCTGGGCGCCTTTCTCGTGCTGGGGCTCCGTCCCGGCACTTCCATGCTGACCAAGGACCTGGACGTCACCTTCTCGCTGGTGTGGGTGCTGGTGGTGTCCAACGTCATCACCGTGTCGGTGTGCTTCCTGTTCCTGAACCAGTTGGCGCGGCTCACGCGCATCAAGGGGACGCTGCTGATACCGCCGCTGCTGCTGTTCATCTACCTGGGCTCCTACACCCACACCAACAGCTTCGGCGACATCATCGTCACCCTGATCTTCGGCGCCCTGGGCTGGCTCATGGTGGTGTTCGACTGGTCGCGGCCGGCGCTGCTGCTGGGCCTGGTGCTGGGCCGGCTGGCGGACAACTACCTCTGGATCAGCTATTCGCGCTACGAGTTCGGCTTCCTCGCGCGTCCGGGGGTGCTGATCATCCTCGGCGTCATCGTGATGAGCATCGCCTACCCGCTCATCAAGAACCGCGGCCGCGGGCGGTCTGCGGAGGCGGCCCCATGAGCTTCCGCGGACTTTCCATCGCCTTCACCGGCGGATTGTTCCTGATGATGGTCTGGGCGCTGTGGGAGGCTTTCGGCTGGGAGTTGCAGGCCAGCCTCATGGCCTGGCTCATCGGCCTGCCCACGGCGGCGCTGTTGGCGGCGCAGCTCGCGCGGGAGCTTGCCGGGCGGCCGGAGAAGGCCGTTGCCCCCGATGAAGACGGGCCGGGCCTCCTCGACGCCTCGCTGGTGGAGCGTGAGGCCGAGCCCCTCGACCCGGCCGAGGAACGGCGCCGCACCGCACGGATCATCGCCTGGATCCTGGGCTTCGCCGCCGCCATCTGGCTGCTGGGTTTCCAGTTCGGCATCGGGCTGGCGGCCCTGCTCTACCTCAAGTGCGCCGGCGAGAAGTGGTTGGCGGTCATCGGCATCACGGTGGCGGTGCTGGCCGGGGTGGTGCTGGTGTTCGACTGCGGCATGCACATCTTCTTCGCCGAAGGCAAGCTCTTCACCTGGAGCGGCCTGAGCACGAGCCCGCTCTTCAACGGCTTCTGCTACCAGGTGACAAGCCCGTTCAAGGGCTGATCCCGCACCCGTTCCCGGAAACGCGAAAGGCCGGAGCGGCACACACGCCGTTCCGGCCTTCACGGCAGTGACGGAGAACAACGGCTACAGCGCATACAGCGCCCGCGCGTTGTCGCTCAGGATCTTGCGCTTCTGCTCCTCGCTGATGGCGCCGTTGCCCTTGAAGATAGTGAAGGCGTCCACCTCGCTGGAGGCGTCGGTGTGGCCGTAGTCGGTGCCGATGACGATGTTGTCGTCGCCCGCGTACTTCAGCACGTAGGGGAAGTCGTCGTCGGTCTGGGCCGACACGTAGACGTTGAAGGCCTTCATGGGGTTGTCGGGGTATTCCGCCGTGCCCGACCGGCGGATGGTCTCGTTCACCACCCACGGCACCCACTGGGCCGACGACTCGATGAAGCCCCAGCGCAGGTCGGGGAAGACCCTGGGCACCTCGCTCATCATCAGCGTGAAACAGGTGGACACGGTGGGGATGCGGAACACTGGCAGGCCGCCGCCGCTGTCGTAGCGCGGGCGGAACTGCGTCGCCAGGCGCGGGCTGGCGTTGGCGATGTGGATGCCCATCATCATGTCGAGGCGCATGGCCTCGTCGAAGATCGGGTAGAAGTACGGGTCCACCAGGTGCCGGTCGCCCTCGAAGGGGCGCAGGCACACGCCCACCGCGCCGTTCTCCTTGCTGAAGCGGATCTGCTCCAGCGATTCGCTGATGGTCATGGCCGGCACCACGCACACCCACCGGAGCCGCCCGCCGCCCTGCTTCCACACGTCCGCCATCCAGCGGTTCCAGCTCGCGCACAGGGCTGTCTCGACGTCGGCGCGGTCCGTCAACTGCTCGATCCACAGCGTGTTGTAAAGCACCTGCACGTCGATGCCGAGCTTGTCCAGATGGTCGACTCGGAGTTGCACGTCGCGCAGCTCGCGCGCCTCCTTCGGCGTCTGCATCTGCCGCCCGGCCTGAGCCGAGACCTCGTCGAGCTGCTGTTCGCTCAGGGTGCGGAAGCGGAAACCCAGCACCTTCCCGTCCAGCACCCAGTACTGCGTGGTGGCGTCCTCGGGGGCGAAGAGCTGGGGCCGGAACTTCTTCTCCGACGCGTCCAGGTAGTCCCACGTGTGCTCGGTCTCCACCACGTGGGCGTCCGAGTCCACCACCAGGGTCTTGCCGTTGCCGGACATGTTCCTTCTCCTTTCCTGCGAAGCCTCCGGGCCGGCGGCCGCCCGGCCGCTATTCGATGCCGTAGAGCGCCTTCGGGTTGTCGCTCAGGATCTTCCAGCGCGCCGCGTCGTCCACCGTCGGCTCCGCCTTGAACCGCGTGATGGCGTCCACCTCGCTGGACGTGTCGGTGTGGCCGTAGTCGGTGCCGATGACGATGTTGTCCTCGCCCGCGTACTTCAGCACGTACGGGAAGTCGTCGTCGCACTGGGCGGTGACGTAGACGTTGTACTCCTTGAGGGGATTGTCGGGATAGTCGGCCGTGCCCGAGCGCCGCCGGGCCTCGTTGACGATCCACGGAATCCACTGGGCCGAAGTCTCGATGAACCCCCAGCGCAGCTTGGGAAAGACGCGCGGCACCTCGCTCATGATGAGCGAGAGGCAGGCGATCACCGTGGGGATGCGGAACGGCGCGAAGCCGCCGGTCTTGTCGTAGCGCGGGCGGAAGTGCGCCATGAGTCCGGTGCTGGCGTTGGCGATGTGCACGCCCATGGCCATGTCCAGCGCCGAGGCCTCCTCGAACACGGGATAGAAGTAAGGGTCCACCAGGTGACGGTCGCCCTCGAAGGGGCGCATGCACACCGCCACCGCGCCGTGCTCGCGCGCGAAGCGCATCTGCTGCACGGCTTCGTCCAGCGCCATGGCCGGGATCACGCAGGACCACCGGAGCCTGCCCTCCCCCGCCTTCCACACGTCCGCCATCCAGCGGTTCCACGCCAGGCACAGCGCGACCTCGGCGTCGGCCCGATCGGTCACCCGCTCGATCCACATGGTGTTGTGCATCACCTGCACGTCCACGCCCAGTTCGTCGAGGTGCGCCAGTCGCAGGTCCACGTCGTCCACCTCGCGGGAGGCCTGGGGCGTGGTGAACCGCCGCCCCTTCTTCTCGGACAGGGCGTCGAGCTGCTGCTCGCTCAAGGTGGCGAAACGCGCCCCGCGGATCTTGCCATCCATGACCCAGTACTGCATGTCCATGTCCGGCGAGCCGAACAGCGCGGGCCTGAACTTCCTGTCGGACCCTTCGAGGTAGTCCCAGGTGCGCTCGGTCTCCAGGACGTGGGCGTCCGCGTCCACTACCAGGCGGTGTCCGTTCCGTGCCATGTTTGTCTCCTCGGCGGAATTCACCTAGACTCGCAACAGGTATCTTTCTCTACCCCGCACACGAGCACTAGTTAACGAACCCTTGGATTGGGTGTCAAGAAGTATGCGGGGCCGCGTCCCGCATGGTCGGGACGCCTATACGGCAGCCGCGTGCGGAACATCCTGACCATCTTGCTGATTCTTCTGGCGCTGGCGCTCGTCTCGGTGTTCGCGGTCGGCGCGTCTGGGGCTTGGAACCGGGACTGGCGCACCGCCAGCCGGGAAAGCTCCGGCATCGCCCCGGACCCCGCGCACACGCCCGAGGCGGTGGTTCAACTCTATGCGGCGCGCGCCTTCAACTGGCGCGGGATTTTCGGGGTGCATACGTGGATCGCCACCAAGGAACCCGGCGCGCCGGCGTACGTCGTCTACCAGGTGGTGGGCTGGCGCCTGTACCGCGGCCTGCCGGTGGTTTCGGTGCAGGAAGACATCCCCGACCGGCTGTGGTTCGACAGCCGCCCGCGGATCATGGCGGATCTCCGCGGGGCGGCGGCCGAGCGCGCCATCGAAGGCATCCGCGAGGCCGCCGAGAGCTACCCGTATCCGGAGGAGTACCGGCTGTGGCCCGGCCCCAATAGCAACACCTTCACGGCCTACATCGGCCGCCGGGTGCCCGAACTCGGGGCCGCGCTTCCATCCAACGCCCTGGGCAAGGACTATCTCGACAAGGGCGTCTTCTTCGCCCGGACACCCAGCAACACCGGCTGGCAGCTCTCCGTCTACGGCGCGCTGGGGGTGACGCTCGCCTTGCAGGAAGGGATAGAGATCAACGTTCTCGGGCTTGTGATCGGACTCGACGTGACGCGGCCGGCGCTCAAGCTTCCCTTCGTGGAGCGCATCGGCGTCAGCAGGGATTTGCCGGAACGATGAAGACCCGGCGCCCGGATCGACGTTGATGACCCCGCAATTTCTGGCCCTGGTGACGTCGTTCTTCTACGCGGGCTGCTTTCTGGCCACCCGGCGCGGGCTCGTCTACTCCACGCCGTCGACAGCCGCCTACGTGGCGCTGGCGGTCAACACCGCGATCCTGTGGACGATCGTCTTCCTGACCGGCGGTATCCCCGCCATCCCCTTGCTGGCCACGGCCTGCTTCGTGGTCGGCGGATGGCTCCAGCTCGGCACGCGCCTGTTCGCCTATCACGGCGTGGCGCGTCTCGGCGCCAGCGTCACGAGCACGGTCCAGTCCACCAACCCCTTGTTCGGCACCGCCCTCGCGGTCATCTTCCTGCACGAGACGGTGACGCCGCTGCTGCTGTTCGGCACCGGCTCGGTGGTGTTCGGCATCGTGCTGCTTTCCTGGAAACCCCAGCAGCAGACGACCTACCGCACCTGGGAGCTCATCTTCCCTTTGGCGGCCGCCTTGACCGCCGGCGTGAACCACCCGATCCGCCGCTACGGGCTGACCATCGGCAACGAACCCCTGTTCCTGAGCGCGGTCATGGGATTGTCGGCATTGGCGCCCTTGCTGGTCAACCTGGCCAGCCGGCGAGCCCGGCAAAACATCGTGTTCGACCGGCGCGCCATGCCCTACTTCCTGGCCACGGGCGTCTTCGAGGCGGTGGGGATCTGGGCGCTGGTGGCGGCGCTGGGAATCGGCAACGTGGTGGTGGTGGGACCCATCGTGTGCGTCGCGCCGCTATGGGTGCTGCTCGGCACCCTGCTCTTCTCCCGCGACATCGAGCAGGTGAACCTCCAGACCGGCATCGCCACGGTCTTCGTGATCACCGGCATCGTCGCCATCTACCTGGCATAAGCCGGCAGCACGAAACACGGGCACCCGCCAACGTCCTTCCGCCGCTCTCCGTCCTTCCCGCCGACCTTTCCCGCCTCACCCCACCTGGATTCCCGCTTTCGCGGAACGACGGTAGAGGACCTCCCGGGCTAGCGGGCGATGGGGCTCGCCAGCACCTTGTCCTTGAGCCAGCCGGACAGGTCGGCGAGGCTGCGGGAGGTGATCTCGTGGCCCATGTCGTACTCGGTGTAGTCCACCGGGACGTGCAGCTTCTCGAGCAGCGTGATGGAGTGCTGGGCGCGCTGGAGATCTATCAGCTCGTCGCGCCTGCCGTGGTGCACCAGGGTCGGCAACGAGTCCACCCCATCGGACACCCCGAGGGCGTCCAGCGTCCCCTCGCGGAGCCACGAGCTGAGCACGCACATGCCCGCGAAAAGGCCGGGATCGGACAGCCCCAGGCTGTAGGCCATGCCGCCGCCCTGGCTGAAGCCCAGGAGGACGAGCTTGCCGCCGTCCGCGGCGTAGCGCCGGGTGCACTGATCCAGGAACGTCCGCAGCCGGTCGCGGGCGGAAAGGAAGGCCGCGGTATCGATCTCGCCTCCCAGGGACATGGGGAACCAGGCGTATCCGGTCATGCCCGGGCCCAGCGCCACCTCCAGCGGCGCCTGCGGACAGATGACCCGGAACGCGCCGCCGCACAGATGCGGCGCCAGCCCCAGGAGATCCATGGCGTTGGCGCCGCGCCCGTGGAGCGCCAGGATCGTCGGATGCGGTCCCTCGCCTTCGGGCTCGTATACGCAGTGAAGCAATTCCATCGCGGCGCCGCCTTTCACTCCATGACCGCCCGGAGGTCCTTGACGTAGTCCTCGAACGCCGCATCCATGGTGTACCGCGGCTCCCAGCCCAGGTATTGCTTCGCCCTGGAGATGTCCAGCGGCGTGCTGGCCGACACATCCGGAGGCCTTCCGGGGATCACCTCCACCTCCAGCTTGGGAAACTGCCGCTCCACCGCCCCCACCAGGTCGTCGAACGTCGTCAATTGGCCGGAGCCGATGTTGAAGGTGGTCTTCTCCGGCATCGGCACCGTCGTCGCCAGGTCCACGGCGCGCCCCATGTCCTTGGCGTAGACGTACTCGAAGGTCATGGTCTGGGCCTGCGGAATCCGCGCCACCTCCCCGCGAATGCCCGCCTCCAGGAGCATCTGCACCTTCTCGCCGCCACCGGAACCGCCCCAGAAGTGCCCGAGCCCGTACGCGTTGGCCAGCCTCAGCGTCAGCAGCTCGAAACCGTACAGGCGCTGGTACGCCTCGGCCATCAGCTCCTTGGTGGCCTTGGAGTTGCCGTAGCCGGCGCCCGGGCCCCGCGGCATGTCCTCGTGGGTCGGTCGGTCACCGGCGCGCCGCCGGTCATAGGCGCCGAAGGTGCTGATCAGCACGAAACGCCTCACCCCGGTGAGCCGCGCCGCCTCGAGCACGTTGATGGTCCCCATCACGTTGATCTGCAGGCCGTTGTAGAGCGACTCCACCACCCTCCCGCCGATGAGTCCGGCGGTATGCACCACGGTATCCGGGCGGAAGCGCAACATCGCCTCCGTCAGCGCCGGCAGATCCCGGATGTCCTTCTGCACCACCTCCACGTCCGCCGTCCCGAGCTTCCGGTGCAGGTATTCCGTGCGCGGCATGAAGTCGTAGAAGACCAGCTTCTCGTCGCGCTTCAGCGCACACTGCGCGAACGAGGTGCCCACGAGGCCCACTCCTGTGACTAGTGTCGTTCCCATGATTGCCTGACTCCTTGGTTGGAACAGTGGTTGGGATCGAGGACGGGCACGGCCGACGTCGGCGCGGCGTCCTCCCGCTTGGCACAGACCCATCCATAACCGACTTGGCCGCCTCCGGCAAACAGGCCCGACGCCGTCCGCCGCGTGTTGACGCGCCGAAACCCGAACCTGTATGGTGGCGCCGTGATCATCGTCGGAGCGGTACTGATCGCGTTTCTCTTGACGTCATCCCCTGTCATCATGGCCGACCAGACAGACCCGCGGCTCGACACCCTGTTCGCCCGCCTCCACACCACGGACGACGCCCGCGACGCCGCGCGGGTCACCAACCTGATCTGGGCCATCTGGCATCAGTCGGACGACGACGACGTCAACGAGCTCATGCGTCGGGGCCTGACGGAGATGTCCGCTCAGGATTACCCGGCCGCGGTGCGGACCTTCGGCGATATCATCGACATCGACCCCGAATTCGCCGAGGCCTGGAACAAGCGCGCCACCGTCTACTATCTCATGGGCGAGTACGGCGAGTCGGTGAAGGACATCGACCGCACCCTGCAGCTCGAGCCGCGCCACTTCGGCGCCCTCTCGGGGCTCGGCCTCATCATGACCGCCATGGGCAACGACGAGGCCGCCATCGCTGCCTTCGAGGCCACCCTCGCCGTCCACCCCTTCGCCGGCGGCGCGCGCCAGAACCTGGAGACCCTGCGGGAGCGGCAGAAAAAGCGCAGTCTCTAGCGTGGTTCCGTTCGGGTTTTCGTTGGCAGTTACCTTGGCGCAGGGTGCCCGCTACCCACGCAACCGCGGCATCACGTTCTCCGCCAGCATTTCGATGGCTTCCTCGTAGTCGGGGCCGAGCTTGGCGAAGGCGATCTCGTCGTAGCCCAGCTCCTGGGCCTGCCCGGCCAGCTCCACGATCTGGTCGGCCACCTCCTCCGGGCGTCCGGCGACGTAGTAGTCGAGCACCATCTTCTCGGTCACCATCTCCGCCGCTTCCTCGACGGTGGCGCCCCGGGCGAAGGCGTCTTTCAGGTCGAGCACCTTCTGCCGCTCCACGCCGAGCCGGGCGTATTCCTCCGGCGTGAACTGGAGGGCCTCCCACTGCAGGATCGAATGGGACACCTGGCGCTTGGGGAACTCGATGGCGGCGTCACGGTCTTGCGAGACCGATACGTTGAGCTCCACCATCTTGCGCAGGGTCTTGTCCGGATCCACGCCGCGGGCGCCCGCCTCGATCATCTCGTGCATCCCCTTGAGCCGGCCCGCGCGCAGCATGGGGATGAAGGTCCCCGAACTGATGAGCCCGTCCATCACCTGGCCGCCCATGCGTAGCGACCGGGGCCCGTTGCCGCCCGAATAGAGCACGACCGGGGACTTGGGCGTGAACGCCAGCTTGAACCTGCCGGCGGGATTGAGGTGATAGTACTCGCACAGCACCGGGAAGTCGCCGTAACTCACGCTCTCCCCGGCGAGCGAGCGCCGCACGAACACGGCCAGCTCCCGGACCAGCGTGATGGGCTTGTGCACGTCCACGTGCTGCGGCGTCTGCGCCAGATCGCCACGGGCGAGCCCGAAGCCTACCTCGCGCCCCTCGCTCAACTCGGACAGCGCCGCGAGCGAGTCCACCACTTCGATGGGATGATGCAGATACGGCACCAGGATGGCGGTGCCGATGCCGATGGGGACGCGCGCCGCGATGGCCGAGAGCACCACCACCTGGCTCCTGTAGCGCGCGTTGTCGTTGACCCAGATGCGCTCGAAGCCGCGCCGGTGCGCCAGTTCTGCCAGCTCCACCAGTTGGTTCACCGTGTACTGGTTCGCCAAGTGGATCACGAACTGGAGACTGAGCTTTCCGTCGAATGCCGTCATGGAGACCCCTTTTCTTCGAAGTACCGGAACCGGGTGCCCAGCCTACCCGTTGAGCCGCGGCACGACACTCTCCGCCAGCATCTCGATGGCCTCCTCGTAGTCGGGGCCGAGCTTGGCGAAGGCGATCTCGTCGTAACCCATCTCCTGGGCCTGGCCGGCCAGCTCCACGACCTGGTCGGCCACCTCGGCCGGGGTGCCGGCGACGTAGTACGACAGGACCATCTGCTCGGTGACCAGGGCCGCGGCCTCCTCGATGGTGGCGCCCCGGGCGAAGGCGTCCTTGAGATCGAGAACACGCTGCCGCTCCACGCCGAGCCGTGCGTACTCGTCGGGCGTGAACCCGAGCGATTCCCACTGAGGGATCGAATGGGCCACCTGGCGCTTGGGGAACTCCATGGCCGCGTCCCGGTCCCGCGATACCGACACGTTGAGCTCCACCATCTTGCGCAGGGCCTTGTTCGGGTTCACGCTCCGGGCGCCGGCCTCCGCCAGCTCGAGCATTCCCTCGAGCCGGCCCGCGCGCAGCATGGGGATGAAGGTCCCCGAGCTGATGAGCCCCTCCATGACCTGACCGCCCATGCGCAGCGACCGGGGGCCGTTGCCGCCCGAATAGATGACCACGGGGGACTTGGGCGTGAACGCCAGCTCGAACCTGCCGGCCGGATTGAAGCGATAGTGCTCGCACAAGACCGGGAAGTCGCCATAGACCAGGCGCTCCCCGGCCAGCGCTCGCGACACGAACACGGCCAGCTCGCGCACCAGCGCCAGGGGCCTGTGCATGGTCACGTGCTGCGGCGTCTGGGTCGTGGAACCGCGCGCCAGCCCGAAGCCCACTTCGCGCCCTTCGCTCAGTTCGGACAGAGCCGCCAGCGAATCCACCACCTCGATGGGATGATGGAAGTAAGGCACCAGCACGGCCGTGCCGACGCCGATGGGCACGCGCGCGGCGATGGCGGAAAGGACCACCACCTGGCTCCGGTAGCGTGCGTTGTCATTGAGCCAGATCCGTTCGAATCCGCGTTCACGGGCCAGCGCGGCCAGTTCCACGAAACGGTTGACCGTGTAGTGGTTCGCCAAGTGAGTGACGAACTGGAGGCTGAGCCTGCCGTCGAAAACCGTCATGGGGTCCCGGGTCGAGGAAGGAAGGCGGCGACGAATTCAATAGTTTCTCGAATTTTCCATATACATGACTTCGCCGCCGACCCGCTCGGCGCCGTCATGGCCTCGCGGCCTGTTTCGTAGTAGACTCATGCATCATCTCCAGCCGATCCCCGCCCGGGCCCGGTGCGGCGGACGAGGAATCGCGAGCCCGAATCGTGAGCCCTACCCTGACTCTTGCGACGCTCGGTATCCTGCAAGGGCTCACCGAGTTCCTGCCGGTCAGCAGCTCCGGCCATCTGGTCCTGGTTCAGTCGTGGCTGCCCGGCTTCCAGGAACCCGGCGTATTGTTCCATGCCACCGTGCACTTGGCAACGCTCGGCGCGGTGTTGTTGTATTTCCGTAGTGATGTCGCGGCGTTGACCCACGCCGCGCTCATGCCCCGGCACTCCGACCCGGCGGTCTTGCGCCTTCTCGCGCTGGTTGTGACCGGCACCCTGCCCACGGCCTTGGTCGGCGTTCTCTTCAAGGACGGACTCGAGCGCCTTTTCTCCAGCGTACCCACCGCGGCGACCATGCTGCTGGTGACCGGCGCCCTGCTCGTGGCCACGGACCGTGCGCGCGGGCACGGCGCGAATGTCGAGAGAATGCGCGCGTGGCATGCCCTGCTCATCGGCGTCGTCCAGGGCCTGGCCATCATACCAGGGCTGTCTCGCTCCGGGGCCACCGTTGCCGCGGGGGTCCTGAGCGGCCTCGGACGCGACCTCAGCCTGCGTTACTCGTTCCTGCTTTCCATCCCCGCGATCCTGGGAGCATTCACGCTCCAGCTCCTGTCCCACGGGTTGGACGGGACTCGGGACGTCAACGAGCTCGGGTACGCGGTGGCCTTCCTGGCTGCGTTCACGACCGGCTACCTCGGTATCGCGGTGCTGTTGAGGGTCCTGCTGTCACGCCGGCTTACCTGGTTCGCGCTCTACTGCTGGGGCCTGGGCCTCACCGTGCTCATGACCAGGAGCCTTTCGGCATAGGCCGGCGAGCCGGGCGGCGCGGCAATCGATCAGCGCGGTCCGATCCGCCGCGCCTGTTCAATGAAGGGATGCAGCCGCCGCACCGCCTCGACCCCGCTTCCCGTGGTGGCCTCCATCACGCGCAGGATGATGCGCCGCATGCCCGCCGCGCGGTAGCGAACCATGTCGTCCAGCGAGGGAAAGCCTCCGGAGGGAGTCAGCACCACCGAGAACTCGATCCCGTCCGGATCGCGTCCGCCTTCGACGGCCGCACGCCGCACGCTGGCCACCGCGTCGGCGGCCTCGTCCACGGGCAGGTCCCCCGGACACCAGCCGTCGGCGTACCGGGCTACGCGCCTGGGCGCGTGGCGGGGGTCGTGCACCCCCAGGTGGATCGGCGGATGCGGCTTCTGGAGCGGCTTGGGGAAGACCCGCACCGGCGGGAAGCGCACGAACTCGCCGCTGTACTCGGCGTCTTCATGGGTCCACAGCACGCGCAACGCCTCGACCCCCTCGCGCAACGCCTGCCAGCGGCGCTGGAATGCCGTCACGCCGAGGATCGCCGCTTCCTCCGGAAACCAGCCGGCGCCCACCCCCATGATGAGGCGTCCGCCGCTGTGGCGGTCCAGCGTGGCCGCCGCCTTGGCGGTGGCGATGACTTCGCGTTGCGGCAGGATGCAGATGCCGGTGGCCACGCGCAGGCGTTCGGTGGCCTGGGCGGCCATGGCCGCGGCGATAAAGGGATCGGGCAAGTGGCCGAAGGACTCGGGCACCTTGCCGTCCGGGGTGCGCTTGTAGCGCGATTCGTAGTGGACCGGGATGAGCATGTGCTCGGGAAACCACAGGGACTCGAAGCCCAGAGTCTCGGCCTCCCGTGCGATGTCGCCCACGGGACCCGACAACTCCGTCGAAAAAAGGGACAGACCCAACTCCATGATGTGCACTCCGTGATTGCCGCGTTGTCTTCCGCCGCGGTTCCCGCTATACGCCACAAGGACGGCGGCCGTCCCGCCGGACAGGATATCAGGAGCAGGAGAGTAACATGCCCGAACCACCGGCCGGAACCCAGGCCTTCACCCGCGCTCTCGAGGCCGACGACACCCTCATCCCCATCGGTTGGGATGACTGGCTCGGCATGCCGCCGCCGGACGACGACAGCGCGTACACCGTCACCGGGGTGGTGGAGCGCTACCGGCGCAACGGCTACGAGTGGGACATGCACGGCTCTCTCTACACGCCCGCGCGCGAGCGCGACGACCGCCCGGCCTTTGTCGTCTTCCACGGCGGCGGCGCCAACGAGACGGTCATGGACGTCACCCCCGACGGGCGTCCCGGTCTGGCGCGGCGGCTGGCCGCCCAGGGATTCACGGTGCTGGCCCTCAGCTACCCGGGTCTCTGGCCTCCGGGCGGCAAGTGGGACAAACCCATCGCCGAGCGGGTGCCGTACTATCTCCTCGATGCCGGGATCGACGAGGAGGAACTGGAGGACCGGCTGCTCAAGTGCACCTTCAACGTGGTGCTCCAAGGGGCCGGGCAACTCACCGACCGGCACCTGCGAGGGCGGCGGCTGATCGCCTTCGGCCATTCCACAGGCGGCCCCATGGCCGCGCACGTGACCCGTTTCACCCACGAGGCCGAGGTCATCGGCATCGTCGGCTGGGGCAGCGGCGGACCCGACGGCTGGCGCCGGGAATGGCGCGAGAACACCGGCATGGAGTCGCCCAAGCCCTACGGCCTGGCGCAGATCTCCCGGCGCACCGTGGAGGCCTACCGGCGGTCCCACTACGAGGACCTGCCGGAGCTGACGCCCTGGGGCCGCATGGAGGACTTCTTCCGGCTGACCGAGAAGACCCGGCCGCAGATCAAGATCGGCCTGCGCGACAACCAGCACAACGTCTTCCCGGAGCGGCTGGAGGAGTACGTCCGGGTTACCGGGCTGCCCCGGGAGGAATACTTCGACCACCTGCAGGACCCCCCGGCCGAGTGGCTGGCGAATCTCAAGGTGCTGCTCATGGTGGGCGAGAACGACCACGGCCACTGGATCGGCGGCAAGAGCCTGGGCGACAAGCGCGAGATGTACATGGCCGGCAAGTACGCGGCCGGCGGCGCCCGGGTGCACGTGGGGCTGGTGCCCAAGTATACCCACATGGGCCACTGGGCGCTCTACAACGAGAAGATCGTCTATACCTGGCTCTGGGCGTTGAAGACCGGCTACATGGACTGATCGCATCCCGGCTGTCCGCGTCCGGCTCGACCTGCACCAAAGCCGCTGGAGGTCCCATGCCCCTGCTGCCCGTCAACGACACCGAACTCTACTACGAGGTCCACGGCCGGGGCACGCCCTTGCTCTTCCTGAGCGAGACACACTGCGACGGCGAGGTATGGAAGATCCACCAGGTGCCGGAGTTCGCCCGCGACCACCAGGTCATCACCATGGACTACCGCGGCACGGGACAGTCCGGGAAGCCGTCCGTACCCTACACGACGCGGATGTTCGCGGAGGACGCCATGGCCCTCCTCGACCACCTCGGCGCGGGCGAGGCCATCGTCTGCGGCCATTCCATGGGCGGCCGGGTGGCGCAGGTCATGGCGTTGGACCATCCCGCGAGGATCAAGGCGCTCGTCCTGGCGTCCACCGGCGCGGCCTATCCTCACACCAAGGGCATTCCGCTCAAGATCGCAACGGAGATGGTGGAATGGGGGTATGAGAGATACGTCCGCGACCACTCCATCCTCGTGGGATTCACCGAGGAATTCGCCGAGCGCCATCCGGACCGGGTAGAGAACTACCTGCGCGTGCGCATGGCCAACATGGGGCCGGTGGAGTTCTACTTCCGCCATCTGCTGGCTCGGCAAGGGCACGACACCAGCGGCCGCCTCGGCGACATCCGTTGCCCCACCCTGATCCTCGTCGGCGAAGACGACCGCAACGTCACCAGCGACCTGTCCCACCGGACGTCGTCGGAAACCCTCGAGAAAGGCATACCCGGAGCCCGCCTCGTGGTACTGTCCGGGGAACGCCACAGCTACTTCTTCGCCAACCCGGACGCGGCTCACGCCGCGATGCGAGACTTCCTTCAGCGCGCCTGAACACGACTCGCCAAGAGCAAACCGGACCGCCCCTCACGAAGACGCCGTTATTCGGGGCAGATCGCGGAACGGGAAACGAAGTTCTGTTCGTTTTTTGGCTTCCGGTGGGCAAATTTTCACTAGTTGAGGTCTTGACACCGGTCGTTCCGCATTATTCAATACTGTTCTCCGCCGAGTCCCGAGGAGGGCACGGAGGACTCGGACAAGAGCGATGGATTCGGGCCGGGGGGTCCCGGTCTTCAGCGCAGCAGTCACGAGAGAGCGCCATGCCACGCAGCGTACGACCCAGAATTCTCATAGCGGACAGCTACACAAGCCAGCAGGAAGCGCTGTCAAAGCATCTGCAGGAACTGTCGCCGGTCATCGACGTCCTGGGCGTCAACGAGGGCCGCGACGCGCTGTCCCGGATCGAAGGGCAGGAAGTTCACCTGTTCCTCGTGAACGCCTTCCTCAAGGGCCCGCTCAACGGCTTCGAACTCTGCCGCACCATTCGGAAGCAGGGCGCGCACCGGCACACCCCGATCATCCTGATCCTGTCGGGCGCTCTCATACCCGAGCATCGGCGGGCGCTCGCGGCGGGCGCCGATCTGCTGCTGCACGC
Source organism: Candidatus Binatia bacterium (assembly GCA_022823055.1). GTDB lineage: Bacteria > Desulfobacterota > Binatia > UBA9968 > JAJDTQ01 > JAJDTQ01. The sequence goes on along the minus strand of JAJDXX010000040.1, from coordinate 12,957 downwards.
GCCGGTGGAAAAGCAGGAACTGTGGCGCATGGTGGTGCTGTTGCTGAACGAAGCCGCCCGCCGAAGAAAGCCTGACGCCGCATCGGCGGACGAGTCCGAGATTCCGGTCATCGAGCTCAAGCCCGCCATGCGGATCCTGCACTGACCCAACCCGGCGCCTTGCCGCTTTCGCAGCCGTGAGAAGTCCGCAGGGGTTTCCCGCCTCACGCCGACTCACTCACCGAGCATCTCGTCGACCTCCGCGAGTTCCTGGGACGAGAGCGCCCATTCCGCGGCCTTGGCATTGTCCCGGAACTGCGCCAGGCGGGTGGCGCCCGAGATCACCGAGCACACCCGCGGCTGCGCCAGCAGCCAGCACTGCGCCAGCTCGTTCATGCCCTTCCCCCGCGCTTCCGCCCAGCCGGTCAATCTGGCCACGGTGTCGTAGTGGCGGTCGGTCATGTACTGCTGCACATAGCGCTGGGTTTCGCCGCGGGAGCCCGGCGGCGGCTTCTCGCCCTTGACGTACTTGCCCGTGAGGAACCCGCCGGCCAGCGGGAAATACGGCACGAAACCCACGCCGTGGGCGCCGCAATAGGGGAGCACCTCCCGCTCCACCTCCCGTTCCAACATGTGGTAGTGGGACTGGAGCACGGCGAACGCCGTCCAGCCGCGGAACTCGGCGACGACGTTGGCCCGCGCCAGTTGCCACGACGCGAAATCGGAGGCGCCGATGTAACGGACCTTCCCCTGGCGGATCAGGTCGTCCAGCGCCCGCTGGGTCTCCTCGATGGGCGTCGACGCGTCCCAACGGTGGATGTAGTAGACGTCGATGTGGTCGGTCCGGAGACGCCGAAGGCTTCCCTCCACGGCGTTCATGAGATGGTAGCGCGACGTGCCGCGGTCATTGGGGCCGTCGCCCGTGGGAAAGAAAAACTTGGTGGCCACCACGAAGCGGTCCCGGCGGCCCTTCATCGCCGCGCCCAGCGTCTCCTCGGAACGTCCGTCCTGGTAGCTGTTGGACGTGTCGATGAAGTTGACGCCCAGTTCCACCGCCGCGTCCATGATGGCGGTCACCTGCTCCTGCGGCAGCTTCGGAGAACCGAACCGATTGGTGCCCAGTCCGATGGCCGACACCCGCAAACCCGAAGATCCAAGCTGACGGTATTCCACGAAGAATCCTCCCGCCGCCTGTGTACCAGATCGGCCCTTCAGGCGCGAACCTACGCGGTCAAAGGGAAGATTTGCCGCGGCAACACCGAAGTGTTACTTAGCTTTCGACGCCACAACCAACGGAAACCTGGAGGCAACTATGCAGTGGGACATGGAACGCGACGGCGCATTCGTGACGGGCGGCGGCAGCGGCATCGGCCAGGCCATCGCGCTCAAGCTCGGAGAGCAGAAGGTCAAGGTGGCCGTCGCCGACGTGGACGGCGCCAAGGCCGGGGAAACCGCCGCGCGCATCACCGCCGGCGGCGGCACCGCCCTGCCCTTGACCTTGGACGTCACCCGCTCGGTCGAGGTCAACGCCGCCATCGCCAGGACCCACTCCGAGTTCGGCGGCCTCGCGTACCTCATGAACGTCGCCGGGATCTCGCAACAGAAGCCCGTGCACGAAATCAGCGACGAGGACTGGGCGCACATGATCGACGTGCACCTGAACGGGACCTTCTACTGTATCCGCGCGGCGCTGCCGCTGATGATGGAAGCGAGGTTCGGGGTCATCGCCAGCCTTTCGTCCATGCACGGGCTCAAGGGCCAGGAATGGGCGTCCCACTATTCCGCCGCCAAGGCGGGCATCGCGGCCCTCACCAAGGCCGTGGCACGGGAAGTGGCGGAGTACGGCATCCGCATCAACGCCTTGGCCCCCGGGCCCATCGACACGCCCATGTGGCGCCGAGGCCTCACCGGGGAAGCCCTGGAGCGGCGCAAGTCGGAACGCTCCAAGCTGGTCCCCATGGGGCGGCTGGGCGAACCGGGCGAAGTGGCCGACCTCGCGGTCTTCCTGCTGAGCCCGGCCAGCAGCTACATGACCGGACAGATCGTGGGCGTGAACGGCGGCGAACTGATGCCCTGAGGCTCCCGCGCCTCAGTCCCCATCGAACAGTCCGAGCTGGGCGGTCGGACGCCGGAAGGACGCCGTGGACAGGCTCCAGCTTCTGCGCGACAGGCTCAGCTTCCGGCAGGCGCCGTCGAACAGCGCCTCCACCTGCCCGGCGAAGATCCCCTGCCCGCGCATGCGGGTCTTGAAGCCGGCGTCGTTGAGCTTGCCGCCGCGAATCTCCCGGATGCGGTTCAGCACCTTGTCCTTGCGGTCGGGATAGTTCTCTTCCAGCCAGCGCTCGAACAGGTCCTTGACGCCGAAGGGCAGGCGCACCAGCGAATAGCCGGCGCTGGCGGCTCCGGCCTCGGCGACGGCGGAGAGAATCGCCGGCAACTCGTGGTCGGTGAGCGCCGGGATCACCGGCGCCACGATGACGCCAACGGGAATGCCCGCCTGCTTGAGAGTCCGGATGGCGTCCAGACGAAGGTGGGGTTGGGAGGCCCGCGGCTCCATGCGTCCGCAGAGATCCCGGTCCAGTGTCGTCACCGAGATGAACACCACCGCGGCGTCGCGCGCCGCCAGTTCCCCGAGCACGTCCACGTCGCGGGTCACCAGATGGTTCTTGGTGACGACGGCCGCCGGATTGCGGAACGCGGCCAGCACCTCGAGGCAGCCACGGGTCAACTCCAACCGCCGCTCCACGGGCTGATAGGGGTCGGTCACCCCGCACAGGGCCACCACCTGGGGCTTCCAGCGGGGCGAGGACAGCTCTTTCCTCAGCAGGTCGGGCGCCGCCTCCTTCACCAGAATCCTGGACTCGAAATCCAGGCCGGCGGAGAAACCCAGGTATTCGTGCGTCGGCCGTGCGTAGCAGTAGACGCAACCGTGCTCACAGCCGCGGTACGGGTTGACGCTGGCATCGAAGCCCACGTCGGGGCTGTCGTTGTACGCAATGATGGACCGGGAAGTATCCCTGAGAAACGTGGTCGCCGGCCCGCCGGGGGAATCATCCGGGACGAAGGTAATGGACTCGAAACGGTTCCGGGGATTGTCGCTGCTCCCGCGGCCCGAGACGCCGGATTTGGATTGGCTTGTCATCCACCGTTCACCGATTGCGCAGGAGCCCGTATTCCGGCGCCCGGCGTTCCGTGGCGTCACCTATGGCCACACTTTGCAACCCATCTCACTTGATGCGCCACTGCTTGCGCGCCGGGTCCGCAGAGGCACACGGAGCGAGCTCGAGAGCCCGCGACATGAACGGCCCGGCGGACCTGCTGGCCGCGCCCGCCACGAGACAAAGCGCCTTGTCGGCCCCAGGCCGGAACTCCATCGCCTGGGCATCGTAGTCGAAGTTCTGAGCGGCGGATTCTGTCGAGCAATCCACCAGGCCCAAGGATACACCCGCCGCGGCCGGCGCCGTCAGCGTAGCGCACTTGCCGTCGTAAGTGGCCGAGGCGATCCGCCGCGCGTCCCCGTCGTAGCGGAACTGCACGTCGCCGCCCCGGGGTTTGCAGGAGTGCGCATGCAACTTCTCGCCGAATCCCCGTCCAACCGTATCGATGCACCAACCCAGCCTGTCCTTCTCGTCCAGGTTGTCGGCGAGATAGATTACGGGGGCGGGAGTCTGCAGGTCCGGCGGCGCCGAATAGGCCGTCATCGGGATCAACAGCAGCAAGAGGACCGCCAACCACGACACCTTGACGGCTGTGGCGGCAGCAGAGAGACCGCCGAGAACGGCCCGACGCTCGTTCCCGGCATCGGTAATGGTCGTTGTTTTCATGGTCTTCTTCTCCTTCTTCTTCACGCGCCAGGACAAGTACCGGGGACGGTTCCGCGCACGTCGCGATCACGGTGCATCCGATCGAGCGGCCGGCTACGACCCTCCCCCCAAGAACTATCAGGAAGGGCCGTTTCCCGCCAAGATACGCCGCGCGGGCACTTTGTTGTCCCCGCTCTCCTTATAGACTTGCACCGGTTCCCACATTCCTCCCGGATCTTGGCCGAATTGCATCCCCCGCAAAAAAGTGCGATGAATGGCCGCTGAAACCATGAGGCCTTTCCACTACCGGGCTCCGCGCAGCCTCGACGAAGCCCTCGCACTGCTGACGCCCCAGGCCGTTCCCCTGGCCGGAGGGACGGACCTGTTCCTCAAGATGGAGCGCCGCCAGACGCAGGCGGACACGGTAGTCGATCTGAAACGGATTCCGGAACTGGGCCGGATCGAGGCAGCGGACGGCGGAGTCCGGATCGGTGCCCTTGCTCTCATGGACAGCCTGGGCGCCTCCTCACTGATCGCCGGCCAATACGAAGCCCTGACCCGCTCCGCCCGAGTGGTGGGGTCGATCCAGACCCGCAACCGCGCCACCCTGGGCGGAAATCTGGCAAACGCCTCCCCGGCGGCGGACACGGCCACCCCGCTGATGGCGCTGGGCGCTTCGGCGGAGGCCGCGGACGCAACCGGTACCCGCCAAGTGCCGGTGGATCAATTGTTCCTGGGACCCGGCAGGACCGCATTGCGGGACGGTGAACTCTTGACCGCGGTCCTCGTCCCGGCCCTGCCCGCCCGAGCCGGCAGCGCGTTCCAGCGTTGCGTGCGCACCGCCATGGACATCGCGCTGGTGAACTGCGCGGCGTTCGTGCGGCTGGACGGGGACGACCCCGACACCGTCGCGGAGGCGCGCATTGCGCTGGGGGCGGTAGGACCCACGCCGCTGCGGACGGCGTCGGCGGAGAACTGTCTGACGGGCGCCCGCCTGGACGAACGCGTCGTGGAGGAGGCGGGCGAGTGCGCCGCCTCCGACGCCCAGCCCATCGACGACGTGCGCGCCGGCGCGGATTATCGGAGGGAAATGGTCCGGGTGTTGACGCGCAGAGCCATCTGGAAGGCGTTCCGGCGCGCGCGAGGCGAAGCTTGATGGAGCCTCCACGCATCCGCATCACGGTGACCGTCAACGGCGAACCGTACCAGGAGGACGTGGCGGCGACGCGCTCGCTGCTGGATTTCCTGCGCAACGACCTGGGCCTCACCGGTACCAAGGAAGGGTGCGGCGAGGGGGAGTGCGGCGCCTGCTCGGTGATCCTCGACGGACGGCTGGTGGACGCCTGCCTGATCTTCGCGGCGGAGGCGGACGGCCGGCGAGTGGAAACGGTGGAGGGGCTGGCCGACGGCGAGGCGTTGCACCCGCTGCAGGGTGCCTTCGCCACCGCCGGAGCGGCCCAGTGCGGCTATTGTACACCCGGCATGCTCATGGCGGGCAAAGCCCTGCTGGACCGCAACCCTTCGCCCACCCACGAGGAAGTCGCCCACGGCATCGCCGGCAACCTGTGCCGCTGCACCGGCTACGGCACCATCATCCAGGCGGTCATGGAGGCAGCGAAGGAATCATGAGAGTCGTCGGTCAGGAGCTTCCCAGGGTCGAGATTCTGGAGAAGGTCACCGGGCAGTCGGTGTTCGGCGCGGACGTCTTGCCCGGCGACCGGGTGCTTGCCGGCAAAATGGTGCTGAGCCCGCACCCCCACGCGCGCATCACCGCCATCCGCACCGAGCGCGCCGAGCGGCTGCCGGGCGTCAAGGCGGTGGTGACGGCCGCCGACCTGCCGGACGTCCGCTACGGCCGCTTCGTGCGCGACGAGGCGTACTTCGCCACCACCAAGGCGCGCTATGCCGGCGACCGCATCGCCGCGGTGGCGGCGGTGGACGAGGAGACCGCCGAGGAAGCGGCGCGGCTCATCGAGGTGGACTACGAGGTGCTGCCCTCGGTCACTTCCGGGCTGGAGGCCATGGCGCCGGACGCGCCGCTGCTGCACGAAGACTACGCCGACTATTGGTCGCAGCCGGACCTGGACCGGCGCGGCAACATATGCGGCCACAAGCAGATCGTGCGCGGCGACGTGGCACGCGGGTTCGCGGAGGCCGACCGGATCTTCGAGCACCGTTTCCACGTGCCCATGGTGCACCAGACCTACATCGAACCGCACACCGCCACGGCCCGCTTCGACGCCTCGGGCAAGGCCACGGTGTGGGCGTCCACCCAGGCCCAGTTCCCGCTGCGCGCCGCCATCGCGCAGGTCCTGCGGATGCCCATGACCAAGGTCCGGGTCATCCCCACCGAGATCGGCGGCGGCTTCGGCGGCAAGCTGTCGCCCACCGTGGAGCCCGCGGCGGTGGCCCTGGCGCGCAAGGCGCGGCTCCCGGTGCGCATCGTCATGAGCCGGAGCGAGGACTTCCAGACCACCAACCCGCGCCATCCGTTCCACCTGCGCTACAAGACCGGGATCAAGCACGACGGCACCATCACCGCGCGGGAGATCGAGGTGGTGCTTGGGACCGGTTTCTCGGCCGGTTCGGGCGTCATGATCAGCCAGGGCGCCGCCGTACGCGCGCCCGGGCCCTACCGCATCCCGAACCTCAAGATCGACAGCTACTGCGTCTACACCAATACGTCGACCTGCGGCGCCTACCGCGGACCGGCGGGACCCCAACTCGCCTTCGCCTCCGAGTCGCAGATGGACATCATCGCCCGGGAGCTGGGCATCGACCCGGTGGAGATGCGGCTGCGCAACGCCATGGTGGACGGTGACGAAACCCCCGCCGGCGCGCCGCTCGAGGACGTGCACGCGAAGGAGACGCTGCTCAAGGCGGCGGAGGCCATGAACGCGGTGCCGAAACCGCCGGGAGAGAACGTCGGACGGGGCATGGCCATGGCCCACTGGCTGGTGGGCGGCATGGCGTCCAGCGCCGGCGTCAAGCTCAACGAGGACGGCACCGTCGCCATCCTCACGGGCTTGGTGGACCTGAGCGGCGCCAGCACCTCCCTGGCCCAGATCGCCGCGGAAGTGCTCGGCGTATCCTTGGCCGACGTGCACGTGCGCACGGCGGACACCGACTTCGCGCCCCACTCCACCCTCAGCGCGGGCAGTCAGGCCCTCAAGAGCATGGGCGGCGCGGTGCTGCTGGCGGCGCGGGAGGCGAAGCGGCAGATCCAGCAGGTGGCGGCGGACAAGCTCGAGGCCGACCCGGGCGACCTGGAACTCGACGGCAACAACGTGTTCGTCAAGGGGAGCCCGGAGCGTTCCGTGACGCTGCGCGAGGTGGGTCAAATGGCCCTGGAACACGAGCGCGGCCCCATCGTGAGCACCCAGTCCGTGTCCCGGCTCACGCCGCACCCGGCCATGGCGGCTCACGCGGCCGAGGTGGAGGTGGACCCGGAGACGGGGCACGTGCGCATCCATCGCTACGTGGCCGCGCAGGACGTCGGCACCGCGGTCAATCCGCTGTCGGTGCGCGGTCAGATAGAAGGCGGGGTCATGCAGGGGCTGGGGCAGGCGCTCAGCGAGGCATGCACCTTCACCGACGGGAAGATGGACAACCCCAACCTGCTGGACTACAAGATCTTCAGCGCGCTGGACGCCCCGCCCGTGGAGGTGCACCTGATCCAGCACCCCTGCGCGTCGGGCCCGCTGGGGGCCAAGGGCGTGGGCGAGCCGCCGATCATTCCGCCGCCCGCGGTCATGGCCAACGCGGTGTTCGACGCCGTGGGCGTGCGCATCCACGACCTCCCGATAACACCGGAGAAGATCGTCAAGGCGCTCAAGGCCAAGCGGCCGGCGTAACCGTAGCCGCCGGCCGGGGAACCGCGCCGGGCAACCGTCGAGCGCGGTGCATTGCACGCGCTCGAGCGAACGCTCCGCCCGCCGGGCCGGAACGGGAACGGTGGTCGTGGTTGGAGGCCGCGGGCGCGGCCTCCCGGTCAGAGCCCGAGAAGGGTGTCGATCCGATCCTGATCGAAGCCGACCACCGCCTCACCGTCGATGATGACCACCGGGGTGCTCTGGAAACCGCGGGCCAGCAGGTCCTTCAGGGCCTCCTCGTCCTCGCGAATGTTCTTCTCCACGAAATCGACGCCTTTTTGAGAAAGATACTCCTTCTCTCGATGACAAGGCGGTCAACCGGGCTGCGTGAAAAGGATGATGGATTCTGCCATGGGTACCTCCGTGGATGCTTTCATAACATCGGCGGGTGCGTTTCTCAACGTGCGCCTTGACATGGCGGCGCCACTTCTGTAGCCAAGGGGGCTTGGCGTCGACGACGCCGGCAAAACCGAAACGGAGGGACATCCATGAAACGCAAGGGTTTTTCCTTTCTGGCCGCGGCCGTCATCGCAAGCGCCGCCCTGTTGGCGGCTCCCGAGGCGCGCGCCGAAGACTTCTACAAGGGCAAGACATTCCGCTTCATCGTGGGCTTCTCCCCCGGCGGCGGCTACGACACGTACACCCGGCTGATCGCCCGTTACTTCGGCAGGTACGTTCCCGGCAACCCCACCACGCTCGTTCAGAACATGACCGGCGCCGGCAGCCTGATCTCCGCCAACTACATCGGCCGGCGCGCCAAGCCCGACGGCCTCACCGGCGCGGTGTTCAACAACTCGCTCATCGTACAGTCGGCGCTAGGCGACAAGAAGGCCGGCGCGGTGCCCTTCGACAAGATGGAATGGGTCGGCGCTCCCAGCAGGGGCGAGATCGTCTGCATGATGATGGCCTTCTCGGGCAAGACCACGTGGAAGGACGTCATCAACTCCAAGGAGCCCATCAAGATCGGCGCCACCCGGGCCGGCTCCACCGGCCACGACATCCCGGCGATTCTCAACAAGGCCATGGGCACCAAGTTGAAGATCATCACCGGGTACAGGGGGACGGCCACCATACGATTGGCGCTGGAGGGACGAGAGATCGACGGTTTCTGCTCCCAGTGGGAGTCCATGAGGGTGACCGCCCGCAGCATGCTGGACGCCGAGGGCGACCAGAAACTCGTTCCCTTCGTCATCGACAGCCACAGCTATCCGGATCCGGAGATCCAGAAAATTCCGCTGTTCAAGGACGTGCTGAACGAGGAAGGCCTCAAGCTCTACAACTCATGGGCGTTCCAGATGGCGTTCCAGCGGATGCTGGCGCTGCCGCCGGGCACACCCAAGGACCGCCTGGAGATCCTGCAGAAGGCCTACGAAAAGACCCTGAAGGACCCCAAGCTGCTGGCGGAAGCCAAGAAGGCCAAGCTCGTGGTCACGTATGTCCCGGGTCCGGAGGTGAAGAAACTCGTGGACGGGATCATCAACATGCCGGCGGAGGTCAGGGAGAGCCTGTCCTTCCTGGTCAGTCAAACGAAGAAGTAGTCGTACGCCAACCCCTCACCAACTCCGCCTTGATCACCTTTCCGGTGGCCCCCTTGGGCAACTCGGACACGAGGCGGATGTGCCGCGGGTACTTGAAGCGGGCCAGCCGGTCCGCACAGTAGGCCGCCAGGGTGCCGGTCCCCGGACTGGCACCCGGCTTCACCACCACGAACGCAGCTACCTCCTCGCCCAGTTCCGGGTGCGGCACCCCAACCACCGCGGCCTCGGCAACGTCCGGGTGCTCGGCCAGCACCGCCTCGACTTCCTGGGGGAAGACCGAATAGCCGCCCCGGAGGATACGCTCCCGCAAGCGTCCGGTGATCTCCACGAACCCGCCGGCGGAGATCCGGGCGAGATCGCCGGTCCGGAACCAGCCGTCCTCCAGCACCGGCGCGGGATCGTTCCAGTACCCTTGCAGCGCGGCCGGGGTCCTGATCCAGAGTTCTCCCGCGTCTCCTTTCCCGGCCGCCGTGCCTTCGTCCGTCACCACCCGGATGTCGACGCCCGGAACCGCGCGCCCGATGCATTCCGGCCGGTCTTCCGCCGTGGACGCCAGATACGAAATGGGCCGGAACAACTCGGTCATGCCGTAACCCCGGAGGATGCGGTGGCCGGCCCGGCGGCGCCATTCGGAAGCCAGGTCCCAGGGACACGGCGCCGCGCCCGACACCGAGAGGCGCAGCGACGAAAGGTCCGCGCCGGCAAACTCCGGCGCGCTCAAAAGCCGCCGGAACATGGTCGCGACGCCAAGGAACAGGGTGATCCGGTGCTCCGGCAAGGCCGCGAGCACCTTGTCCGGAGCGAATCCGCCGGGCAACACGACGGTGGCGCCCCTGAGCAGCGGCGCCAGCAATGAGCCGTTCAGACCGAAGGAATGGGGCAGCGGCAGCACCGACAACACCACGTCTTCGGGCACCACCGCCATCATGTCCGCCCATGAGTGGTTCGCGAAGGTCAGGGCCGCGTGGCTGAACACGGCGCCCTTGGGCCGTCCGGTGCTGCCCGAGCTGTAGCCGAAGTGGGCCGGCGCGGCGCCCTCCTTCGCCGTGGTCCACACGCCCGCTCCCGCGTCCATCCTCTCGACCACCAAGGACGGATCCACGTCCGCCAGGATCGCGTCCCGCTCCTCGGACTTCAGCAGCGGGCTCAAAGGAACCGCGGTGGCGCCAAGCTTCCAGATACCCAGCAAAGCCGCCGCGAAGGTCCAGTGATTGGGCAGCACCAGCGCCACCCGGTCACCGGGCCGGACGCCCCGGTTCGCCAGATTCCGAGCGAACCCCGCGGCGCGTTCGTGCAGCACCTTGTAGGTGAGCGTCTCGTCGGGGCAGACCAGCGCGGGCTTCTCCGGGCAGCGCGCGGCGGTTTCCTCCAGCAGGCAGACGAAGTTTCCTGTCACGGACACTAGAGCCCCAGCTTGTCCAGGTCGATGCGCTCCAGCACGTCCCGCGGAATGCGGTTGCGCGGCGTGTACTCGGCCAGGGAGGGCTTGGCGGTGGCGTCGACGCCCCACTTGGCGGTGTAGCCGTCCGAGTCCGTCGACGGGTCGAGGTCCGAGCCGCGGGTGTTGGAGATCACCGTGATGTCGCGGTCCGCCTGGCAGCGGGTGCCCAGGGCCCAGGCCACCTCCCGGTCGTCGAAGACGTTGACGTCGTGGTCCACCACCACCACGCGCTTGATGTACATGTCGGCTCCCAGCACCGCCAGGATGGCGTTCTTCGCCTGCCCGGAGATCCGCTGCTCGATGGCGACGTAGCAGCTATATGGAGCGGGCACGCGCACCGCCGTCACCGACGGGACGATGGCGCGCACGGCACGGTAGAGGTTCGCCTCCATGGGGATTGTGGACAGCAGCAGGTGGTCCACCTGGGCGACGGAGATGTCGTGGAACAGCGCTCCTTCCCGCATGGTCACGGCGTTGTAGCGCACCACCTCGCGCTGGCGCTCGCCCAGGCTGTAGCCGGTGAACTCGCTGAACGGCCCCTCGGGCGTACGCTCGCCGGGCAGGATCTCTCCCTCCAGCACGATCTCGGCATGGGCCGGCACGAGCAGGTCCGAGGTCTCGCAGCGCACCAGCTCCAGCGGCTCTCCGAGGACGCCGCCCATGATGGCGCGCTCGTCCTCATCGATGGAACCGATGGCCAGTGCTCCCAAGCCGATGGCGGGATGCAGGCCCACGGCAAAGGCCACGGGCAGCACCTCGCCGCGGGCCTCCGCCTTCCGGTAGAACTCCCACAGGTGCTTGGACGCCGTGATGTGAATGGACGTGCGGTCCCTGCCCATGATCATCAGGCGGTTGTAGGCGCAGTTCCAGGTGCCGTCCTCGGGGTCCCGCGCGAACGAGATGGCGGCGGTCACGTACGGTCCGGCGTCCGCGGCGTGATGGACGATCTGGGGCAGCGCGAGCAGGTCGACGTCGGCACCCGTACGCACCACCTCCTTGACCGGCCCACCGTCCACCACCACCGGCGCCACCGGGCGCTCCATGGCTTTCAGAAACGCGCGCTGGACGTCCCGCGGCTCGGTGTTCATGGCCAATGCCATGCGCCGCCGGCTCGCATGGAGATTGGTCACCACCGGGAGCGCGCTGCCCTTGACGTTCTCCAGCAGGAGCACCGGCCGGCGCCGCCGTTCGCGCGCCAGCTTCGCCACCAGTGCGCTCACCTCGTAGCGCGGGTCCACGGGACCGGCGATCCTGACGAGATCGTCCTCCGCTTCCACCAACTCCAGATAACTTCTGAGGTCCTGCGACATGGATCACCTGTTACTCGGGAATTCCGCGGCAGGCAAGGGATCGTTGCCGCCGGTTTGACACACGGCGGGGTTTCCGGCGAAGAATCAGGGACGGATGCAACGGAAACGGAGGAAACATGGCCATTGACGAAGAACGGGAGCTCGACGATCCCGGCTGCTGCTCCATCGACTACAGCCACCACAAGGCGGTGTTCGAGCGCCGCCGGGAAGTCTACCGGGAAGATCCGTCCAAGGCGGTCACGGTGCACGAGGCGCGCATCCGCCTTGTCAACGACCACCTGAAGGAAGCCAGGACATCGGAAGGCTACACCATCCTGTGCGACGAGCCGGAATCGCGCGGCGGCACCGGCAAGGGCGCGGCCCCGCTCCAGTACTTCGTCGCCTCCATCGGCTTCTGAATGCTCAGCCAGGTGACGCAGTTGGCGTCATTCATGGACATCCGCATCGAGCGCGCCGAGATGTCGGTGCGCGGAGAGTTCGACCAGAAGGGAAAGTTCGGGCTGTCGGACGTGCCGTCGGCGTGCACCCGGCTGGTGTACCGGCTGGAGTTGCAAAGCCCGGACAGCCGGGAGCGCATCGTCGAGTTCACCGAGGCGCTGGAACGCTCCTGCTACACCACCAACACGCTCCGGCGCCCGGTGGACGTGGTGCCGGAGCTGACCCTCAACGGCGTGGACATACCGCTGGGGTAGCCCCACCCCGCTTGGATTCCCGCCCTCCACCCCGAATCGTCATTCCCGCGGAAGCGGGAATCCAGGGGTGGAGGGGGGTCCATCGGAGTGCTTCCCCGCCCCACCCCGCCTGGATTCCCGCCCCCGATCGGGGTCGAGGGCAAGCTTTCGCGGGAATGACTCATTGGGGTCATTGAACAAGGGAGCCACTTGCAAAACCCACTGAGTGAGGGGGTTTAGTTGGTGTGAAGGAGTGAGGGAGGGGTCGTTCCCTGGTATGTTGTGGTTAGCCGACCTCGAACATACAGCCACGAAGAGCCAGGAAGGGAACGCCCCATGTCTT
>JAJDXX010000124.1 GCA_022823055.1 Candidatus Binatia bacterium | reverse complement strand
AAGACATGGGGCGTTCCCTTCCTGGCTCTTCGTGGCTGTATGTTCGAGGTCGGCTAACCACAACATACCAGGGAACGACCCCTCCCTCACTCCTTCACACCAACTAAACCCCCTCACTCAGTGGGTTTTGCAAGTGGCTCTGGTGTTTTGACACAGCCTGTTCCGCGGGAATGACTCATTGAGGGGCTGCGGGAATGACGGTTCGGGGCGTTTCGTGAAAATGACTTGTTTGCAGCGTCCTCGGTTGACAAACGCCCGCTCTTGGTCGAATTTTACGGTTGAGCACCGGCCGCCGCGGGGCGCCGGGCACCAACCCTGCCGGCCCGGGACCCTCGGGGCCGCGTATCAAGGAGACACGCCATGTCCAGCCAGGAGAGCCTGCCGGTTATCGATGCGGACGCCCACGTGATCGAGACGGAACACACGTGGGACTATCTGGAGCCGTCCGAGGAGAAGTACCGCCCCTCGTTGTTCTCCTCGCCACAGGAGCCCACGCTCCAGTACTGGGTCATCGACGAGAAGATCCGCGGGTTCCGTTTCCCCACCTACAGCGAGCAGCAACTGAGGGACCTGTCGGACCAGTTCGGACGGAACGTGGAATCACCCCAGGCCGCGCGCGAGCTGGACGACGTGCAGCTTCGGCTCGACCACATGGAGAAGCTCGGGGTCGATGTCCAGGTGCTTCACAACACCTTCTGGATCGAACAGATCACCACCAAGCCGGACGTGGAAGTCGCGCTGTGCCGGAGCTGGAACCGCTGGCTCGGCGACATCTACCGGCAGAGCGAGGGCCGGCTGCGCTGGTCCTGCGTGGTGCCGGTGCTGGCCCTGGACGAAGCGATAGCGCAGATGAAGCAGGCCCAGGAAGACGGCGCGGTGGCGGTGTGCATGAGGCCGCTGGAAGGGGATCGGGACATGTGCGACCCGTACTTCTACCCCGTCTACCAGGCGGCCAGCGACCTGGACATGGCCATCGCCGTGCACATCGCCAACGGCAACCCCGGCAACTGCGACACCTACCGTCCGACCACGGCCGGCCGCTTCGCCATGTTCCGGGCGCCCACGGTCACCTCGTGCCTGGGCCTCGTCATGAGCGAGATCCCCCAAGTCTTTCCGAAACTTCGATGGGGCTTCATCGAAGCCTCCTCCCAGTGGGTCCCGTGGATCTACCTGGAGAGCGAGAACCGCTACCAGGCGGCCGGACGCGAGTTCCCCAAGGACCTCTTCGCCGAGTACGGCATCTACGTCACCTGCCAGACCAACGACGACATCCCCTACGTCCTCAAGTACTCGGGCGAGGGCAACCTGGTCATCGGCACCGACTACGGCCACACCGACCCGTCCAGCGAGATGGACGCCATCCTCGACTTGAAGAAGATGGACGACATCAGCCAGGAGCGGAAGGACAACATCCTGTATCACAATCCCAAGGCGCTATACGGCCTCTAGGCGCGCTGGCCGGTTCCGAGAGCCAGGAACCCGGCCGACGACGAGGCCCCGCGAACCCGGGAGCCGTCAGAGACAACGGGAGACCTCCTCTTATGGCCACCAAGCGGCGATACAACGCGGCCGTGCAACGGGTGAAGGGCATGCTTGAGTTGGCCTCGGGCCTTTACGAAACCTCCCTCTCGCACCAGACCCGCCGGGCCGCGGAAGGCGTCCTCCAGACCGACGCCCGGCTCGGCTATTACCTGCGGTTGTCGCTGCTGCCGCGGGGCAACCAGGACGACTGTGTGGCGCTTTCCTTCGCCGCCGACAGCTTCCGCGAACTCAAGATGCTCGCCGACGGCAAGATCTCCATGGCGTGGATCAACCCGTCGGCGTCCGTCACCCTGGCGTACAAGGGCAAGGGGCCCCTCGAAGGACGCATGCCGTTGCGCACCATCGCGGTGTTCCCTTCCTGGGACGTCATGGGCTTCGCCGTGCACGAATCCACGGGCATCACCTCGCTGAGACAGATCGCCAAGGAGCGCATCCCGCTGCGCCTCTCCACCGGCCCCACAGGCAAGCGCAGCCTGGTGGACACGCCGGTGGCCTACACCGTGGCGTCGGTGCTCCAGGCCGCGGGCATGAGCGTCGCCGACATCCGCGAGTGGGGCGGCAGTATCCAGTCGGTGACGCGGCCGAGCCACCCGGACCGGCGCGCGGCCATCGAGAATGGCGCCGTCAACACCGTCTTCGACGAAGGCATCAAGAGCTGGGGACAGACCGCCGTGGACAAGGGCTTCCGCTACCTCTCCATCGACGGCGCGGTCATGCGCCGGCTCAAGGCTATGGGGTATCGCGAGGCGCTGTTGCCCAGGACCCACTTCAAGGGGATGACCGAGGATGTCGCCACCGTCGATTTCAGCGGCTGGCCCATGGTGGTGCGCAAGGACATGCCCGACGAGGTCGCCTACGCCCTGTGCGAGGCCCTCGAACTGCGGCGCAAGACCATCCCCACGGACAACTTCAAGCCCCTGAGCATCGCGCAGCTCTGCGCCAACGACGAGGAGGCGCCCTACGACGTGCCCCTCCACCCCGGCGCCGCGCGGTTCTACCGGGAGCGCGGGTACCTCGGGTGACCCGCCGGTGCTTCCCGATGGCCGGCCAAGGAACGCGGACGGCTTGCGGCCGGCGCGTCTGGCCGCGCACGGCCGTGCCTGAGAACGTCACCGTTACCAGCTCCTGATACACCCATGCGAATCCCGCGCGCCCTCATCGTCGTCTTCTCCGCCGCGGTCGTGGTGATCACCTCCATCAGCATGAACGCGTTCAGCCTGTTCCTCACGCCCATCGAGGACACGTTCGGCTGGTCGCGTTCGGTGGCAACCATCCCCTACGTGTTCGCCATGCTCGGTTGGGGCATCGGCGGCGTGCTGTTCGGCAAGATGGCGGACGACCTCGGCACCCGCCCGGTGATTCTCGGCGGCGTTCTCCTCATGGCCGGGGGTTTCATCGGCATGGGCCTGTCGCAGAACCTGTGGCAGCTATGCCTGACCTTCGGGATCATGACCGGCATGGCCAAGGGCGCCTGCGGGCTGGTGATCATCTCGCTCTTGGTGTCGAAGCACTACGAAGCCGAGAAGCGCGGCTTTGTGGTGAGCATCGTACAGACGGCGTCGCCCCTGAGCCCCTTCTTCCTGGCGCCGCTGCTGTATTTCCTCATCGGGAGCTACGACTGGCGCGTGGCCGCGTTCGCGTGCGGGGCGCTGCTCCTGGGCGTGGCCCTGCCGTTCGGATGGGTCGGCGCGCGCGATCCGGACCCCTCCTCCACCAGACGGCGGGAACGCGCGACCTGGGCGAGTTGCCTGCCTTACCTGCGCGACCGCTCGATGATCCTGCAGTTCCTGGCGCGTTTCTCATGCGGCATGGCCCTGTTCCAGAGCGTGCACCTGGTGGGCATCGCGTTGAGCAAGGACTTCGACCACGCCACCGGGGCCATCGCCGTGTCCGTCTTCGGCATCGCCGCCGCCGTGTCCGCGGTGACCTTCGGCTGGCTGTCCGACCGCTACGGCCGCGCCCAGATGCTGGCCCTCACCTACGTCTGCCGCGGCGTCGGCACCCTGCTCATGTCCCTGGACATGTCGGACCCGCTGACATTCTACCTGGTGGTGGCGCTGGCCATGGGGCCGACCTTCGGCACCATCGCGATCCAGAACGTCATGTTCTTCGAGATGGTGGGACCGCGCCTCGCCGGGCTCATCATGGGCCTGAGCTTCATCGTGCACCAAGTCGGCTCCGCCAGCGGCCCCTTTCTCGCCGGCGTCTACTTCGACATTTACGGCAGCTACGACGGCTTCATGCAGATCATGAGCCTGATCCTGCTGTCGTCTGCCCTGCTCATCTACATCGCCATCCGCTCCGACGACGCCCCGCTGCCCGAGCCGGCGCGGCCATGAGACGGTAGAGGCGGCGGTTACACAAGTCATTCCCGTGCCGCAGGCCGTGTCAAAACCCCGCTCGGATAAGAAATGACGCCCACGACCTGAATCGTCATTCCCGCGAAAGCGGGAATCCAGGCGGGGTGAGGCGGGGGAACACGCCGTTTGCCCCTCTCCACCCCTGGATTCCCGCTTTCGCGGTAATGACGGTTCGGGGAATCCCGTCATCAAGTGTAGTCCTGTGTGAGCAACTCCAGCAGGTGGCCGTTGGGATCCCGGAAATAGACGCCGCGGCCGCCGTTCCAGGTGTTGGTCTTCATGTCGGTGGAACTTCTCGGTCCGCTGCCGTATTCCAGCCCTGCCTCCTTTATCCTGCCGAAGATCTCGTCGAATTCCTGCTCGCTTACCTTGAAGGCATAGTGGTGGTGCTCCACCTCCTTGCGGTCGTCGAGATCCAGCGACAGCGACTGCGAGGCAAGATGGATCGGCTGGAAGTTGCCCAGCGGCTTCTGGTGCTCGAACCCGAAGATCTTCTCCCAGAAACGGGCTGACTCCTCCTTGTCCCGGACGGGCACGATCGTGTGATTGAGCTCGATAGCCATGGGAACCTCCTTGGCGTTGGGAGCACGCTCGGAGCAGCAAGGTACCACGCATGCCGCGAGGCGGCAAAATGAATGCACGGGCGGCCGAGGTCTCGTGGTCACGCGGGCGTGGTCGCTGGCGTCTCGGCAGGTGTTTCGCTGTTGTTGTGGAGGATCGTGGGCATGTATAGCGTAGTTGACGCCCGGTGATCCCACCTCACGGAGAACGGATTTGTTGCCACCTGACGAGTTCGAGCACCGTTCGCGAACGCCTCTCATGACGCTGTCGGCGAGCTTCCCGATGTACGACTTCGAGGAAGTGCGCGGCGCCCACGCGGTACTCTGGAACAGTGTGGCGCGGAAGTTGGAGAGGGCGGGAGTCGAAGGGGTTCCCGCTGCTCTCGATCAATCCCGGAGCGTACACGAGCTCTGGGCCGATACGGGCCTTCTGCTCAGCCAATGCTGTGGGGCCGACCTCGTCGGCCGCTACGCCGAAACACTTACCTTGGTGGCCACGCCGCTCTACCAAGCGCCCGGCTGCGACGGTTGCAACTATTCCAGCGTGGTCCTGGTCGCCGAGGATTCGCCCACCACCGGGCTTTCGGAGCTGCGCGACTCGGTGTGCGTGGTCAATAGCCGCGAGTCCCACTCGGGGGCGAACGCGTTGCGGGCGCTGGTAGCTCCGTTCAGCAGGCGGGGGCGCTTTTTCTCACGGGTCGTCACCAGCGGCTCCCACCCCGCCAGCGTCACCGCGGTGGCGCGAAGGGAGGCCGACATCGCCGCCATCGACTGCGTCACCTACGCCCATCTCGGACGCTACCGCCCTTCGCTGCTCCAAGGGACCCGCCGGCTCTGCTACACGGCGAGCGCCCCTGGGATTCCCTTCGTGACCCGGGCCGGGACCGACCTGGATCGAATACGGCAGTTGCAGGACGCGCTGCTGGAAGCCTTCGAGGAGCCCGAGGTCCGCGCCGCCGGCGCCGCCGTGTTCATCGGCGGCGTGGAAGTCCTTCCGCGTTCCGCGTACCAGCGGATCGTCGATCTCGAAAGGCTCGCCGTCGCCCATGGTTATCCCGAGCTGCGCTGAGCGGCGCGGTCCTTTCGCCGGCAGGATGCGATTGTCGGCTTCGTTAGCCTCGATCACGTCCGTCGAGTCCTCACGCAACTCGCGGGCGTAAGCCAACGCCCGTCCTCCCGCGCGTTCACGCCCCAAGCCCCAGCACCCTCGCCGCGTTCCCTCCCAACACGGCCTCGGCCTCGCTGTCCGTAAACCGGTAGCCGTGCTCCCGCGCCAGGGCGGGGAGGCGACGGTAGATGTCCACGGTGTCCTTGAGGGACATGTGCTGGCGCATGTGCGGGAAGTCGGTGCCCCAGAGGATTCGTTCGATGCCGATGAAGTCGCGCATGTGGTCGAGGGCGGCGAGGGTCGTTTCGGGTTTGTCCCGCAGCTTGGTCTGCCACTCGGAGAGGTCCACCACCACGTTCTCGTGGACGCGTGCGATGGTCGCGCAGTCGGCCCACCACTGGCCGCCGGCGTGGCCCATGATCATCTTGAGGCGCGGGAAGTCGACGGCCACCTGGTCGAACTCCAGGGGATGGCTGAAGCGGCTGTACAGCAACGGGTGGAAGCGCTCGCCGGAGTGATGCAGCACGGGCACGTCGTACTTGATGCAGATCTCGTAGATGGGGTAGCAGGCCCGGTCGTGCGGGAAGTAGCCGGCAGTGGCGTGAAGCTTGATGCCGCCCATGCCCCACTCCTGGATGGCGCGTTCGAACTTCTCGGGTGCTCCGGGACGGCGCGGGTCGATGCCGTAGAAGGCGACGATGCGCTCCGGGTGGCGTTCCCGGGCCTGCGCCAGGATCCAGTTCTCCTGGTCGATGGTGAAATGCGGCGTGCCCAGGCGGTCGCCGTAGTCGGCCACCAGCATCGCGGACACGTCCACGCCGGAGGCATCCATCTCCTCCACCAGCTCCCGCGTCGTCTCTTCCCAGTCGGGCGGGGCGGGCGCGGCGGCTTCGGCGGAGGACTCCGCGTCGTAGTAGCGCTGGTTTCCGCGCCAGAAATGCCGGTGTATGTCGATGACCATGATGCCTCCCTTGGTTGTGCGCGGCGCGCGCCGGACAGGTTGGGTCCGCCGGCGTCCTTTCCGGTTGCCGAGGCTATCACCGGGCCATGGCCGGAGCAATGGGATCTCTCTTGTTGGCAGGGAGTCCCGGATCGCCGTGGGCCGGACCGCCGCAGCCGGGAGATGGGGACCCAGCGATCTGCTATAAGTCTTCCATGCCCAGTTACGGTGTCACTCTCCTCTCCGGAGGACTGGACTCCACCACCGTGGCGGCCTATGCCAAGGGCCGCGTCGACAACATGTTCGCAATCACGTTCCGCTACGGCCAGAGCCATGCGAAGGAGGTCGACTGCGCGGTACGGATCGCCGGGATTCTGGACGTCGAGCACCGGCTCCTCGACGTCGCCTTCCTCGCCGAGGTGGCCTGGTACTCCGCGTTGACCCATCCCGACCGTTTCCCGGTGCCATCGGGGCGCGCCACCGAGGAAATCGGACACGGCGTTCCGATCACTTACGTCCCGATGCGGAATACCATCTTCCTGTCGCTTGCGGCGGCCTGCCTGGAGAGTCGGGTGCTTTACGCCATCGAGGTGGAGGGCGTGGCCGCATCCGACGTAGCGGCTACCGTGTACATGGCCCCCAACGCGCTCGACTACAGCGGCTACCCCGACTGTCGCCCCGAGTTCTATGATGCGATCAGGCGGACGCTGGACCTGGGCAGCAAGCTCTGGACGGAGTATGCGGTGCCGATTAGGGTCGAGACCCCGATCATTGACCTCTCCAAGGCCGAGATAGCCGCGCTCGGGATCCGGCTGGGAGCCCCGCTGGAGCACACCTGGAGCTGCTACGAAGGTGGTGCGATGCCCTGCGGCTCGTGCGACAGTTGCATCCTGCGGGCCAAGGGGTTTGCCGGGGCCGGCATCCCCGACCCGCTGCTCGCACGGCTCGGCGGAACCTGACCGCGCCAGGCTACGGTTTCCAGCACACTAGTGTGGTGTCTGGTTAGTTCGCAGCATAATATGCGGAGGATTTTTCGTTGTCGGCAAGGCGCGATGACGAGCAGTGGCGGGTACCACGCGAGGAAGAGCAACGCCGCCGACGGCGAAAAAGACCCGCAGGTTATGCTGCGAATTAACCGGACACCACACTAGACAGGACACGATGTGCCGAACGTCTGTCATGCAACATGGCAAGAAGGCCATGAAAGGCACCTCCTGTC
>JAJDXX010000104.1 GCA_022823055.1 Candidatus Binatia bacterium | reverse complement strand
GGAACGGCTGGCGCCGGTGGAGCGGTCGAACGGCGTCACGTCGGTGTTGGTGGCGCGCATGACGATGCGTTCCGGCGAGAGGCACAGCCCCTCGGCCGCCACCTGGCTCAACACGGTCCGAGCCCCCTGCCCCACCTCGGTGCTGCCGGCCATGAGCACGACGCTGCCGTCGCTCAGAAGGCGCAGGATGGCGGTGGACACCGGCATGGCCTCGGAGTCGGTGACCCCGACCGCGATGCCCAGGTTGTCCGCGGGCGCGCCCCGTTTCTCGTCCCAGCCCACCATGGCGCCCACCTTGCGCAGGTCCATGTGCAGGTCCGCGTCCATGGGCTTGGCGCCGGGCTTCAACTCCTCGTCGCGGCGCAGCAGGTTCTTGAGGCGGAACGCCAGCGGATCGATTTCCAGACTCCTCGCGACGCCGTCCATGTGGCACTCCAGCGGGAAGATCGACTGGGGGCCGCCGATGGAGCGCATGGAGCCCGCGGGCGCGGTGTTGGTGTACACGGCGTAGACGTCGATGCGGTAGTGGGGAATCCGGTACGGACCGTGGATGCGCGTGGCCACGCGCTTGGCCACACGCGGACCGTTGTCGGCGTAGGCACCGGTGTCGAGGTGCACCTGCGCTTCCCGTGCCACCACGGTGCCGTCCCGCCGCACCCCGGTCTTCACCCGGCAGCGGGCGGAGTGGCGCCGGATGGTGAGCATGGACTCGGAGGCGCTCTGGGCCAGCCGCACCGGGCGTCCGCCGGCGGTGCGGGCCAGCGCCACGGCCAAGGGCTCGATCTTGAAGTAGGACTTGCCGCCGAAGGCGCCGCCCACGTAGGGCACCGTCACCCGCACGTTGGGCATGGGCACCCGGAACATCTGGGCGATCTCGGCGCGGATGAGGAACGGGTGGGCGGAGGAGGTCCAGAGCGCGATCTCGTCACCCTCGAACCGGGCCACCGCGGTGTGGGGCTCCAGGGAGTAGTGGCAGATCATCGGGAACTCGAAAGAGTCCTCGAAGACCGCGTCCGCCCGCTCGAAGCCCGCGGCCACGTCGCCGTCCTCCAACCGCTCGTGGTGGCAGACGTTGAGCGGGGGCTCCTCCTCCAGGGCCGCCAGCTCGTGGTACTCCCCGGCCAGGGCCTTGGTGTCGTGCAGCACCGGCGCGTCCGGTGCCAGTGCTTCGTCCAGGGTGGCGGCGGCGGGGACCTCCCGGTAGCGCACGCGCACCAGCGCCAGCGCCGCCTCGGCGACCTCGCCGGTCTCGGCCGCCACCGCCGCCACCGGCTCGCCCACGTAGCGCACGCGGTCGGTGGCGATGAGCGGCCGGTCGCGCAGGCAGTGGCCGTAGTAGGGGTCGATGTCGTTGACGGACTCGCGGGTGAGAACGCCGTGGACGCCCGGAAGCGCCTCGGCCGCGCGCACGTCGATGCTCTCGATCAGGGCGTGAGGAAACGGGCCGCGGAGGACCCTGCCCTCCAGCAGCCCGGGGAAATCCAGGTCGGCAGTGAACCGGGCCTTGCCGGTGACCTTCTCGACCCCTTCCGCGCGGCGGATGGAGCGGCCGACCGTGGTGAACCGCGCCATGGAGTCCTTCGACTTCGCCACGCTACGCCCGTCCGACGCCTGTCGAAAGGCTTCGGACGAACGCAGCAAAAAGGACTCGAATCTTCATGTCAGCGTCTTTGTGACACGGGACATTGAAGTGGCCCCGTGGAAGGGTCACTTCTTGTAATAGCGGCACTCGAACGTGATGCAGCCGTTGGGGCTCTTGTAGGGCCCGTGCACCATGCCCGGCGGGCGACAACCGTACATGCCCTTGGTGAACTCCTGGTTCAGGCGGGTGTCGATGAGGCTGCCCTCGAGGATGATGACCTCTTCCCAGAAGTCATGCACGACGGTCTCGTCGGTTTCCACGCCGGCGGGGAAGTTGACCATGCGGGCGTAGTCACCCGTCTCCGGGTCCTCGCTCAGGATCTTCTCCATGATCCCTTCGGCCGTGGCTCCCGAGCCGGCGCCCACGGGGCGCCAGTCGATGGTGTCGGTGTCGAAAAACTCTCGCTCTTCCTTGGGCATCTATTCTTCTCCCTTCAAGCTATTGCCTTGTCGTTGCTCTCTAGTCGATCAGGACCCGGTCGTTGAACGCCGAGAAGACGGTCCGGATCTTGGGTATCTGGCCGAGATCCATTTCCCCCCGCACCACGCACTCGCCGTCGCCGCCGGCGGCCAGCGCGGTGCCCCAGGGATCGGCCACCGTGCTGTGCCCGACGAAAGCCTTGCCCCGGTTGGCGCCGGTGCAGTTGCTGGAAACCAGGTAGACCTGGTTCTCCAGCGCGCGCACCCGGTTCAGCAGGAGCCAGGCCTCGAGCCGGGGATAGGGCCACGCCGAGGCCACCAGGAAGACCTCGGCTCCGGCCACGGCCATCTGGCGGTACAGCTCGGGAAAGCGCAGGTCGTAGCAGGTGGACAGCCCGAACTTGCCCAACTCCGTGTCCACTACCGTGGGCGCCTGCCCCCGGGTCAGCAGCCGCGCCTCCTCGGACTGGTACCCGAAGAGATGGATCTTGCGATAGGTGCCGATGATCTCGCCCTGCCGGTCGATCAGGACGCTCGTGTTGTAGTACGCGCCGCCGTCTTCTTCCACGAAGCTGCCGCCGAAGAGGTACACGCCCTTGGCCGCGGCCTTCTCGCGCAGCATGGACACGGTGGGACCGGACAGGCTCTCGCTCTCGGCGCTGTAGTCGTCGAAGGCGAAGTAGCCGACGTTCCAAATCTCGGGCAGCAGGATCAGGTCGGCGCCGTCCACGCCGTCGATGAGGGCGGCGGCGCGCTGGATGTTGGACGCCTTGCCGCCGTCGTCCATGCCCATCTGGATGGAGGCGACGCGAATCCGCCGTTCTTGTGGGTCGCTCACGATATCCCTCGATTCGCCGGCAGGCACCCCGGCGTTACACCAGCCAGTCCATGGGGCGGATGCGGTAGTGCACCGACAGCTCCCGCCCCAGCACCTCGTCCGACAGCCGGCCCTCGAAGGTGGGCGAGAACAGCAACTCGCCGCCCAGGGTGGGGATGGTCCCCATGAACAGCACCATGCCGTCGAGCTCGCCGTCCGCCACCACCGACCTTACGCCGGTGAGAAAGTCATCCACGGTGAGGAACTCCGCCATGGACCCCTCCTGGTAAAGCTCCCGCCCGCCGTCGGCCTCCACCCAACTCTGGAGCTTCAACCGCTCCCAGTGAGGGCGCAGGTCCGCCAGCGGCCATACCTGCCGGGACAGCACCTTGATGCACATCACCTTGGACTTGGCGATGCTTTCCTTTTCCAGCTCCCGGTCCGTGTGGTCGCTGCCCACCGCGATATAGGTCTGGTCGCCCTTGAACAGGAACACCACCTCGACCTCGCCGGAGGTCGTGTCGCCCAGCACCTCGATTTCGTCGCCGGTGGTGACCATGTGCCGCGGCACCGCGTAGTAGGCTGGAATGCGGTCCGGCGCGGCCACCCCGTGGGCCTTGAGTTCCTCCACGTGCTTCATGGCGCCTTCGCGGTTCTTGCCCGTAAACCCGGCTTCGAGGAGCCGCGTCACCGGGAACTCCAGGTCCGAGCGGCCTCCGCCCACCTCGACGACTGTCAGATTCAACGTTCGCACGTGTGGTTCTCCTTTGACGTCGACCTCGCGCCCCGCCACCCCTGGATTCCCGCTTCCGCGGGAATGACGGCATGGGATGGCTGCGCCATTCCCTGTTTGAGTGGAGTTTTGACACAGCCTGTTTTGCGGGAATCACCCATGTCGGCTTGCAGCCGACACAAAGGGGGATGAAATGGGGCGCCCCCCCCCAATGAGTCAGTCCCGCGCAAGCGGGAACCCAGGGGTGGGGGGTGTGGCGGCCTCATTGCCCGGCCCCACCCCGCCTGGATTCCCGCTTGCGCGGGAATGACTCATTGGGGTGTAGTGGGATTCCATAACTACCCGAAATCATTGAATAATTGTTTATTTTCATATCAATGACAGTTGCTGGGATTGTGCGCCATTCTCAGGGCAACGGCATGTCCGCTACGCGAAATGCGGCATGATCTTCTCCGCGATCAACTCCACCTGCTCGATGTCGGGGCCGGCGGGTTGCAGCGTGACGTGTTCCATGCCCGCGTTCTCCAGTATCCTCAGCTTCTCCACGATCTGGTCGATGCTGCCCACCATGTAGCACTCCTGCAGGTGGTCCCAGCTCCGGTTGCTGCCCATCATGCGCTCCATGTGCGGCCGCTGGAGCCGCAGCGCCTCCTCCGGGTCCTGGGTGTCCACCACCCAAGTGGCCTGCACGTGGCCGAAGCCCAGGGTGGCGGGGTCGCGCCCCACGGACTTGAGGAACTCGGCGACGGTGTCGAAGTCCCGCTTGACCCACTCCAGCTTGCCCGAGGCGCGGCAGGTGAAGACATCGGCGTGCCTGGCGATCCGCTGCATTACGGTCTTCACCATGTATGGCTTGTCCGGCGACAGCTTGTCGGGGATGCGCGAGCCGCCGGCCACCCACACCTCGGGGTACTTGGGCGGCATGGGATCGATGGTAACGTCGTCGAACTCGTAGAACTCGCCCTTGAAGGACACGTGCTTCTCGGTCAGCAGCAGCTTGCACGCGTCCAGGATCTCGTCGGTGCGGCGTCCCCGCTCGCGCAGGTCGATGCCCATGGCGTCGAACTCGGGCTTGCTCCACCCCGGCCCCACGCCGAAGAAGAAGCGCCCGCCGGAGATGTAGTCCAGGGTGGCGATCTCCTTGGCCAGCAGCACGGGATGGCGCAACGGCAGCACCAGGATGTGTGTGCCCAGCTTGATGCGCTCGGTGCACGCGGCCGCCGCCGACAGGCAGATGAGCGGGTCCATCCACGAGCCGCCGTAGAGCCCGGGGGCATCGGTCAGGTGGTCCCACACGGTCAGCGAATCGAACCCCAGGGCCTCCGTTCGCCTGGAATACTCCTGCACGACGGTCTGCGCCATGCGGTAGTCCATGTCCGGCCAAGTGTAGGTGGGGATGGTGATACCAAGCTTGAGACTCACGTTCACTCCTTCGGTGGCTCGATGCGGGTTGATCCCGAACAGTTAGAGAGCCCGGCCCGCAATGTCAAGGAGGAGGAAACGAAGAAGCGCTGCGCGCCGGCTAGAAGAAGTCGCCATCCCAAAGCCTCCCAAGAAACGTGGTGTAATGGAGCATCTCGATGCCGTTGTCCGTGGTGCGGTCGTGGGGGTCGAGAGAGACGATGACTCGGCGCCTGGTTTCCGGATGGTCCGCCGCCAGCTCCCTCAGGCCGCGGGCGTGATCGGCGCGGACCCGATGGACCGCTTTCGTTTCGATCGCGCAGTCGATGTGGTTGACGACGAAATCGACCTCGATGCCGGAGCTGAGGCGCCAGTAATGGAAATCCGCGTAGCGGGCCCGGTACGAGTTGTAGCAGCAGAGCTCGTGAAACACCCAGTTCTCGAAGGCCTTGCCGAACAGTTCTCCGCCAAGGCTCAACTCACCGCGCTTGGCCAGGAAGTTCACCACACCAACATCTCCAAAATAGAACTTGGGCGCGGCCACGGTCCTGCGCTTCGGGCGGCGTCGATACGCCGGGAGGAAACGTCCCAACAGCGTATCCTCAAGGATTTCGAAGTAGGACCGGACGGTCTGGGAGGCCACCCCGGTGTCGCGCGCGATGGTGGTGTAGCTGACCACCTCGCCGTCGGAGAGCGCGGCGAGGGCGAGGAAATCCGCGTACGCCGGCAGCCTGCGGGACAGCCCTTCGGCTGCCACTTCCTCCTTCAGGTACTGCGAGACGTAACCGTCCAGCAGCGGCAAAGGCCGCGCCGCGGTGTAGATACGAG
>JAJDXX010000015.1 GCA_022823055.1 Candidatus Binatia bacterium | reverse complement strand
GAAACGTCATTCCCGCGAAAGCTTGCCCTCGACCCCGATCGGGGGCGGGAATCCAGGAGGGGTAGAGCGGGGAAACGCCGCTGTAGCGCCCTGCCACCACCCCTGGATTCCCGCTTTCGCGGGAATGACGATTCGAGGCGTTGGCGGCAGTTCTCTTCCGAGCGCAGTTTTGACACAGCCTGTTCCGCGGGAATGACACGCAAGCCCTTAGCGTCCCTCTTGCCGTTCCCGCTCGTGCAGCGTGGCGTGTTGGCGCGGCGTCTCCGGCCGCGTGTCCTTGCCTTTTCCCCTGGTCAAGCGCAGCGTGCCCACGAACTTCACGTTGGCGCAGGCGTCCGCGCCGCCGGTGGCGCATCCCTCGTCGTCGGGGATCAGGAAGCGCAGCGGCCCGCCCTTGTCCCGGGGCAGCGGTTCGTCGCCGACCCGGTACGCGATCACCGCGTGGCGCAGCGCCTCCAGCGGCACGCTGGCGGCGAATCCGCCGTCGGTGGACTCGACGGTGAGGTAGTCCAGTTCCGCGCCGGGCTGGAGCCGGTCGAGGATGGCCTGGAGCGTCACCGCGCCCCCGACCCGGCCGGGGATCAGTGTGCCGACGTCGTCGATCTGGCCGTCCAATGCCGCGAGTTGCCGGAAATCCAGTTCCTGCGCCGGCTTTCCTTCCTGTTCAATGCGAAGCCCGCTCATGATTCATCTCCCTGTGGTGGGCGTCCTGCAAAACGCTGGGAGGGCTGGCGAAGCCCATCTCCGCGATACGTTATCGTGAGCGGAAACGCAAGCGCGAGCGGCGGGCGCGCCGGTCGGACTACGCGCTGCTGGTGTTTCGTCTGGGGTCGATGTTTGTGTGAGCGGGTCGTGCAGGCCGCGGTCAGGCTGGCATGCCCGTGCACGGCGGGCAGACGCCGTAGAGCACGACTTGGTGGCTTTCGAGGCGGAAGCCCTTGGGCGCCAGCTTCACCAAGTCGTCGGTGGGGCAACCCTGGATGTCGAAGACGCCGTCGCACTCGCGGCACTGGAAGTGGTGGTGGTGTTCCTTCCCGGCGGTCTCGTAGCGCGCCGCCTCTCCGGGAATGCCCACCGCCACAAGCGTGCCTTCGGTCATCATGGTGTGGATCGTGCGGTAGACCGTGGCGATGCCCAGCCCGGGCGCTCTGGCCTGCGCCGCCAGGAGAATGTCCTGCGGGGTCAAAGGGCGGTTGGCTTCCAGGAGCACTCGCTGGATGACGCTCCGTTGCCGGGTGCGCCGTCTGGCGCGCGGGTGCGTTCGCGGAGTTGTTTCGTCGATGTGGCTCTTGTCGCTGTCCATGTGAACTCCCAAGCGCCTGACGAGACAGGCGCGCCGGCCGTCCCGGGGCCCCTCCGGAACGGGTCCCTCATATTACACGATACCACATCTGAATTGCACGCAAAGACGGCCGGGCGCGCCGAAGTGCGCGGACTTGGCGGAGAGTTCGGCACGAACCGTCCATGATGCAGCGGGAACCGGTCGAGTACGACCGGGCGCCTTAGTGACCCGATCATCTCATTTGTCACCAACATGTTCCTCAAGGTCTTGCCGTTAGTTGTTTGAGGTTGATTTTCTGATAGCGATTTATTAATAGCATACCACGGCACCTGTGCCGGAAGGAGGTTCCATGAGACTTGTTGAAGCGAAAAAATTCTTTCTCGGGTGCGCGGCGTTCCTGCTCGGGTGCGGGCTCTCGGTCCCGGTCGGGGCACAGGAGCCGGTGGATGCCCTCAAGGAGCAACTGCGCGGGATGCAGCAGGAAATGGGTGACTTGATGAAGCGCATCGAGGAGCTCGAGCGGAAGAAGGCGGAGGCGGACCGTGTGCAGTCGGTGGAGCAATCGGTAAAGTCGATTCAGGAGAGCCCTTCGATCCTGAACCCGTCCATCGGGCTGGCCATCGACACGACCTTCGAGAATCGGGCTGACACCGACGGAGAGTTCAACTTGCGGTCGGTGGAGCTCGGACTGTCGGCCGAGATCGACCCGTATGCCAGGGCCTATACATTCATCACCGGCACGGCCGACGGGGTGGAGATCGAAGAGGCGGCCGTGCAGACGACGTCGTTGCCGGTCAACGTTACCGCGGGGCGGTTCTTTGCCGACTTCGGGCGCTTCGCGCAATTCCACCCGCACGAGCTTCCGTTCGTCAATACGCCCCTGTCTCTGACCCGCATGGTGGGCGGAGAGTCCCTGGGCACGGGCGTGCAGTGGCGCTATCTCTTTCCGACCCCGTTCTACCTCGCCTTGACCGGCGGCGTGTTCAACGAGATCGGGCATGGACACGGTGGCGAAGGGCACGGCCACGGTGAAGAGGGTGAGGAACACGGAGAGGAAGGCGAGGAACATGGGGAAGAGGGTGAGGAACATGAGGAGGAAGGCGAGGAGCACGAGGAAGAGGGCGAGGAGCACGAGGAGGAAGGTGAGGAACATGAAGAAGAGGGCGAGGAGCACGAAGAAGAAGGCGGCGAGGAGCATGCCGATGAAGGCGGAAGCCGCTCACTCAGGGACCTGACCTACCTGGGCCGGCTGCATGCCTTCTTCGACCTGAGCGAGACCTGGAACCTCGAGGTGGGTTCGTCATTGGCGCATTCGCCGAGGACGGAGATGGAAGAGGACAGCCGCCGCTCGCTCTTGGGCGTTGACGTGACGCTCCGGCACCGGCCCCTGGTGCCGGGTTTCTACGAAGGTTTCACCGTCGCCGGCGAGTGGTTCGTCAACCGTCAGGACGCCCACGACACTGGAACCACGACCGCCCGCGGCGGCTATGCCTACGCCAATTGGGACGTCAATCCCGAGTTGCCGGGCAAGTGGAGCCTGGGTCTGTTGCTGGACTCCGCGCCCGAACTGGACAACCCGGACGACACGACGCTCAGCCTGTCGCCGTACATCACCTGGGCGCCCAGCGAGTTCAATCGCCTGCGGCTCCAGTACACCCATGGCTGGGACGATGTCGGCGAGTCGGAGGCGCACGACGGCGCGCAGGTCTACCTCCAGTGGACCACCGTTCTCGGCAGCCACACGCACGGTTTCCGTGAGCGGCGCTAGGAGCCTGTCCGCGGGAATTCCGCATCCCCTCCGTCATTGATATGAAAATAAAGTCTTGTTCAATGATTTCTGGTAGTTACGGAATCCCGCTACCCCCCTCTACCGTCATTCCCGCGAAAGCGGGAATCCAGGTGGGGTGGGGCCGGGCAATGAGGCCGCCACACCCCCCACCCCTGGATTCCCGCTTCCGCGGGAATGACGATTGGGGGGTTGGTGCTATTTCGGACAGACTCCTAAGGTCCTTGAGGAGACATTCGCATGACGAGCACGTTCACACGGCAGTGGCCGCGGGCCGCCTTCACGCTGTCGCTGGTCCTGCTGTTGGCGGGTCCGGCGGCGGCCCAGAAGATCCGGGTGGTGACGACCATTCCGGACCTGGCCGACATCACGCGGCGGATCGGCAAGGAGAGGGTGTCGGTGCACAGCCTGACGTTGGGTGTCCGGGACATTCACAGCGTGCAGGTAAAGCCGAGCATGGTCAGCCTGCTCAACCGCGCGGACGCGGTGGTGCTGATGGGGCTGTCGCTGGAGCATGCCTTCCTTCCGGCCCTGCTCGACGTGGCCGCCAATCCGCGGATCGCGCGCGGCGGCATCGGCTACATCGACACCTCCACCGGGGTCGTGCCCCTGAAGCCGCCCAAGACACTCTCGCGCAAGGGCGGCGACATCCATCCGAGGGGCAATCCCCACTACAACCTCGACCCGGTCCTGGGGAAGCTCATCGCGCGGAACATCGCGGAAGGCCTGTCGAAGGCCCACGGCGAGCACCGCGCCTTCTTCATGAAGAACCTGCAAGCCTACACCGCGGAGCTGGACCGGCGCATACCGGGGTGGCAAAAGGCGGCCCGCGGTCTCGACGGTGTCCGGTTCGTCAGCTACCACGACGACATGGCGTATTTCGCCAAGCGCTACGGGATGCGACTCTTCGGCACCCTGGAATCCGCGGCCGGCATCGGTCCCACGCCGGCGCACATCGTCCAACTCGTGGAGCGGATGAAGGCCGCTCGCGTGCCCCTGGTGGTGTACGGCACCTATCCCAGCCGGGTGCCGCAACGGGTCGCGCGTGAAACCGGCGCCGCCGTGGTGCCCGTGCCCTTGTACGTGGGCGGGCGGCCCGGCGTGGACACCTACGTCAAGTTGATCGACTACCTCGTCACCCACCTTTCCAAGGCGGTCGCCAGGTGACCGCCTCCGACTCGCCGGAGCGTCCCCTTCTTGCGCTCCAGCACGCGTGTCTGGGGTACGGCCCCGAGCCGGTGCTCGACGATGTTCATCTGCGCATCGGCGCGGGTGAATTCGTCGGGTTGGCGGGCCCCAACGGGTCCGGCAAGACCACCCTCCTCCGGTCGATGCTGGGCCTGCTCCCGCTGCAAGACGGCAACGTGGAACGACACCTGCCGCGGACCCGTCTCGGCTACGTACCCCAGCACGCTTCCCTCGACGCCTACTTCCCGCTGAGCGTGTGGGAGGTGGCCGCCATGGGCGCCTACGGCCGGCTGCGTCCCTGGCGGCTGTTCCCGCGCGGCGAACGACAGCGGGTCGACGCGGCCCTGGCGCAGGTGGGCTTGGTGCGCCTCGGGCGATCCGTCTTCTCCCATCTCTCGGGCGGGCAGCGCCAGCGGGCGCTCATCGCGCGCGCCCTGACCGTGGATCCGGCGTTGCTGCTGCTCGACGAGCCGTTCGCCGGCGTGGACCGGGATGCCCGCGAGGACATCGCGCGACAACTCGAAGAGATCAACCGGAACTCCAGTCTGGCCATCGTCATCTGCAGTCATGACGGCGATCTCCTCGCGCGGTTCTGTGATCGCGTGATCCAGGTCTCGGACGGGCGCGTGCACGGGGGCGTTCGCGAAACCGGGTAAGGTTCGGCCGACGTGGCGCAGGCATTCGTCGAGATCCTGGATCCTTCCTTCCTGCTCTTCCCGGCGGTGCTGGGAAGCATTGTCCTGGGGCTGGTGTGTCCGGTGGTGGGCGGCTTCCTGGTGCTCAGGCGCAGCGTGCTGCTGGGCCTGACCCTGCCGCAGTTCGCCGCCGCGGGCGCGGCGTTCGCCTTGTTCGCGCACGAAGTCGGCCTGGTGCCGCATCCGGGCCACACGTCGGGCGATGCGCACCAGGTGGAGCGCATGCTGGCCTACGTTGGTTCGTTGTTGTTCACCTTCGCGGGCATGACGCTGCTGGCGCTGACGGATCGCCGCGGCGTCGGGCGCTCGGAGACGCGGCTGGCCGTGGCGTATGCCTTGGCCGGCTCGCTCATGATCCTCTTCGTGGCGATCCATCCCTTCGGCGACGCGGCGATCCTGGGTCTGGTCAAGGGAGAAGCGGTGGTGCTGTCCTGGGCCGAGCTTGCCGCCCTGGGCGCGGTCTACGCCGCGGTGACGGCGTGCCTTGTCCTCTTCCGGCGCGAGTTGCTGATGGCGTCGTTCGACCGGGACCTCACCTTTCTCCTCAGGGGCGGCACCTTCACGTGGGACCTCCTCTTCCACCTGCTCGCCGGAGTCACCATCGCGCTGGGGGTCATGATGGCCGGCCCGCTACTCACCTTCGGCCTGCTGGTGCTCCCGCCCATCGCCGTGAGGCCCCTGGTGTCCGGCATGGCGCCCTATTTCATCGCGTCGTCGCTGGTGGGCGCCGGCATCGGCTTGACGGGTTTCGCGGTTGCCTACCGGTTCGACGTGCCGTTGGGTCCCGCGATCCTGGCGTTGGGCTGCGGCCTGGTGCCCGCCGCCCACGCCCTGGCGTGGGTCGCGGGAAAGTTCCGGCGGTAACCGCTTTCAATCCGCGGCACCGCGGAACACCTCCTCGGTGCAGGAGGCCAGCAGCCGGTCGTGGGCGTGGTCGAGGGCAAACACGCGGAACTTGACGATCTTGGAAGGGATGTAGGCGAACAACTCGGCCATGGATTCCTTGGTGATGATGCCGGTGGAGGGGTCGTAGGTGTGGATCTGCTTCTTGCCCATGGCCATGGGGTTTTCCGGCCGCGAGTCCTGGGTGGCGATGTCCACGTGATAGACCAGGTCCCGTTTGTCCGCGGGCAGGGCCGCCCGGATCAGGCCCTCCCATTCGTGGACCTCGATGGTGTCAAGCCCGTGCCTCATCTCCGCCGAGGACAGGGTCCGCTCGTAGGCCAGCCGCCACTTGAGGTCGCGGTCGAGGATGCGCCCCCACTCGCGCCCCAGCGGGGTGTCGAGCCCGCGCCAGCGGGACACCTCCTGCAGGAGCGACCAGTCCGTCAGGTGCAGGTAGCGGTCCATGTGCTCCAGGGGATTGCCCGGTGCGATCCGCGCCATGGTCTCCGGGAACAGCTCCTGCAGGTGCGCGTCGATGGCCCGGGTGGTGCGGTGGAAGTAGACGTTCTCGTAGAGGTACTTGCGCGCGTTCAGGAACATGGTGAGGGCGCCCTCGCCGGAGCGGTGCAGCGTGAGCCCCTTGGGCGAGATGAACGTGTAGTACATCAGCCGTTCGCGGTCGATGGGACCGATGGCCACGCCGCACATGTACGAGTCGCGCGACACGTAGTCGAGGTTGTCGAAGGTGAGGATGCCGTTGGTCAGCGGCTGCAGGAAGCGCACCCAGAGCGGGCGCGCGGGGTCGTCGTCGGAGTCCTTCTTGATGGGGAAGGCGATCTCGTCCGGGTCCAGCTCCTCGCCCGCGGCAAAGGCGCCCGACGGGCTCCGGCGGATGCCGCGGATGAGGTCGCCCAGGTGCTCGCGGATGATGACCTGGGAGAGGTCCTCGTGGATCAGGCCGTGGTCGCTGAGGAAGTGGTTGTCGAAGAAGTGGCAGAACGGGCCGTGGCCGACGTCGTGCAGCAGTCCGATGACGCGCATGTACTCTTCCACGTAGTTGGCGGAAGGACAGGCGTCGCCCAGGACGTTGCGCAGGGAAGGATACAGCCCGCGGGCGAAGACCCCGGCCAAGTGCATGGCCCCGAGGCAGTGCTGGAAACGGGAGTGCTCCGCGGAGGGGTAGACCCAGCGGGCGCTCTGGAGCTGGAAGATGTAGCGCAGGCGCTGGAACCAGGGAGAGTCGATCAGGTCCTTTTCCGTGACCTCGCCCGGTTCCTCGGGCACCGTGAAGGGGATGTAGCGGTGGATCGGGTCGGCGATGAGCGAACAGCCATGGTAGTCAGAGCGCATGGACAGCCCCGGTTTCTCCTCGGACCCGCGGAACCCTCACCGCCTTGGGTTCACGATACATGAACGGCCCGGTTGGCCCTCACAACTCGAAGCCCACCTGGGCGGTCCACTGGTCGCCCATCTTCCCCAGGTGGCTCGATCGTTCGTCCACGGCGCCGATGGCCTCGCGCTCTTCATGGCGGTCGGGATCGAACTTCTCACCGCGGGCCTCCGCGCGCACGAAGAAGTCGCCGGCCTCGTGAATGGCGAATTCCTTCAGGATGTAGCCGCTCGCCTGGTACTCGTAGAGCAGCTCCCGAATCCAGTTTACCATGAGGTCGTCGTGGTCCACGCCCTCCGCCTCCACGGCGACGCTTTCCCGCGCCTCCACGGTGTCGAGGTCCACGAGCAGATCGAAGAGCGCGGCCCCCGCGTCCGCCAGCACCCGCGGCAGGGAGTCGCCCGCGAGCCGGACAGTCAGCTCCGACGACCGCCTCAAGACCCGGTATTTCTTTTCCTCATCGGCCATTTCAATCCCTGTTGATCAGCGACGCGGCGTAGCCGGCGCCGAAGCCGTTGTCGATGTTTACCACCGTGACCCCGGCGGCGCACGAGTTGAGCATGGCCAGCAGCGCGGACAGGCCGTGGAAGCTGGCGCCGTAGCCCACGCTGGTGGGCACCGCGATGACCGGCCGGCGCACCAAGCCGGCCACGACGCTGGGCAGCGCGCCTTCCATGCCCGCCACGACGATCAGCAGCGCCGCCTCGGTGAGCTGCCGGTGGTGGCCCAGCAGCCGGTGCAGGCCCGCCACGCCCACGTCGTAGATCCGTTCCACCCGGTTGCCCATGATCTCGCTGGTGACCGCGGCCTCCTCCGCCACCGGGATGTCGGAGGTGCCCGCGCATACCACCGCGATCGTCCCCTTGCCCTTGAGCGGCGCATCCTTGGTGCGCCAGGTGGCGGCGCGCGCCTCGCGATGGAAGCGGAAGCCCCGCAGCCGCGGCTTGAGCGCGTCCATCTTTTCCTCGGACAGCCGCGTGATGAGCACGTTCACCGCGCGCTTGCGGATCGCCCGGGCGATGGCGGCGATGTCCGCCACCTCCTTGCCCTCGCCCAGAATGACCTCGGGAAACCCCTGCCGCAAGGCCCGGTGATGGTCCACCTTGGCGAACCCCAGGTCCTCGAAGGGAAGGTGCCGCAGCCGCTCCAGCGCGTCGTCCACCGCCACCTCCCCGCGCCGGACGCCGTTCAAGAGTTCTGCAAGTTGCTCTTCGTCCATAATGACCCAAATACCGTCATTCCCACGCCACTCCCGCCATGTCCCCCCGGTCCGACCGCGTCATGCCCCCCCTCAAAAGGAGTCATTCCCGCCCCCCTCAAAAGGAGTCATTCCCGCGAAACAGGCTGTGTCAAAACACCATTCAAGAGAGGCAACAACCCCCAGAAACGTCATTCCCGCGAAAGCGGGAATCCAGGAGGGGTAGAGCGGGGAAACGCCGCTGTAGCGCCCTGCCACCACCCCTGGA
>JAJDXX010000153.1 GCA_022823055.1 Candidatus Binatia bacterium | reverse complement strand
CTTGTCTCCCATCCGTGCATCCGTGCTCCACTCCGTTCCTGTTGGTCTTCCCAACAGCCTGATCCGGAGCACTCCTGCCAGCAATCAATGTGTGCAGTTTTCGGTTGCCACAAATGGGAGATTTACAGTTGCCCGCTACAGGGTGTAGCGGGACTCCATAACTAACAGAAATCATTGAACAATTGTTTATTTTCAGATCAATGACGATTGGAAGGGTCTCTGCCTTATGAGCTTTGATACGCCTTGTTCCGCAGGAAAGACGTTCTCACGAATTCGCGGGAAACGTTGCCTATTCCTTGTCCCGGCAGTATGCTGAGAGTGTGGAGTCAAGTATGGTCTGGTATCGCGTCCCTTTCGGAAAGGAGGGTTCGTCATGTCGGTCATCATGATCTACGAGGGTATCCATGGCGCGGAGGCAGTCGCCAACCGGGTCGCGAAGTCCCTGAACTACAAGTGCGTGGGACGTCAGGACCTGGCGGCCACTCTGCCGAACTACGGCGTGCCGCGCGCCAAGCTCGACGACATCACGGAGAAGGAGCCGCACTGGTGGGAGCAGTGGCTGCAAGACCTGCGGCCCTATCGCATCTCGCTCCAGGCCGCCATGTGCGAGATGGCTCAGGCCGGCCCAATAGTTTACCATGGCCACGTGGGGCACGAGTTGCTTCCCGGAGTCTCCCACGTCTTGAAGGTTTTTCTGACCGGCTCGATGGAGCTGCGCATCGACCTGCTGCGGTCGCGCCTCGCGGTGGACGAGGGCACCATCCGCAGACAGCTCGAGCACACCGACCGGGCACGCAGCCGGCGGCTCATGTCCCTGTTTGGGCACGACTGGCAGGACCCGACCCGGTACCACCTAGTGCTCAACCTAGCCATGGGCGTCGACGCGGCCAGCGAGGTCATCGGCACCACGGCACGGCTCGCGGCGTTCGCCGAGACACCGGCCTCCAAGCAAGCCTTCGAAGACCTCGCACTGGCCAGGAAGACCCAGGCGACACTGCTTCAGTCCGACCTGTACCGCGGCCTGCCCATCGACGTGAAGGCGCACAACGGAACGGTGACGGTGTCCGGCATGGTTGCCCCGCCGGTTACCGTGGAAGGAGTGGTGGCGGCCGTCAAGAGCGTCCCGGACGTCGCGGAGGTGACCGCGAATCTCGTGGTGGTGCCGCGAAGTCATTCCGACATCGAATAGCCGAGCCGGTATG
This sequence comes from Candidatus Binatia bacterium, assembly GCA_022823055.1. GTDB lineage: Bacteria > Desulfobacterota > Binatia > UBA9968 > JAJDTQ01 > JAJDTQ01. The sequence continues at coordinate 4,801 of JAJDXX010000153.1, read as the reverse complement.
CCCAAGAGCCTGCGGACCTTCCTTGAAGACTGCCGCCGTGAGATCCCCGCGGAGGTGGTGCACGTCGAGCGGGAGGTGGACCCCGCCCGCTACGACGTGAGCGCCATCATCAAGCACCTGGGCGCCGCGCGGAAGTTCCCCATGCTCATCTTCGAGCGGCCGCGCAACCTGCACGGCCGCGTGGGCGACTTCAAGCTGGTGATGAATTTCACCATCTCCCAGCGCAAGACCCAGATCGCGCTCGGCCTGCCCACGGAGATGACGCGCGCACGGATGGCCGAGGCCTGCGTGGACATCGAGCGCAACCGCGTGGCGCCCGTGGTGGTGGAGAACGGCGAAGCGCCGGTGATGGAGAACGTCCGCAGCGGCGACGAGGTGGACCTCTACGAGCTGCCGATCATGCGCCACCACTACATGGACGGCGGCCCCTACATCACGCTGTGCACCATCGCCAAGGACCGCCGGCATGGCATCTACAACGCCTCGTATCACCGCATGGAGATCAAGTCGAAGAACCATACTTCGCACTACCACTCCCAGCACCACCAGTGGATCATCTTCCGCGACCACGAAGACCAGGGCATGGAATGCCCGGTGGCCACGGTGCTGGGACATCACCCGGCGTTCTACATGGGCGCGTGCTACACCGGCCCCTTCGAGGTGAGCGAGTACGATGTCATCGGCGCCTACCTGGGCGAGCCGTTGCGGGTGACGCCGTCCACCACCTGGGGCGACGATCTCCTGATTCCCGCGGACGCTGAGATCGTCATCGAGGGCGCGCTGATCCCCGGCGAGCGCATCGTCGACGGCCCCTTCGGGGAGGCGCCGGGCTACCTGGGGCCGCAACGCTTCTTCTCCGCCTGCCGCTACGAGGTGCGCGCCATCAACTTCCGCAACCAAGCCATGTACCAGTCGGTCATCACCCCGGAGGGCGACAAGCCCTGGCTGGACCTGCCGCGGGAGGGCGCCTACCTGCGGCGCATCCGCGAGGCCGTGCCCGGCGTCACCGCCGTGTGCAAGGCCGGCCGCCACGCCCACTACAACATCTTCATCGCAATGAAAAAGCTCTCCGAGGGGGACCCCGGCCGCGCCGCGGCCGCCGCCCTCACCGAGTTGCACGCCAAGCACGTCTTCGTGTTCGACGACGACATCGACGTCTACAACCCCACGGAGATCCTGTGGGCCCTGGCCACCCGCGTGCAGCCCCACCGCCAAGTGTCGATCATGCAGCCCACCTTCACCGGCAACTACCTCGACCCCACGGTGGTGGACGAGACCAAGACCTCGGTGATGATCGTCGACGCCACCCGCCCGCTGGACCGCCCCTTCTCCCCCGTCTCCAAGGTCCCGGACGAGGCCATGGCGCGCATCAAGGTGGAAGACTACATCCCCGGCGAAGTGCTGGCGCACATCCCCGTGGACCGCACCACGTACTGGTCCTGAACCCCACCCCCTTGACTCCCGCTTCTCAGGTTGTGTCAATACTCACAGGGCAGAGACTCCTCGAATCGTCATTGATATGAAAATAAACAATTGTTCAATGATTTCTGTTAGTTACGGAATCCCGCTACACCCCAATGAGTCATTCCCGCGAAAGCTTGCCCTCGACCCCGATCGGGGGCGGGAATCCAGGCGGGGTGGGGCCGGGCAATGAGGCCGCCACACCCCCCCACCCCTGGATTCCCGCTTCCGCGGGAATGACGTTGAGGGGCGTCGGCGGCCAACCGCAACGATGTTTTCCTCGTCGTTTGCTCCTCGCGACCCGCACGGCGATCTGCTACAGATGATCGAGTCCACCGCAAGAACCCGCGAAACCTCCCCACCGAGGAACCCATGAACGAGATCGAGATTCAATTCGAGCTGAACGGCGAGACGCGCGGCGCCGGTGTGGCCCCGGAGCTCTTGCTTGCGGACTTCTTGCGCCGCGACTTGGGGCTCAAGGGCACCAAGACGAGCTGCGAGGTGGAGGTGTGCGGCTCCTGCACGGTGCTGCTGGACGGCCGCCCGGTGAGCGCCTGCACGACCCTGGCGCACGAGGTCAACGGGCGCTCGCTGACGACCATCGAGGGTCTCGGCAACGACGACGCGCTGGACCCGGTGCAGGAGGCGTTCTGGGAAGAAGGCGGCTTCGAGTGCGGCTTTTGCACGCCGGGCATGATCCTGGCCGCCCGCGCCCTGCTGGACGAGAATCCCGACCCCTCGGAAGAGGACATCAAGGCCGCCCTGGACGGCAACATCTGCCGTTGCACCGGCTATCTGTCCATCATCCGGTCGGTGAACCGGGCCGCGGCGCTGCTGCGCGGGCGGGAGACGCCGGCGCCGAGGCCGCTCGACGAGCGCCGCCTCGACGGCGCCGCCAAGGTCCGCGGCGAGCCGGTGTACACGGCCGACCTGACGCACCCGGGCATGCTCTACGGGCGGGTCCTGCGCAGCCCCCACGCCCATGCGCGCATCCTCGGCATCGACACTTCCGCGGCCGAATCTCATCCCGGCGTGGTGGCGGTGCTCACCGTCGCTGACCTCGCGGACATCGCGCACTACCACGGCCCGCTGGTGAAGGACACGCCCGTGCTGGCCACGGACAAGGTCCGGTACGAGGGCGACGCGGTGGCGGCGGTGGCCGCCGAGACCCTGGAGGCGGCCACCGCGGCGCTGACGCTCATCCGGGTGGAATACGAGCCCCTGCCGGCGCTGATGACCATGGACGAGGCGCTGGACCCCGATGCGCCCCCCATCCACGAGTCCGTGAGCGACGACGCCCCGAGCTTTCCAGGGTATCCCCGCGTCGACGACGAGGCCAAGAAATACGCCAACGTGAGCTTCCACTACGAGCGCGGCAAGGGCGACGTCGACGAAGGGTTCGCCGCCTCGGAGAGGGTCTTCGAGCACACCTTCGACTTCCCCAAGATCGCCCACTACTCCATGGAGCCGCAGCTTGCCGTGGCCGAGTGGCGCGAGGACGGGTTCACCGTCTGGGCGTCGACCCAGCATCAGTTCATCGTGCGCAACGAACTGGCCGAAATGTTCGGCGTCCCCCGGGAGAGCGCGCGGGTGGTGGTGCCGTTGGTGGGAGGCACCTACGGCAACAAGAACCACACCAAGCTCGAGCCCCTGGCGGTGGCGCTGTCCCGCAAGGCCGGACGGCGGGTGTTTCTGCACCTGTCGCTGGAAGAGGAGTCGCGCATCGTGAGCAAGCCGGCCGCGCGCGTCCGGCTCCGCACCGGCGTGGACCGGGACGGGAAGCTCGTGGCGCGGGACTGCCTCGTGCACGTGGACGGCGGCGCCTACTCGGACTCGGGTCCGCGGGTCACGCAGAAGGCCGGCTACCGGGCGCCCGGCCCGTACCGCATCCCGCACCTCCGTTCCCACGCCTACACCGTCTACACCAACACGGTGCCGGCCGGCGCGTTCCGGGGCATGGGCACGCCCCAGGTAGTGTGGGCCTACGAATCGCAGATGGACATCATCGCGCGGGAGATGGGCTGGGATCCGGTAGAGTTCCGGCTCAAGAATCTGCTCGACAAGGGCGAGGAGTTCGCCCCCGGCGAGACCCTCCTGGACACCGACCTCAAGGAAGGACTTCTGCGCGCCGCCAGGGAGATCGGCTGGGGGCAGGAGCTGGAGCCGGACTGCGGCATCGGCGTCGCTTGCGGCTGCAAGGACGGCGGCGGCAACTTCAAGATCTCGTCCGCGCGGGTGGAAATGGACGATGCCGGCGGCATCACCCTGCACGAGGGCACCATCGAGATCGGCCAGGGCTCCCACACCGCCATGGCGCGCATCGCCGCCCAGGAACTGGGCGTGCGGCCCACGGCCGTCCACGTGGCGTCCCTGGACACCGACTCGACCCCCTTCGACATGGGCACCTACGCCAGCAGCGCCACCACGGTCATGGGCCTCGCGGTGCAGAAGGCCGCCCGGGCCGTCCGCGACCAGCTCGTCGAGACCGCCCGCTCCATGGGCAAGAGCCCCGACGCCGCCGCGACCCTCGCCAACGGCGAGGTGCGCCTGGCGGAGATCGCCTTCCCCTTCTCCGCGCTGGTGCGGCACGTCAAGGGCGCCGGCGGCGTCATCACCGGCGAAGGCCGGCAGGTGAGCGAACGCGACCCCGACGCGCCCCTCGGCGCCAAGGCGCCGTTCTGGGAGGTGGGATGGGGCGCCGCCAAGGTCCACGTGGACCGGGACACCGGCGACGTGCGGGTGCTCAAGTACGTCGGCATCGCCGACGCGGGCAAGGCCATCAACCCCCAGCAGTGCCACACCCAGGAGCAGGGCGCGTTCCTGCAAGGGCTCGGCCAGGCGCTGTTCGAGGAGACCGTGTACGAGAACGGCCTGATGCTCACCCCCGACGCCCTCACCTACCGCCTGCCGAAGATCTCCGACCTGCCGGACGAGCAGGTCAACATCCTCTTCGAGAACGGCAACGGCGCCGGTCCCTACGGCGCCAAGGGGCTGGGCGAAAGCGGCATCCTGCCCGTGCCGTCGGCCATCGCCAACGCCGTGGACCAGGCCGTGGGCGTGCGCATCACCGACCTGCCCATCACTGGAGAGAAGATCTGGCGCGCGCTGAGGAAATGATCCATCATTCCCGGCTCCCTCCGTCATTCTCACGAAGGGGGATGAAAATGGGGCGCCGGCCCCCCAATGAGTCATTCCCGCGGAAACGGGAATCCAGGGGTGGCGGGTGTGGCGGCCTCATTGCCCGGCCCCACCCCGCCTGGATTCCCGCTTCCGCGGGAATGACTCATTGGGGGGCCGGCGCCCCATTTCATCCCCCTTTGTGTCGGCTGCAAGCCAACAT
>JAJDXX010000178.1 GCA_022823055.1 Candidatus Binatia bacterium | reverse complement strand
CATCGACCGCACTACCGGCGACGACGACATCACCGCCACCACCGACGCATTCGAGAACACCCTGAAGGTGAAGTGGGTCACGGGCTTCGACGACCTTTCCGTTCTCGAGGAACGCACCGGCCTCAAGGCGGTCGATCGCGGCAGCCTTTTCGACTTCGGCAAGCGCGTGGCGCCCGACGCGCCCGAGGAAATCCCCGAGTTGCACCTGTACCTTCACGGCATCCTCGCCAACGGGGCGGCCTGAGCTTCCGCGCCTCCGCACGAACGGGTGAGCGAGATGCCCAAGCCGCTGACGCCGGATCGCCTCTACACGAAGTGCGATCCCGCGGACCTGCCGTCATCCCGCGAGGCCGGCGCGGCCCCGGACGGCCTCGGCCAGGAGCGCGCGTTGGAGGCGATCCGGTTCGGCGTCGGCATCCGGCGCCATGGCTACAACATCTTCGCCCACGGCGCGCCCGGCACCGGCAAGTACCCGCTCGTCCGGCGCTACATCGAGCAGGCGGCGGCCGGAATGCCGCCGCCGCCCGACTGGTGCTACGTCCACAACTTCGAGGAGACCCACAAGCCGCGCGCGCTCAAGCTGCCGGCCGGCCGGGGCTGCCGGCTCCGCGCCGACATGGAGAAGCTCATCCGCGAGCTGCGCGCCCATTCCCGCGGCTTTCGAGAGCGAGGAGTACCAGGCCCGAGCCCAGGCCCTTCAGGCGGAGTTCAGCCAGCGCCAGGAAGCCGCGTTCAACGAGCTGCAGGAGCACGCCCGGGCGCGCAGCGTGGGCCTGATCCGCACCCCCTCGGGGCTCGCCCTGGCGCCCACCTCCATGGGCGAGGTGGTGAGCCCGGAAGCCTTTCGCCAGTGGCCCGAGGAGACCCAGGCGAAGATGCGCGCGGACATCGCCGAGCTGGAGAAGGAGCTGCAGGAGATTCTCAAGAAGGCGCCCCAATGGGAGCGCGAGCGGCGCGAGCGGATGCGCGGCCTCAACCAGGAGGTGGTGAGCCACGCGGTGGCCCTGTTCATCGAGGAGCTGGGCAAGGACTACGACGACCTGCCCGAGGTCATGGACTACATCGAGCAGGTGCGCGCGGACCTCCAGGAGAACGCCGAAGAGTTCCACGCCCCCGGGCCGCCGCAGCCGGGCGGGTTGCCCGGGCGCGAGGAGCGGCGGGAGCCCTCCTTCCGCCGCTACCAGGTGAACGTCATCGTCGACAACGGGCGGCGGCAGGGCGCCCCCGTGGTCTACGAAGACCTGCCCACCCACGGCAACGTCATCGGGCGCATTGAGCAGATGGCCCGGTTCGGCGCTCTCACCACCGATTTCAGCCTCATCAAGCCGGGCGCGCTGCACGCCGCCAACGGGGGTTTCCTGCTGGTGGACGCGCGCAAGCTGTTCATGCAGCCCATCATCTGGGAGGAGATCAAGCGCGCGCTCCAGTCCAACGAGATCCGCATCCAGGGGCTCACGGAGGCTTTGGGTTTCGCCAACACGGTCACGCTGCAGCCCGAGCCCGTCCCGCTTGACGTGAAGGTGGTGCTGCTGGGCGACCCCATGGTCTACTACCTGTTGAGCGGGTCCGACCCGGACTTCCCCGAGCTCTTCAAGGTGGCCGCGGACTTCGACGAACAGGTGCCGCGCAACCACGGCAACACCGCGCGCTACGCCCGGATGATCGCCGACACCGCGAGCCGCGAGGGGCTGCGGACGCTTTCGCGGGAAGCCACGGCGCGGGTCATCGAGCGGGCGGCGCGGCTGGCCGCCGACTCCGAGCGCCTGACCCTGCGCCTGCGCGCCATCGACGACGTGCTCTACGAGGCCGACTACTGGGCCGGCCAGGAGGGGAGGGACGAGATCGGCGCCGGGGACGTGGAGCGGGCCATCGACGCCCAGACCCGGCGCGCCGACCGGGTGCGCGAGCGCAGCCAGGAGCAGATCCTGCGGGAGACCCTGCTCATCGACACCGACGGCGAGGCGGTGGGGCAGGTGAACGGGCTCTCCGTGCTGCAGCTCGGCGAGTTCGCCTTCGGCAAGCCCAGCCGCATCACCGCGCGGGTGCGCCTGGGACGGGGCGAGGTGCTGGACATCGAGCGCGAGGTCGAGATGGGCGGGCCGCTGCACTCCAAGGGCGTGCTGATCCTGTCGGGTTTCCTCGGCGCCCGCTTCGCCCGGCGCCAACCGCTGGCTCTTTCGGCCAGCCTGGTGTTCGAGCAGTCCTACGGCGGGGTTGACGGCGACAGCGCGTCCTCCACCGAGCTCTACGCCCTCCTGTCGGCCCTGTCGGGGCTGCCTATCCGCCAGTCCCTGGCGGTCACCGGCTCGGTCAACCAGCGCGGCCGGGTCCAGGCCATCGGCGGGGTCAACGAGAAGATCGAGGGCTTCTTCGACATCTGCACCGCCCGCGGCCTCACCGGCCGCCAGGGAGTGCTGATTCCCTCGGCCAACGTCAAGCATCTGATGCTGCGCCGGGACGTGGTGGCGGCCGCCGCCCGGGGCGACTTCCACGTCTATCCGGTGGAGACCATCGACCAGGGCATCGAGCTGCTCACGGGCGTGGCCGCGGGTGTCGCCGACGACCAGGGAAACTTTCCCCCCGACACCGTCAACGGGCGTGCGCAGGCGACGCTGCTGGAGTTCGCCCGCAACGCGCGGGAGTTCGCCGCGGGCGGGCGGGACCAGGAGCCGCGCCCGTGAGCCGTCCGGCCCCGGCCTTCGACGTGCGCCGCATCGTGGTGGCCATCGACGGCTCGCCCGAGGCCACGGACGTCCTGGAGGCGGCAGCCCGGTTCGCGGCGCGCCTCCACGCGGAGTTGGAGGGGGTCTTCGTACGGGACATCAACCTCGTGCGGCTGGCCAGCCTGCCCGTGGGCCGGGAGATCCAGTTCCCCACCGGGCAGGGACGCGACTTCACGGCCGAAGCGCTCGAAGCCGACATCCGGACACGCGAGTTCGCCGCTCGGCGCGCCTTGGCTGCGGTCGCGGAACGGGTTCACGTGGAATACTCCTTCCGCACGGCCCAGGGTCGCTTGGACGTCGAGTTCGTCACGGCGGCGGGCGCCGGCGACCTCCTCGTCGTTGGTTCCGGGTCCCGCAGGCCGTGGGGCGCGGCCCGGTTCACACACACGGCCCGGGAGGTGGCGGAACGCTCCCCCCGCTCCGTGCTGATATCGAAGCCCGGTGCCTTGTTGGGTGGCGTCCCGCTGGTATGCCATGACGGCAGCATCGGCTCGTGGCGCGCCCTGGACGCCGGACTGTATTTCTTCGGCCTGCACGAGGGCAGGCTGGCGGTGCTGATCCTCGCCGATGACCGGACCGAGGCCGAGACCCTGCGCGCGCAGGTAGAGGCCCGCCTTGCCGAGCGGGGCGTCAGCCCCCGGGTCCTCTACGGCGTCCGCCCGCGCGCACCCGAGGTGTGCCGCCTCGCCGGCGAGGCCGGCGCCGGCGTGCTGGTCATGGCCGCCGACTGCCCCGCCCTCGACGCACCCCGCCGCCGGGAAGTTCTCGAAGCCATCGCCTGTCCCGTCCTGATCGTGCGCTAGGAGCCTGGCCGAGTATTACAGCGATCGGACTGACAAGGGGCATCTCCTCCGTCATTTCCGCCCTCCTCCGTCATTCCCGCGCAAGCGGGAATCCAGGGGTGGTGGAGGGGTCCTTGCGGGGCGTTTCCCCACTCCACCCCTCCTGGATTCCCGCTTGCGCGGGAATGACGAACGAGGGGCTGTTTCAGTGCTTCCATGAATGCGCTGCCGTAACGCGCGGCCACGTCCTCCGGGGCGTCGTTCCCGGCTTTCGCCAGCAAGCGCCCGAGGAGCCGCAGGTGCCGCTCGCCGTGCGCCAGCAGGATGAGCTTGTGGGACGCGTGGAACTCTGTGAGCCGTGACACGGATGGCCCTTCGGCGGCGCACTCGCGCCACTCCCGATACGCGTGGACCCGCTCGATGAAGTTCTCGCACACCGACGCGTCGTCCAGCCGGTCTTCCGCTTCCACGGGCAACAAGGGCAGCGCGTCCGTCAGCGCCCGCGCGAACAGGCCGCTGGCGGTACCGGGGGCCGTGGCGGGAGGCGCGTGGCGGCCGGGCACCACGGGCGCCTCCCCCCATCCGGGGCGCACCGGGATTCCATCCGGCCCGCAACTCGGCGAGCCCTTTTTCAGCACGAACCCGCATATCCCGAGGCGCTCCATTTCGGCTGCCCGCCGCCTCCCATGCCGCTGCATGATCCCACTCCAGTCACGGCCGGAACGCTGGCCGATCATGCGCGGTGCGAACGGGTTTCCGATGAGGTCCACGGGCTCTCGCGGCACTCCCATCCCTACTTCCATCTCCGGACATACGGTGATGATCTCGAAGTAGCGCGACAATGTCTCGGTGACGGTCCGGTGGCGCTTGTGGCCGCCGTCGTAGCGGACCCGGTGGCCCAGGAGGCAACTGCTGGCGCCGATGCGAAGCATGTCTCATCCTCCATCGTCGAGGCGACGGTGTCAAATTTGCCGGCCCATGAAGCGCAGCACGCGCGCGAAAAAGAGTGTAAGATGTGCTCAGGCGGATGGCGCCCGCGCTTGCCACGGCGCCGGGAGCGTGCATCCGACATTGGGCGCCGCGGAGGTGTCTCATGAGCAAGAGGTTCGTCCTCGTCATTCTCGTCCTGTTCCTTGCGGTCCCCTCGGCGGTCCGGGCACAGGAGTTCACGGCCGAAACGCTCGACGCCGTCGTGAAGGTGCGCGCGCAGGTGCCGGCGGAGGCGCGAACAGCCCGCACCCTCGGGCCGTTGCGCGAGGGCAGCGGCGTGATCATCGATTCCAGCGGCCTCGTCCTCACCATCGGCTACCTGATCCTGGAGGCTTCGCAGGTGCAGGTCACCGACTCCGCGGGCAGGACCGTGCCGGCCAAGGTCCTGGGTTACGATCACGCCTCGGGATTCGGTCTGCTCCGCGCCTTGTCCGTGGTGGGAGGTGCGCAGCCCTTGTCGCTGGGCTTGTCGGAAAGCCTGGACCAGGGCGCGGAGGTGCTGATCCTGAGCCATGCGGAGAACGGTCCGTCGGGGCAGGGCGCCTACGTGGTGTCGCGGCGGGAGTTCGCCGGCTACTGGGAATACCTGCTGGACAAGGCGATCTTCACCGCGCCGCACCACGCCAACTTCGGCGGCGCCGCGTTGATCGACCGGAGCGGCCGCCTGCTTGGCATCGGCTCGCTCCAGGTGCCGGAGGCAATCCCGGGCCAGCCCGTTCCGGGCAACATGTTCGTGCCCATCGACCTGCTGAAGCCGATCCTGTCGGACCTGACGGTGAAGGGGTTTTCCTCCACCCGACGGCGGCCGTGGCTCGGCGCGCAGATGGAAGCGGTGGGTGGACACGTCATGGTCCGTCGTGTATCGAAGGGAGGGCCGGCGGCGCGATCGGGCCTTGAGGCCGGGCAACTCATCGCGGGCGTGGGCGGCGAGCCGGTGCAGGGCTTGGCGGACCTCTACCGCAAGGTCTGGGCCTTGGGCGCCCCCGGAGTCAGCGTTCCGCTCAATGTCCTCAAGGGAGTCCGGGTCGAAGAGGTGAGCGTCGTGTCCGGCGACCGCTACGACTATCTGCGATTGAATCCGAGCCATTGAGAAGCGGCGTGGTGTTCGGGACTCGGCCGGGCACGGAACATACACCCGCGTCGAGGAGAACATCGTGACCGCCACCGAACGCCGCCGGCAGTACCGCGAGCTGCTCCAGGGCGGTGAGTGCTACCACCCGGCTTCCGTTTTCGATCCGGTATCCGCGCGTCTCGCCGAGGCCGCCGGCTTCGAGGTCGCCATGCTGGCGGGCTCCACGGCTTCGGCCACCGTGCTGGCGGCGCCGGACATCGTCGTTCTGACCCTGACGGAGTTCGCGGAACAGGCGCGCCGCATCACGCGCGCGGGCCGGTTGCCGTTGATGGTGGACGCGGACCACGGCTACGGCAACGCCCTGAGCGTCATGCGCACGGTGGCGGAACTGGAGGCCGCGGGCGTGTCCGCGCTTACCATCGAGGACACGCGCCTGCCCAGGGCCTTCGGACAGGAGCACGACGAGTTCGTTTGGCTGGAAGAGTTCGCCGGCAAGGTGCGCGCGGCGGTGTCGGCGCGCACGGACCCGGAGCTGGTAGTCCTGGGACGCACCGGCGTGCTCGCGACCCAGGGGGTCGACGCCCTGGCCGAACGCGTGAAGGCGTGCGAGGCGGCCGGTGCCGACGGCGTGTTCTTCACCGGCGTGCGCTCGCGCGAGCAGGTCGCCGCCATCCACGCCATGACGTCGTTGCCGGTGGTGCTGGGCACCACGCCGCCGGAACTGCACGACCGGGAGTTCCTGGCCGCCAACCGCGTGCGCATCGCTCTCCAGGGCCACATGCCGTTCCAGGTGGCGGTGCGCGCGCTCCAGGACGCCTACACGCACTTGCGCGCCGGACACCCGCCCGCCGGGCTCAAGGACAGGGCCGCGTCTCCCGACGTGATGAAGCTCGTCCTGGACCAGGAGCGGTACGACGCCTGGACGGACGAGTTCCTGTAGCAGGCGCCCTGGACTCTCACGTGGGCGCGGCATGCGTCCACCCTCTGCGAAGTCGTTCGCATTTCGACAGGCTCGGAACAGGCGTAGCGAAGCGACATCTTAAAGGGCTACCATTCTCGCAGGTAGCAGAGCAGAGTTTCCTCAGGAGGTAGAGGCCCATTCAAGATTCAACTCCCACCACGGCGCAGCGTGTCGGCCAGGTCGCCCTGGGCTTTCTGCACATGGGCTTCAACCGCGGTATTCGCGGTACCTACGCGGTGTTCTATGTCGCCCTGTTCCAGGCCTTCGGCTGGTCCCGGGGCGTCACCGCCACGGCGCTGTCCATCTCCGTGCTGGTGGAAGGGTTCTCCATGCCGGTGGCGGGCTCCCTCGTGGACCGCTGGGGTTCGCGCAAGACCCTGGTGCTGGGCGGGATCCTGCTGGCCGTGGGTCTGGGCTTCAGCGCCACGGTCACCTCGCTGTGGCAACTCTACATCTGGGTCGGAGTGGTCACGGCGCTGGGACTCGGGCTCATGGGCATGGTCCCCCACGTGGCCATCATCGCGCGCCAGTTCACCCGCCGCCGCGGCTTGGCCATGGGGCTGGCGTGGGCCGGCGGCGGCCTTGGCATCGCCGTGCTGCTGCCGGTGGCACAGTTTTTTGTGGACATCTGGGGTTGGCGTCTGGCCTACGTGGCCATGGGAGTGATGGCGTTCGTTCTGGTGGTGCTGCCCTCGGGCGTTCTCATGCCGCGCGATCCACCCTCGCCGCGGAAGGCCGAGGCGGAGCCCGCGGCAGCGGGCGGGGAGTGGACGGTTTGGGAGGCATTGACCAGCACGATGTTCTGGCTGCTCTTCGTGTCGCGCGTGTTCGCCAGCATGGGCAATCAGATCATCACCAACCACCAGGTGGCGCACGCCGTGGACATCGGCTACGACGCTTTTTTTGCCGCCTCCATCCTCGGGCTCATGGGGGTCTTCAGCATCTTCGGCCGGGTTCTCTTCGGGTTTCTCACCGACGTGCTGAGCCACCAGATGACATACACGCTGGTGCAACTGGTGTCGTCCGCGGGAATCCTGGCGCTGGTGGCGGCCGGTGACACCAGCTATCCCATTTTGCTGTATGCGTACGCCGCTTGCTACGGGCTCGGCCAGGGTTCCCGCGCGCTGGTGCTCTCGGCCATCTCCGCGGACGTTTTCCTCGGTCGTGACTTCGGCGCGATTTACGGCTACTTCACCTTGAGCATCGGCGTCGGAGGCGCTGTGGGGATATGGCTCGGCGGCTTCCTGCACGACGTCTTCGGCAACTACACGGTCCCGTTCATGATCGCCTTCGGCAACTTCGTGGTCTCCATCCTCATGGTGTGGGGCATCCGTTTCCTGAAGGGGACGCGGGAGCAGGCTTTCAAGTGAAGCGCACCCGGACGCGGCACTAGGCCATCGCGATGTTCCACCGGTTCCAATTCGAGGCGGCATTCTATCCCACCCTGGAGCGGCTGCCGTTCCACGTGCGGTTGAAGCTCGACCTGACGGGAATCCGGGTGTCGCTGAACACCTGGCGCGCCTTCAGCATGGAAGAGCGGAGGGCGCTGTGCCACCTGCCGGCGGACACGGACGAGGAGCGGGAGGTGTTCGCGGCGTTCCTCGACGCGCTGGCCCGGACTCGCGCGGGCGTCGCGGCCGAGCGCTGTCCGGCGTTGGACGCGGACGCGTGGAGCGCCGTCGCCGTGCCGGAGGCGGTTGCCGCGCGCAGCGCGGCGGAAGGGACGGGCGTGACCCCCGCCGAATGGAGCCGCTGGGCCGGTCACGAACGCTACGCCCTCTACAAGACCGCCCTGTCCAAGGACCCGGAGCTGTTCCACCAAGCCCTTCAGGAGTTGCGACTTCGGCTTTGTTCCTAGTGTCCTGTCCGGCGTGATTCGTCACCCAGAACGCGCAGTGTTGCCCTGTGTCGATAATGATAACTCGTTATTATTTAACGTTGTCATTTGACGGTTGTCAAGCCTGATTTTCGTTGTACTCCTTTCCCGGCTGTGATAGCGTCGACTCGTTTAACCGCGTGCGGTGACAGAGGACGGCGCGTTCGCGCTCCAACACGAAAGGAGGGAACAGCGGAAACACGGACTGGTGGATTTGCAATAGGCTACTCGAACTCGTACGGCAACTCGGAACTCAACTCGACAGAAGTCAGAGACAGAGCACAGGAGGAGGAACGAACGATGGCCAATACGGTGTTTCGGGCGGAAATGGACAAATGGCCTGAGGATCAAGCGGTCAAGACCCACAATCGCTGGCATCCGGACATTCCCATCGTGGAACAGTTCAAGCCCGGCGATGAGTTTCGGGTCGAATGTTACGATTGGACCGGCGGACAGATCCACAACGACGAGTCGGCCAACGACATCCGCGATGTCGACCTTTCAAAGGTGCACTACCTGAGCGGCCCGTTCGGTGTCGAAGGGGCCGAGCCCGGCGACCTTCTCGTCGTGGACATCAACGACATCGGCTGGCTCGAGGACTCGCAGTGGGGCTTCACCGGCATCTTCGCGCTGGAGAACGGCGGCGGTTTCCTCGACAAGCACTATCCCGTGGCACGCAAGGCGTGCTGGGACTTTTCCGGCATCTACACCACCACCCGCCACATACCCGGCGTCCGCTTCCCCGGGCTTATCCATCCCGGACTCATCGGCACCCTGCCTTCGGCCGATTTGTTGAAGCGCTGGAATGACCGGGAATCGGCCCTGTTCAGAACCGATCCGAACCGCGTGCCGCCGTTGTGCACGTTGCCGGACGGACTCGCCGGGACCACGACGGCACTGATGGGGCAAATGACCGGTGCGGCGGCTCAGGCCGCGGGGCAGGAGGGCGCGCGGACGGTTCCGGGGCGGGAGCACGGGGGCAACTGCGACATCAAGAACCTTTCGCGTGGCTCGCGCTGCTACTTCCCGGTCTTCATGCCGGGCGGCGGGCTGTCGATGGGTGACATCCACTGGTCCCAGGGGGACGGTGAAATCACCTTCTGCGGCGCCATCGAAATGGCCGGATGGATCGACATCGGCGTCGACGTCATAAAGGGCGGCGTCGAGAAGTACGGGATCACCAACCCGATCTTCAAGCCGAGCCCGGTCGAGCCGCATTACTCCGACTACCTGATCTTCGAAGGGGTGTGCGTCGATGAGCATGACGGGTCCCAGAAATACCTCGATGCGACGGTCGCGTACCGGCGCGCCTGTCTGAACGCCATCGAATACCTCAAGAAGTTCGGCTATTCGGGCGAGCAGGCCTACATGATACTGGGCACGGCTCCGGTGGAGGGTCGGATCAGCGGAATCGTCGATATTCCGAACGCCTGTTGCACGCTTGCCGTTCCAACGGAAATCTTCGATTTCGATGTCCGGCCGAGCGCTTCCGGACCGACGGTCCAGGTCAGCGGTGTAGACGTCACGTCTTGCAGTTGACGGTTTCGGCGGAGAGGGGCGATGTTTCGCCTCGTCTCCACCTCGTCATTCCCTGAGTGACGGACGGCGAGCGCCCGCTCGGCGTTTTCAGCGTCGAGCGGGCGTTCCCCGAACCGGCCGAACTGAGAACTGTGACACTCGGAGGGCTTGAACAATGCTCTTGGGACTTGCACTGTTGTACGTCGGGTCCGTTCTTTTCCTGAACGGCATCTGGCTGATGGGCCGTATCGGTGATCGGGAGATCGCCATCATCAATATCTTTGTCGGCGGTCTCACGGCGCTGGTTTCGGCGTTTCTCGCCTTCGGGCCGAATGCGGATGCGACGTCGATCAAGGCCGCGGCGCTGACGCTTCTTTTCACCTTCACTTACCTGTGGGTGGCCTACAACAGATTCCACGATGTCGATGGCCGTGGCCTGGGCTGGTACAGTCTCTTCGTTGCCATCACGGTGGTGCCGGTGGCATTGGATACCCTGATCAATGCCACCACGCTGTGGGGTTATTGGTTCGGACTTTGCTGGGCGGCGTGGGCCGTATTGTGGTTCATGTTCTTCC
>JAJDXX010000068.1 GCA_022823055.1 Candidatus Binatia bacterium | reverse complement strand
TCGGGGTAGCCCACCCGCTCCCGCCGCCACGCCCGTATCGGCGTCAACAGCCAACCTCGAATCCCCGAGGCCACGCCTGTCCCTCCTCGCCTTGTTACCGATTCTGTTTCACGGCAAAATGAAGGCATGGCAGGGTTCATATGGTGTGTCTCGCCACGATGGAATCGTCAGCCCTGCCTACTTTGTCTACGAGGTGTCGGGGGTGGAGACCGAGTTTTTCCATACCGCAATTCGGTCTCGAGCGTATGTCCCAGCCTTCGCGCGAGCATCCGATGGTGTACGCATTGCCCAGTGGGATTTAGCGGAGTCGCGTATGCGTGAAATCTCATTCTTGGTGCCACCTCCAGGCGAACAGACCGTGGTCGTCCGTTTCCTGCACCACGCCGACCGGCGCATCCGGCGCTATATCCGCGCCAAGCAGAAGCTGATTGCGCTGCTGGAGGAGCAGAAGCAGGCCATCATCCACCGGGCCGTCACCGGCCAGATCGACGTCCGCACCGGCCAGCCCTACCAGGCCTACAAGCCCTCCGGAGTGGAGTGGCTAGGGGAGGTGCCGGCGCATTGGAGACTTGTAAGGCTCAAAGACGTCGCGCAGGTTCAGACAGGGCTCACGTTGGGGAAGGACTACAGGAGCACGCGAACAGTATCCCGACCATACCTAAGAGTGGCTAACGTTCAGACGGGTCGTTTGGAGCTTGCCCACGTTAAGTTCATTGATGTCCCGCTACATGAGGTAGATAGGGCCACCTTGTTGCGTGGCGATGTCCTCATGACAGAAGGGGGAGATATCGACAAGTTGGGGCGCGGGTGTGTGTGGCAAGATGAGATTCCTGGATGTTTACATCAGAATCATATCTTTGCCGTGCGTTGCAAACAAAAGGTCTTGAACCCGGAATTTCTGGTTGGACTTATGTCCTCACAAGTTGGACGGACATATTTCCAGCTTACGGCAAAGAAGACTACGAACCTCGCGTCTACCAACGGAGCCATATTACACGCGTTTCCAATCCCGCTTCCACTTCTTGCCGATCAGCTATCCATCCTCGAGGTAATATCCGAGGAAACTAACGGACTCAGCAATGCGATCGGTCGCACGGAGCGGCAAATCGCCCTCCTCCACGAATACCGCACCAGCCTGATCGCCGATGTCGTCACCGGCAAGCTCGACGTGCGCGAGGCGGCGGCCGAACTGCCCGAGGTCGATCCCTTCGCTGCCGAAGACACCTTGGACGACAACCTCGACACCGGCCCCGAGGCTGATCTCGACGAAACCAACGCCACCGCCGAAGAGGCCCAGGCATGATAACTGACACCTCCGAACGGGGCCTCGAACGCGTCATCTGTACCGCGCTGGCCGGCCATGCCTGCGAGCCGCCCGCGGCGGGCACGGTGGCCGAACCCCCGACGGGCTACGGCGGCGTGGGCTGGAGCGGCGGTAACTTCCACGACTACGACCGCGAGTACTGCGTCGACCTTGTCCAGCTCTCCGCCTTTCTGCGTGCCACCCAACCCAAGGCCGCGGCATCGCTGGGACTGTCCGAAGATGGCCCGACGCGGCGGAAGTTCCTGGCCCGGCTCCAGGGGGAAATATCCAAGCGTGGCACCATCGACGTGCTGCGCCGCGGCATCAAGCATCAAGTGCATGACCTGGATCTGTTTTACGGCACACCGTCGCTGGGGAACAAAAAAGCGCAGGAACGCTTCGCGCAGAACCGCTTTACTGTCACCCGCCAGTTGCATTACAGCCGCGATGAAACCCAGCGGGCGCTGGACATCGGACTGTTCATCAACGGCCTGCCGGTCTTCACCTTCGAGCTCAAGAATAGCCTGACCAAGCAGACCGTGGACGATGCGGTCCAGCAATACAAGAAGGACCGCGACCCACGCGAGAAGCTGTTCGAGTTCGGCCGCTGCGTGGCCCACTTTGCCGTGGACGAGGGCGAGGTCCGCTTCTGCACCCACCTCCAGGGCAAGTCCTCGTGGTTCCTGCCCTTCAACCGGGGTTGGGACGACGGCGCGGGCAATCCGCCCAACCCGAACGGACTCAAGACCGACTATCTGTGGCGCGGCGTGCTGGCCCGGGAGAGCCTGACCAACATCCTGGAGAATTATGCCCAGGTGGTGGAGTCAAGAGACGAGAAGACCGGCAAGAAGAAGAAAACCCAGGTCTGGCCGCGCTACCATCAGTTCGACGTCGTACGCCGGCTGCTGGAGGACGCCGGGACGCGCGGCGTGGGCCGACGCTATCTGATCCAGCACTCGGCGGGCAGCGGCAAGAGCAACTCCATTGCCTGGCTGGCCCACCAACTGATCGGACTGTTGAAGGACGCCGCCCCGGTCTTCGACTCGATCATCGTGGTCACGGACCGGCGCATTCTCGACAAGCAGATTCGCGACACCATCAGACAGTACGCCCAGATCGGCGCGACACTCGGGCATGCCGAGCACTCGGGCGACCTGCGCCGGTTCATCGAGTCCGGCAAGAAGATCATCATCTCGACCGTACAGAAGTTCCCCTTCATCCTCGACGAAATCGGCAACGAGCAGCGCGGACGGCGCTTCGCCATCATCATCGACGAGGCCCACTCCAGCCAGGGCGGCCGCGCCAGCGCGGCCATGGCGCAGGCGCTCTCCCAGGCCGGTGAGGAAGGCGAGGAAGAGACTTACGAAGATCAGATCAACCGCCTCATGGAGTCGCACAAGCTGCTCCCCAACGCCAGCTACTTCGCCTTTACGGCCACGCCCAAGAACAAGACCCTGGAGATCTTCGGCAACCCCGACCCCCAGGCCGACGGCACGGTCCGGCATCACGCCTTTCACACCTACACCATGAAGCAGGCCATCCAGGAGGGCTTCATTCTGGACGTGCTGGCGCACTACACGCCGGTGAACAGCTATTACAAGCTGGCCAAGACAGTAGAGGACGACCCGCGGTTCGATACACGGAAGGCGCAGAAGAAGCTCCGGCGCTTCGTGGAGGGCAGCGACCACGCGATCCGTCTCAAGGCCGAGATCATGGTCGACCACTTCCACGAGCAGGTCCTGGCCCAAGGCAAGGTCGGCGGACAGGCCCGAGCAATGGTGGTCACCAACGGCATCGAGCGGGCGATCCAGTACTTCCACGCCATCCGCGACTACCTGCGGGAGCGCAAGAGCCGCTACCAGGCCCTGGTCGCCTTCTCCGGCGAGCACGAGTTGGGCGGAGCGAAGGTGAGTGAGGCGTCGTTGAACGGCTTCCCCTCGGGCCGGATCGCCGAGCGGTTCCGGGAAGACCCCTACCGCTTCCTGGTCTGTGCCGACAAGTTCCAGACCGGGTATGACGAGCCGTTGCTGCACACCATGTACGTGGACAAGACGCTCTCCGGCATCAAGGCGGTCCAGACCCTCTCGCGGCTCAACCGGGCGCACCCCAAGAAGCACGACGTATTCGTGCTGGATTTTCTGAACGACGCCGACACCATCCGCGACGGGTTCGCGGATTTCTATCGGGCGACGATCCTGGCTGACGAGACCGACCCCAACAAGCTGCATGACCTACAGGCCGACCTGGATCGCGCCCAGGTGTACTCCGAGGAGCAGGTCGACGACTTCGTGAGACGCTACCTGGGCGGGGCCGAACGCGACGAGCTGGATCCGATCCTCGATGCCTGCGTGGCGGTCTATAAGCAGGAACTCAAGGAAGACGGCCAGGTGGCGTTCAAGGGCAAGGCCAAGGGCTTCATCCGCACCTACAGCTTTCTCTCGTGCGTCCTGCCCTATACCAACGCCGATTGGGAGAAGCGGTCGATCTTCCTGAATTTCCTGGTTTCCAAACTGCCGGCCCCCGAGGAGGACGACCTCTCCAAGGGCATCCTCGACGCCATCGACCTGGACAGCTACCGGGCCGAGAAGCAGGCGATGCAGAAGATCATGCTCCCCGACGAGGACGCCGAGATCGGCCCCGTGCCTACCACCGGGGGCGGGCAGATTTCCGGTCCGGAAATGGACAGCCTCTCCAACATCGTCCGGATCTTCAACGAACAGTTCGGCAACATCGCCTGGGAAGACGCCGACCGCGTGCGCCAACTCATCACCGAGACTATCCCCGCCCGGGTGGCCGCGGACACCGCCTTCAAGAATGCCCTGCAGAACTCGGACAAGCAGAATGCCCGCATCGAGCACGACAAAGCCCTGGCGCGTGTGATGACCTCGCTGATGAAGGACGACACCCAGCTCTTCAAGCAGTTCATGGACAACGAGAGCTTCAAGCGGTGGATGAGCGACGCCTCGTTCGAGATCGCGTACCGGCAGCCTGGTGGTGGGTGACCCGGTAGTGGCGCGACATACGGCTGGGGAAGGCCGTAGGGAATCCGGAGAAGAACACCCGAAAAACCAAATAAACTTGCGGTTAGTGGACTAATTCAAAGCACCCCCCTATCCGCACCATTCCAGGGCAATACAGAAGGAGTTGTCTCAGAAATCTGGTAAGTTGAATTCTTGTGGCGATGGTCCCCAAGAAGGGAAACTATGTGGCCCGGATGATCGTCAACATGAGAGAATCCAACACCCTTGCGACGGTTCGAGACGTACTCTTGACCCCACTCATCTCAGGCGGGCTTAGGGCCGGGGACGTGGAAGCGGGCATCAAGGCGACGGTATGACAGATGTGCTCCTGACGTCGACCGATGAAGAAGAAGCCCTTTCGCGGGTCTATGTGCAGGCTGTGGCAGTACGGGCAGGTTACGTCACGGGCACCTGTGAACTGGATCGGGATGGTGTCGATCTCCGGATACACGCGGGAGGCGACATGCGACCCACGCTGGATCTGCAGCTAAAGGCCACCGTCAATTTGAAGAAGGCCACGGACGGATTTTTCCACTTTCCATTGAAGCAACGGAACTACGATCTGTTGCGCATCGACACTCAAACGCCGAGACTTCTCGTCGTGCTTGACCTGCCGGCGGAACGGGGCGATTGGATGACAATCACCGAGGAAGAACTGGTGCTACGACGGTGTGCCTTTTGGCTTAGCCTTGCGGGCTATGAAGAGAAGCCGAATCGGTCATCCGTTACCGTCCACATACCCCCAGAAAATCGCTTTGACATTGAAGGATTGCGTGCCCTAATGGAGCAATCACGAGGGGGGAAGATCACATGATCGCCAACATCCGGGACAGGAAGGCCTTGAGCGAAATCTCCCCAGGGGCTCTGTCCGCTTACGCACGCAGTTTCGGTTGGACCAAAACCGGGACGTATGGGGATCATTCCGATGTCTATACGGCGGAGGGGTTGCCTGAGATTCTTCTGCCTCGGCATCAGTCCCTTGGGGACTATGCCAGCGTGGTGTCACGCCTTTTGGAAATCTTCGCTAAGGCAGCCGAGCTTGACGAGTTGGCGCTTTACCGCGACTTGGTTACCGCTGATCGCGATGTAATTAGGGTCCGAGCCTCGGAGGGGGAAGACGGAAGCGTGACCGCCAGTGACGGCGTCCGGCTTATGCACGGGGCTCGCGATATGCTCTTGGCCGCGGCCTGTTCGGTGCAGAACCCTCAGCGCGTCTACAGGGCCGGGGCGAACAAGGAAGCGAACACCTATCTGGAGCAGGTTCGCTTGGGACAGACTGAACAGGGGAGTTTCGTAGTGACGCTCCTGAGTCCCGTAGTCCCACCCGTGATTCAGCACGCGCTTATTGACGAAGTGGCTTTAGACGACGATCCGTTTGAGCGGCAAATTACGAAACGTCTGGCCAGCGCACTCGCCGCAACTCGTGAGGCTGCCGAACGAACGGTCGGAGGAGAGGCGGATGCCTTCGCAAGGGCGGTCGAACTGGGGGTGAGCGCCAACTTGTGCGAGGCTCTTGTAGAGGTCATAGACCCATTCCCTTTCTTGAACGTCAGTGTTACATGGGCTCGGACTCGTCCGGTAAGTGTTGCGCGAAACGTTGTCCGTTTCTCCGGTTCAGATGTTCCTGTCTTGCGGGAAGCTGCGCGTTCGTTTCGTGACCGCGAACCGCGTCCAGATGTGGACATCTTTGGTATCGTACGGACGCTGGCCCGTGACGAGGCAGAGGTAGACGGGACGGTGACTCTGCTAGCGTTCATTGAGGGCCGGAATCAATCTGTAAAGACTGTTCTACGGCAATCGGACTATGAGCGGGCGATTTTGGCCCACAAGGAGAAGGCCCCCGTCATAATAAAGGGTGATCTTGAGCGAATCGGGCAACGTTGGCATCTATTGAACCCCGTTATCGCAGACGTCATTCGCGAGAATGACGTGGTAGAGGACGGGCAATAGCAGCAGGTAGAGGCGCCTTCACGCTGGTCGTACCGGCATGATGTACGAGAGATCTCGCCGTCACGGGAGACCCCTTCAAACCTCCGGCTGCTGGTACAACCTCTTGGCGTTCCCGCTCAGAACGGCTTCCTTGTCTTCCTCGGACAGGTCCTCGCGCGCAAGCAGCTCGTCGATCTCGTGGCGGCACTTGTCGGCGTCGAAGACTTCGTGCGGGAAGTCGCTGCCGAAGAGAAAGCCGTCCCTGCCGGCGTTCTGCACGGCGAACCCGAGGCCGCCGTCGTCCACGTCGAAGCCGATGAAGATCCTGCCCTCCCGCATCTGCGTGCGGAAGTAGTCGCTGGCCTTTTCCCCGAGCTTGGGGCCGCCGAGAATCTCGCCGTCCAGGTCCACTTGCATGTGGCCCTCGTGATGGGACCGGTCGAGCCGGTCCAGGAAGAACGGCACCCAGGTGGATCCTCCTTCGAGAAACCCGACGCGGAGCCCGGGAAACCGCTCGAAGACCCCGTGGGAGACCATCGCGGCGGCCTGGATCATGATGCCCATGGGATGCCCGATGGCGTGGACCGGATAGTAGGTGCTGAAGGTGTCCATGCCCAGGTGGTGCAGGGCGCCCACGTGCACGGCCAGGGAGCAGTTGAGCTTCTCCGCCTCCTCGTAGATGGGCCAGTAGAGCTTCGCTCCCAGGTGGTTCTGCAGGCCCTCTCCGTTGGAGGGCAGCATGGCTCCGATCATCCCCTGCTGCGTGACGGCGCGGCGCAGCTCCTCCACGGCGGCATCCACGTCCTGGATCGGGATCAGCGCCACCCCTTTGAGGTTCGGGCTGTGGTTGAGGAAGGTATCGTAGAGCCAGTTGTTGTAGGCGCGGCAGGCGGCGATGGCCCACTCCATCGACACGAGCCGTCCCATGGCCAGACCCCAGGTGGGATAGAGCACCGACCAGTCGATTCCCGTCTGCTCCAGGAACTCCAGCCATTCCTTCGGACCGGGATTGCCGAACTCCTTCTGCCCGAAAGCGGGCTTCAGGTAGTGGAAGTGGAGGTGGTCGAGCACCGGAAAGGTCTGCCACGCCCGGCAACCCTTAGGCATGTACTTCACCAGCTCCTCGTTCCGCGCCAGCTCGTTCACGTGACCGTCGCCATCGATGACCTGCATGGAAAACCTCCCTTGACAGCGTTGCTGCAACTGTATACTGTTTTGTCGACAAAGTTGTAGACTGGGAACTGTAGACTAGGGAAAGGCATCTGCTCTGTCAAGCTCCCGAAACAACCTCGTGCAAAAGGCCCTGGACCACCTCACCGGTGAGATCCTGGCGGACCGCCTGCGGCCCAACCAGAGCATCCGGGAGCCGGAGATCGCCGCGAGTCTGGGCATCAGCCGCTCGCCCGTCCGGGAGGCGCTGCGCATCCTCGAGCGGGACGGTCTCGTGGTCTACCGGCAGGGACGCGGCACTTTTGTGGCGGACGTGACTCCGGAAGACGCGGACGAGCTCTACCTCATCCACGGGCACCTCATGGGGCTGGCCGTCAAGCTGGCTTGCCAGAAGATGACCGGGGAGGACGTCACCGAGTTGGAGACGCTGGCGGCGGGGCTGGCCACCGCGGCGGCGGAGGATGACCGTCCCGGTTTTCTGGCGGTCCGAAGCCGCGTCGAGCGGTTCATCGCCAGCAAATCACTCTCGCCCCGGCTGGCGCGCCTGATCGAGACGATGGGCTTCCCCTGTGCGCGCTACCGGTCGTTTCACGTTTCGGTGCCCGGCTACATGGGCCACGTGGCCGAAGCGTATCGCGGCATCTGCATGGCGTTTCGCTCCAAGGACGAGGTGACCGCGGAACAGTTGCGCGTCGACATCATCGACCTGGGAAGAAGCCTGCTGCAGCGCTACTTCTTCGAGCCCTTGGGGCGCGGGCCGGGGATGTCCGACGCCGGTTCGCGGCAAGTGGAGCATGGCGCCGCCGCGGACGCGAAGGCGAGGGGGCGGGATGGATGAGGCAGCACTCTTCGCCGCGCGCCGCATCCTGGTCTACGTGGAGGACCTGGAGGCCGCCGCCGACTATTACCGCAATGTGCTGGGTTTCGTTCGCATCGGAGGGGTGGCGGGCGTGAACCATGAGTTTTCCACCTCGGGGCCGCCGTTGGTCCTGCACGAAGGCGGCCGTGCGGCGCGCGAGCCGCGCGGCCGGGTGGGGTGCGTCCCCAGTTTCCAGGTGGCCGAGGGCATCACGGAGCTGATCGAGACCTACCGGGAACGGAGGGTCTCCATCGTTCACGACGTGCAGGAGGTCTCGCACGGGTGGATCGCGTTTATCGCGGACCTCGAAGGCAACGTGATCCAGATCTACCAGGCAAAGGAAAGCTAGACGATCTCCATGTCTTCCCTGCTCCTTCAGATACCCGATGTTTGCTGGACCCGAGCGTTGCTGGACGGCAGCGTCAAGGTGGACGGTTTCCCCGTCGAGCTGGAGCCCGCGGTGTTCGACGCGCGGACCTCGAGGCGGTTGCGCGGCGAGGTGGAGGAACAGTACGCCGGCACCGAGCAGGTCATCCCCGATTTCCTCGTCCGGCTTTCCAAGGGGTTGGAACAGACCCTGGTGGCGCTTCCGGTCTTCGTGACGCGGGGGATGATCCATCGGAAGCTCGTCATGCGGGCCGGGCTCACGCCGGCCGACCTGCGCGGCCGCCGGGTCGGCATGGGGCGGGTGCTCGGGGCCACCAGCGTGTTTCTCAGGGGCTTGCTGGCGGACGACTTCGGTGTCGAGCGCAAGGACGTGCGCTGGGTGGCGGCGGAGCCCATCGAGAGCGACGGGGCCATGGGCGGGGAGTGGTCCTACCTGTCGGAGCGAGGCCGGTTCAAGTCCTCGGAGCTGCTGCCCCGGCTCGGTTCCGGTGACCTGGACGCGGTGATCTACCCCGGGGGTGCGGGCGGGCACTGGTACAACTGGGTGGCGGCCGCGGGCGCGGGCAAGAGCCCGGACCCCTACGGCGACCTGGAGGCGATGGTGGCGAACAGCTCCGACCTCTGCTTCCCCATCGGCGACGCCCCGGCCCACGTCTCGTGGTTCAAGCGAACGGAGATCTATCCCCTCTATCACTTCCTGGGGCTTCGACGTGAGATCGCCGAAGCGAACCGGGGCTTGTGCGAGGCCGTGGTGGACGCTTTCGACCGGGCTGCCCGCGAGGCCACCCGTTACATGAGCCCGGACGAGAAGGATTCCTGCGAGCGTGAGCTGGAATTGCTGGGGGTCGATCCGAACCAATGCCGCGCGACCCCGTTGCACGTCCGCACGATAGAGACATGCCTGGACTATCTGTCCGCTGACGGGCTGCTGCCGCGCCGGCCGTCCATGGCCGAGGTATTCCCGTTCAACTGACGCACTTGGGCGTGGAAGGAGAGAACACCATGAAGGTTTGGCTTTTCCTGCGTGTGGGGTACCCGAAACGGAAAACGGGCGCCTACCTGATGGCGGGCTCCGATTACGATGAGAGGCTCGGTCAGGAGATCTACGACGAGGTCATCGATTTCATCCCTCGCGCCGAAGAGTACGGCTTCGACGGGGTGTTCTTTCCCGAGCATCACAGCCGGGCCGCCAACGGCCTTTCCCCTTCGCCCAACCTGTTCGCGGCCGCGGCCACTATTCTGACCAAGGAAGTCAAGATCGGCCTCATGGGCAACTGCCTGCCGCTGCACCACCCGATTCGACTGGGCGAGGAGCTGGCGATGCTCGACAACCTCAGTCACGGCCGTCTCGTCGTGGGCATGACCCGTGGCGGTGACTTCTGGGCGTTCAACATCCCCTCCAAGGAGTCCAGGGAGCGCTTCCAGGAGGGGTGGGAGCTGATACTCAGGGCATGGCAGGCCGACGAGCCCTTCGAGCATCACGGACAGTACTGGGATCTCGACTACATCGCGATGCTTCCGCGGCCCGTGCAGAAGCCCCACCCGGAGATGTGGATCGCATCCTTCAGCGCGGAGAGCATCGAGTGGGCCGCGGCCAACCGCGTGCGGCTTGCCGCTTCGTGGTCCCCGGCGGAACAGATCAAGGAGAGCTTCGACTACTACCGGCGCTACGCGCGGGAGCATTGCGGCTGGACGCCGGGACCGGAGGACTGCGTCGTCTCGCGCGACATCTATGTCGCCCCCACCAACGAGCAGGCGCGCGAGGAAGCCGCGGACGAGCTGATCGGCGGGCCGGCGGTGGAGTTCGGCGGCGCCCCCGCCAAGTACCAGCGCAACGTCCAGGACGGTTACTTCACCGAGCGCTCCACGGGCTACAAGAAGGGCGAGCACGTGGGCGTGATGGAGATCCGCGACTGGTCTTTCGAGGACTACCAGGAGTCGGGAATCTCCATCGTCGGAGACCCCGACTACGTCACCGAGCAGATCATCTCCCAGTGCGACTTGCTCGGCATCGACAAGATCATGATGCGCCCGGTGTTCGGCAAGATGAGACTGAGCCAGGCGCGGGGGAGCATCGAGCTGATGGCCCGGGAAGTGATGCCCAACCTGAAGCGGCACATGCCGGTGGCCGAGGCAGCCGCCACGGCTACCCTCTGATGCCGGCCTTCCGACCTACGGAGGACGTGATGAGCAAGACGGAACCGTCCAGCGAACGAGAGGGTCAAGGGTCCGACTTCTACGAAGACGTCAAGCGGCAGCATCTCGCTCCGCTGTGGCGGCAGAGGCGCCGCCCCACCCACGGACGCGCGGTGCCGCATCTGTGGAAATGGCCCATGTTGAGGGCCGAGATGATGCGGGCGGCGGACGTGGTCAGCACCGAGGACATCGAGCGCCGGGTCCTCGGGCTGATGAACCCCGGGCTGGAGAAGGAGGGGATCTTCGCCACCACCCCCAATCTCGTGGGCGCGGTCCAGCTTATCCTCCCCGGGGAAGTGGCGGTGGCGCACCACCACACGCCGGCCGCGCTGCGCGTCATCCTGGAATCGGAACGGGCCTACACCTGCACGGACGGCGAGCGCTGCTGGATGGAGCCGGGCGACGTGATCCTGACGCCGGCGTGGACCTACCACGATCACGGCAACGAGGGCGACAAGCCCGCGCTGTGGCTCGACGGCCTGGACGCCCCCTTGATCCAGGCCATGGATACGGTCTTCTTCGAACGCTATCCCGGGCAGACCCAGCAGCCCCAGCAGGAGCTTCACGAGGCGTCGGTCCGCCGCTTTCGCGTGGCGGGGATGCGGCCGGCGGGCTACTCCTGGGACAAGACCTATTCGCCGCTCACGAAGTACCCCTGGCGGGACATGGTCCAGGCGCTGAACGAGATGCCGGCGCCCGAGGCGAGCGAGTTCGACGACCTCCGGCTGGAGTATTTCAATCCGCACACCGGCGGGCCGGTGATGCCCACCATCGCCTGCTACGCCCAGCGGCTGCGGGGCGGGGTCCATACCAGCCGGCACCGGCACAGCTCCGTGGGCATCTTCTACGTGTTCCGCGGCTCCGGCCACACCGTGGTGGAAGACGAACGCCTTGAGTGGAGCGCCGGCGACATCTTCGTCATACCCGGATGGCACTGGCACGAGCACGTCAACGCCGCTTCCAGGGAAGACGCGATCCTCATCTCGTACACGGACGAGCCGCTGCTCAAGAGCCTGGGGATCCACCAGGAGGAGGCGGACGGATCCTCGTAACGCCCCTCGGGACCGACGCCGGGAAGGAACGCCAAGGCAGGCCGCGATCGGGAGAAATCATCCATGGCAGGAACGATCATCGGACAGCCGCTCCCACGGGTCGAAGCGGCCGCCAAGGTCAGCGGGCAGTGCCAGTACGCAGCCGACGTGGTCCGCCCCGGCACCCTGTGGGGCAGGGTCCTGCGGAGCCCGATGCCTCACGCCCGCGTCCTGAGGGTGGACGTGGAGAAGGCGCGGCGGCTGGCCGGGGTCAAGGCGGTGATTACCGCCGCGGACATGAACCCCAAGCTGGTGGGGGCGACGCTCAAGGACATGCCCCTGCTGGCGCGGGACAGGGTGCGTTACGTGGGCGAGGAGATCGCGGCCGTGGCCGCCGTGGACCGGGACGTGGCGGAAGAAGCCGTCGGCCTCATCGACGTGGAGTACGAACCGCTGCCCACGGTCTACGATCCCCTGGAAGCCATCGCGCCGGACGCGCCGCTGCTGCATCCCGACTACGCCGGCTACGAGGGTCCTCCCACCAAGGCGCCGGACCTGCGCAACGTACAGACCCTGGTGCGCGCCCACAAGGGAGACATCGCGCAGGGCTTCGCAGAGGCCGACCACATCTTCGAGAACACGTTCCGCACCCAGCTCGTGCACCAGGGGTACATCGAGCCCTACGCCTGCACGGTGGAAGTGGACGCCGGCGGGCGCGTCGCCGTATGGGTCGCGAACCAGGCGATGTTCAAGCTCCGCAGGGTCCTGGCCGCGTACCTGGAGCTTCCGGAAGACGACATCACCATCCACCCCAGCAACATGGGAGGGTCCTTCGGGGCCAAGGACTTCCTGACCCACGTGCCGGCCGCCTACTACCTGTCACGCGCCACCGGGAAGCCCGTGAAGTTCGTGAAGAGCTACACGGAAGAGCTGATGGCCGCGAGTCCGCGCCACCCGGCGGTGATCCGGCTGCGCACCGGCGTCATGAAGGACGGCACGCTGCGCGCCTGGGAAGGCCAGACCTACTACAACGGCGGGGCCTACGGCGCCTACAAGCCGAACCCGCAAGGCTCCATGAGCGGCGCCTACATGGTGGCGGGCTCGTACAACATCCCGCACACCCTGCTGGAGGGTTACTGCGTCTACACGAACCAGGTGCCCGGCGGTTACTTCCGTGCTCCGGGCGAGACTCAGACCCTGTTCGCCGTGGAAAACCACATGGACATGATGGCCCGTGAGCTGGGAATGGACCCGCTGGAGTTCCGCCTGCGCAACGCCCTCACGGACGGCGACACGAGGAGCACCGGCGAATCGCTGCGGGACGCCCGCGGCGTGGACGTGCTGCGCCGGGTGGCGGAGATCTCCGGGTGGGGCGGCGCCCGCAAGCCCGCGGCCGGGCGGGTGTCCGGACGCGGAGTCGCGTTCGGGGACCGTCACGTGGGCCATGGCGAGTCGAGTTTCGAGTTGCGGCTGGAGCGCAATGGCGCTCTGAGACTGTTGAGCGGAGTGGGTGATCAAGGGGTCGGCGCCTACATCATGCACCGGCAGGTGGTGGCGGAGACTTTCGGAGTCGATCCGGACGACGTGCTCATCGAAGTGCGCGATACGTCCAGTGCCCCCTACGACCAGGGCATCAAGGGGGCCAGGGGCATGCATATCGAGGGCCAGGCCATCCTCGAATCCAGCCGCGTGTTGAAGGAGCGGCTTTGCGCTCTCGCGGCCGGGTACTGGAAGACCGGGTCGGAAGAGGTCTCCTGGAACGATGGAGCCGTGATCCACCAGGGAAGTCCGGACAAGCGCCTGGGTCTCGGAGAGCTGGCGAAACTGTCCGAGGAACCCATCACCGGGTACGGCCGTTTCGTGGGGCACAAGCCCGACGTCTACTCGTTTCAAGCGGTGGTGGCCGACGTGGACGTGGACCGGGACACGGGCGCAGTGGCGGTGGACCGGCTCTACTTCGTCTACGACGTGGCCAACATCATCAACCCCCTGATCCACCAGGGGCAGATCGACGGGGGCGTGGTGCAGGGACTGGGCTACGCCCTGATGGAAGAGATCGTGCTCGACGACGGGAGGCCCACGACGGTGAGCCTCGGCGACTACAAGTTGCCCAACGTCCGGGACCTGCCGCCGCTCAC
Organism: Candidatus Binatia bacterium; assembly: GCA_022823055.1. Classification (GTDB taxonomy): domain Bacteria; phylum Desulfobacterota; class Binatia; order UBA9968; family JAJDTQ01; genus JAJDTQ01. The sequence goes on along the minus strand of JAJDXX010000068.1, from coordinate 10,284 downwards.
CACTTCGCTGGTGCAGGCCTCCGAGGGACCCGGACCCTTCGGCACCAAGGCGGTGGCCGAGGCCGGCATCAGCATCATCGCGCCGGCCATCGTCAACGCCGTCTACGACGCCACCGGCGCCCGGATCACGGATTTGCCCGTGACCGCGGAGAAGGTCTTCAGGCACATGACCGAGGGCCTTGGCGGGGCCTCATGACCGATGACGGGCGAGAGTTCGCACAAGGCAGACAAACTCAAGGAGGCAAGACGATGTCCAGCACCGGAAGCCGTTACCTCATGATGTTCGCGGTCCTGTTGTGGATCGGGGCTTTTGGATTCCAGGGTTCCGACACCGCAAGGGCCGCCGACGATTCCTTTTACAAGGGGAAGACGCTTCGCCTGATCGTCGGTTATTCACCGGGCGGAGGCGCGGACGGGCAAGCCCGGATCGTCGCGCGCCACCTCGGGAAGTACCTCCCCGGCAAACCCAGGGTCATCGTGATCAACAGGCCCGGAGGCGGGTCCGTGCTCGCGGCCAACTACGCGTACAACATCGCGAAGAACGACGGCCTCACCATTGTCAGCCTGCCGGGGGGACTCAATTTCCTTCAACTGGCGAAAGCCGAGGGAGTCAAATACGACATGAGCAAGTTCGCCGCGGTGGGGGCGTGGTTCAGGTCGAACTGGGCTCTCTTCCTGAGGGCGGACGCCTACAAGAGTCTCGACGCGGTCCGGAAGGCGAAGACGCCTCCCGTCATCGGCACGCAGGGCGGAGGTGCGCCCCACGACTTCTTCAACATCGCGTGGCAAAAGGCGCTGGGGCTCAAGTTCAAGGTCATCACGGGGTACGAAAGCCGGCGGGCCGACGTGGCGCTGGAGCAGGGCGAAATCGACGGCCGCACCCAGACGGTGGCCGGTGTCATGAGGCGCAACCCGCACTGGCACAAGGAACGGATCATTCCCGCCCTGGTGCAGGCCGGGCCCAAGAAGGACCAGCGCATCGCCGACGTCCCCACGGTCTACGACCTGAACCCCAATCCGGGAGTGTTCTACGAGACCGTCAACAACGCCCTGGGCCGGGTGAGCCTGCCTTACTTCGCCCCGCCGGGCACGCCGGAGGACCGCGTGAAGACGCTCCGGGCCGCATGGCAGGGAATGGTGAAGGACAAGGATTTCATTCGGGAGGCCGAGAGGTCGCGGCTCAAGGTGGAGCCGGCCGACGGCGCCCGCGTGGCGGAGATGCTCAACAGTGTCATCCGGGAAACGCCGGCCGACGTGGTCGCCACCGTTCGTGAGGTCGTGGGCAGGAAGTAGTCACCGGTCGGGCGCGACGGCGCGGAGGACGCGCGTGCAGCACCACGGAGCATAAGGCATGGCAGAGTATCATTCCATCGGGTTACCCTTGGCGCGCGCGGAAGGGACGGCGAAAGTCACCGGCGGTACCGTGTTCACCTCGGATGTGCTGCGACCGGACGCGCTGTGGGGCAAGATCCTCCGCAGCCCCCACCCGCATGCCCGCATCCTTCACATCAACACGGACAGGGCCAGGCGTCTGCCGGGCGTGAGGGCCGTCATTACCGCCGCCGACGCCGACCCGAAGCTCACGGGGCGGACGCTGAAGGACTGCCCGGTCCTCGCACAGGACCGGGTGCGGTTCGTGGGCGACAAGGTCGCCGCCGTGGCGGCGGACGACAAGGACACCGCCGAGGAGGCGTTGGGCCTTGTGGAGGTGGAGTACGAAGAGCTGCCCGCCGTCTTCGACCCGCGAGAGGCCCTGGCGCCCGACTCCCCGTTGATCCACCCTGACTATCCCTCCTACCACGCCCCTTACACCAAGGCGGCGGATCTCCATAACGTGCAGTCGCGGGTGTACGCGGACAAGGGAGACCTGGAGCAGGGGTTCGCGGAGTCCGACAGGATCTTCGAGCACACGTTCCGTACCCAGATGGTCCACCAGGGCTACATCGAGCCCTACGCCTGCATGGCGGAAATCGACGGCGAGGGGCGGGTCCTGGTATGGGCGTCGACCCAGTCCCCCTTCAGCGCGCGCAACCAGTTGGCCGACTACCTGGACGTTCCCAAGGACCGGATCGTGTTCAGTCCGGTTACCGTGGGCGGTTCCTTCGGCGGCAAGGACCACCTCATCGACATTCCGCTGGCCTACTACCTCGCCCGGGCCACGGGGAGGCCGGTGAAGATCGTGCGCACGTACACCGAGGAGCTCATGGCTTCCGCGCCGCGCCATCCCGCCGTGATCACGCTCCGGTCGGGGTTGAAGAGCGACGGCCGCCTGTGGGCGCGGGAGGGCCGGGTCATCTACAACGGCGGCGCCTACGGCGCTTTCAAGCCGAGCCCGCCGGCGCACATGAGCGGCTCCATCAACCAGGGCGGCGCGTACCGGGTTCCCCATACGCGGTTGGAAAGTCTCTGCGTCTACACCAACCAGGTTCCCGGCGGGTACATGCGCGCCTCCGGCGAGTTGCAGACCGTGTTCGCGGCGGAAAGCCACATGGACATCATCGCCCATGAGATGGGCATGGATCCTCTGGAGTTCCGCCTGCTCAACGGCATGGTGAACGGGGACTCCAACTACCTGGGCTTCGAGTATCTCGATATCCGGTGCCGCGAGGTGCTGCTCAAGGCCAAGCCCTTCTGGGAGCGGCCGAAGCTCGCCCCGCGGCGCCCCAGCGGCCTGACGGGAAGAGGCATCGCGCTCGCGTGCCGGCACGTGGGGCAGGGGGAATCGGGCGCGGAAATCGTGTTGCAGGCCGATGGCACCGTGCGCACGTTGGTGGGCATCGTCGACCAGGGAACCGGAGTGCACACCATGCAGCAACAGGTGGTGGCGGAGATCCTGGGCATCGATCCGGAGCGCGTCACGGTGGAGGTTGGCGACACCAACCGCGCACCGTATCACGACGGCATCAAGGGTCAGGGAGCCACGCACGTCACCGGCCAGGCCGTCGCCCGCGCGGCCCACGCTCTCATCGAGAATCTGCGCGACAAGGCGGCGTACGCATGGGACGTGGATCCCGAGTCGTTGTCATGGGAAAACGGCGAGGTCGTCCTCAGGAACGACGGCCGGCGCATGGACATGCAAGCGATCGCCGCCCTCTCGCCGGAGGAGCCCGTCGTCGGCCAGGCCTACTACAAGGGGCTGGAGCGGCCGAGGCAGCACATTTTCCAAGCGGAGATCTGTGACGCCGAAGTCGACGCGGAGACCGGGGAAGTGGAAGTGCGACGCATGAGTACCTTCCACGACGTATCGGTGGTCATCAACCCGGTGAACCACCAGGGGCAGATCGAGGGAGGGATGATGCAGGGCCTGGGCATGGCCTGTTCCGAGGAGGTCGCCCTGGACGACGGCCGGGTGTCGACCCTCAGTCTCGGCGACTACAAGATGCCCAACATCAAGGACATCCCGGTCCACGAGACCACGCTGGTCGAAGGCGCGACCGACGGCCCCGGGCCTTTCAACGCCAAGCCCGCGGCCGAGCACTCGATCACGCCGGTGCCGCCGTCCGTCGCCAACGCGGTATTCGACGCCACCGGGGTGCGCATCACCGAACTCCCCATCACCGCCGAGAAGCTCCTGGCCGGCATGGCGAAGAAAGGTTAGTCCCAAGTTCCGGAACTTCGGGGTTAGTGTCGCGTCCGGTCAGGTGAACCGCGGCCCGCGCCGGACCCTGTCCTCGTAGTAGGCCCAGACGCGTTCGAACAGCCCCGCGGGACGGTCGTTGCGGACCGCCTGCTCCTCCAGCTCGCGTGCGAACTCCGCCAGCTCGTCCTCCGCATACGGCTTGGCGCCGCCGCCCAGGCCCGCCAGGAGCTGGATCTTCGCCGCCTCCTCCATCATGATGGCCTTCACCGTGGCCTCTTCGAGGGACGCCCCGGCGACGGACGCCCCGTGGCCCTTCAGCAGCACGGCCGCGTCGGTCCCCATGATCCGCGCCATCTCCTCGCCCCGCTCCCGCGTATTGACCAAGCCGGCCTTCCGGTAGAGCTTCGCGCCCGCGAACGGGAACCCGAACACGGTCCCCGGCAGGAAAGTCCCCTCCGCCGTCGCCAGCGCGGTCACGTAAAGGGAATGGGTATGGACGACCCCGTTCACCTCCGGCCGCGTCCGGTAAATGCATATGTGGATCCAGCTCTCGCCGTGCCACTTGCCCTTCCCTTCAAGGACCTTCCCGTCCAGGTCCACCACCAGGAGGTCCCCGTCCCTGACCAGACCGGGCGCGATGGCGCGAGAGATCAGGAACCGGTCCGTCCCCGGAATACGCACGCTCACGTGGCCGAACGGCACCGTGAGCCCCGTCTCGTCGAGGATGAGGTTCGCGAGAACCAGTTGTTCTTCGAGTCCGGTAGCCATGCGGCGTAGAGTACCGATTCGGCCCAACCCGTTCAAGGCAAGCACTGGACGGCAAGATCCCTGACGGCAGGGCCTTGGCGGCAAGACCCGGACACGGGCGCCATCGACGGTTCCCGCGCGGAGAATCTTGCCATGCTGGCGGGTTTCTCCTATTCTTGAAGCCCCGGACGCGGCGCGAAAGGCGATGCGGATGCGGTACAATGGATGAAGCTCCACGTACTGCCTTTCTGCCTTTCAATCCGTTGTCCCTTACGGAGGGGTGGCCGAGCGGTTTAAGGCACCGGTCTTGAAAATCGGCGTCCGCCTAAACAGCGGACCGCGAGTTCGAATCTCGCCCCCTCCGCCAGCATCCGTTGGATTCCGTCTTCGCAAGACCCTGAAACTGGAGTGCTCTATGCGCAAGATAGGACTTCTACGCGCAAGCTGTTTGCGCATAGAGCGGCAGCCAATGGCCGGCGGTTTGGGGAAGGGGCTGAAGACATGAGGCTTGACCGTTGAAATCAGAGCAGACTAGTCTTAGACTAGTATTTAACACAGGAGGTTCGTTACATGCCTGAAATCGGCGCATTTGAAGCGAAAACCCACTTGCCCCGCCTACTTCGCCGCGTTCAGGCGGGAGAACGCTTCACAATCACCAAGCATAACCGGCCTGTCGCCGAGCTGATTCCCTTCCAGCCCCACGATGCGGGGAAGGTGCGCGCGGCGATTGCCAAGCTGAAAGCGTTTCAGGAGAGTCACAGTCTCGCAGGTCTGTCCATTCGCGAGATGATTGAGGAAGGCCGCAAGTACTGATGGCATTCGTTCTCGATTGCTCCGTCACCATGGCTTGGGTCTTCCCCGACGAAGCGACGGAAGCCACCAACCAGTTGCGAGACTCGCTTGTGGAAAGCCGCGCATTCGTCCCTTCCCTTTGGCCCGTGGAGGTCGGCAACGTGCTCTTGGTCGCCACGCGGCGGAATCGGATCCGTGCGGACGACTGGCGGGAAATACGCGCAAGCCTCGAAGCGTTGCCCATTGAAATCGACCCCGTGACGACATCCCGGGCATGGGGTGCCTCCCTCGAATTGGCCCGAACGCACCAGTTGTCCGTCTACGACGCTATGTACCTGGAGCTTGCCATGCGGCTGCAATTGCCGCTGGCGACACTGGACCGCGCGCTCCACGGCGCAGCGCGGACCGTCGGTGTCGAAACTCCGTAACTCCGCGGTCTGGCAGCTTCTTAGCGACCGCTACATCAAGGAGAGGAACGTGAACGTCCGTGAATTGATCGACTTGCTGCAACAGTTTCCAGCCGGTTTGCGAGTGGTGGTGAACGGATACGAAGAGGGCTACGACGACCTGTCACCGGAACAGATTTCTGTTGCGAAGATCAGCCTGAACACGGGGAAACATCGTTGGGCGGGAAGGCATGGAGATCTGCGTGATCTGACCAAAGGGAGCCCCGAGTCCCCCGATGTCGTTGAAGCCTTGGTTCTCGAGAGGTCCTCACACTGACGCTGAAGAAGACGCCAGGCTTGAGGTTCTTTCGACTTACTAGAGAGTGGTCGTGAGCACGACATCCCAGAGACGCGCCACAGATAGATACCGTGAGCGTTTGGCCGAACGTGGCATGGCCCGTTTCGAAGTTCTCGGGCGCAAGACTGACCGCGAACTGATCCGGTCGCTTGCCAAGCGCTTGGCGGAAGAGGGGCCGGAGTCGGAGCGCCTTCGGGTCTCTATCCGTCGTTCAATTGAGGGTGAAGCGCCCAGGAAAGGTGGAATCCTTCGGGCGTTGCGACGCTCCCCGCTGGTCGGGGCCGATGTCGTTCCGCCTCGTCCCTTCGAGGCCGGTCGCAAGGTCGCCGATGTCGAGATCCTCAACCCGCTTCGTAACGTGTCAAGCTGAGGAATAGGTTGCCGACCACGGCTTCGCGTTGCCGTATACCGAGGAGAGAAGGCGTGATCGTCAGTGATTTGATCGCACTGCTGCAACAGTGTCCCTGCTAGTCTATGCTGGCTGATAGTCTTTATCCGAGGGAAAGGCTTGTTCGTGACAAGGATCCGACCGCGGCGTGTTTGGACTGTGGCGGAGGCGAAGGCGCACCTCTCCGAGATCCTGCGCCTCGCCCAGTCGGAGGGGCCGCAACGTATAGGCATTCGGCGGTCGTTCGTCGTTGTGCCCGCGGACAAATGGGACAACAAAGCCGCTCCCCGCAAGCCCCTCGGCCGGTGGCTGATCGAGAACATGCCGCGCGGGGTAGAACTCGAAGTTCCCGACCGTCGTTCCGCTCGGGAGGTTCCGTTCAGTGGCGGGGATGACGAATGAGCGTCGATGAGGTGCTTGCCGACCTGATGTCACGGCCGCGCCTCACGTATGCCGCAACCCCTGCAACCCGCCACCCCCTGTCAGCAGCCGTACCAGCACGTTGGCGCCGACGATGATCAGGACGAGGAAGAGGGTCACGGCGCCGGAGTGCTGGGTCATGTCCTGCTCGTTGTAGTTGAAGATGAGGCCGGTGAGCACCATGTTGGCCGGCGACAGGAGCAGGATGATCAGGGACAGCTCGCGGGTTGCGGTGATGAAGGTCAGCAGCATGCCGGCGGTGAGGCCGCTTGAGGACATGGGGATGATGATCTTGGCCATGCGACGGAACCAGCCGATGCCCTGGACGCGAGCGGTCTCCTCCAGGGATTTGTCGATCTGGAGCATGGCGGCGATGCCGGTGCGCGAGGTGAAGGGCAGGTTCTTGACCACCGTGATCAGGACCAGGATCGTGAAGGTGCCATAGAGCGCGGGCAGGGGGCCCCAGGGCGCGGAGAACATGCCGATGTAGATGGCGCCGAGGGCGATGGAGGGGAAGATGTAGGGCGCGAAGGCGACGCCCTCGAGCCACCGCGCCAGCAGCGTGCCGCGGCCGCGCACCGCGGCATAGCCCACCATCAGCCCGAGCAGCCCGTTGCACACCGCCGCCATGACACCCAGCTTGATGCTGTTCCACAGCGCCGTCAGGATGCCCGGGGACAACAGCACGCCGGGTTCGCCGTAGGCGAGGTCGGGGTCGCTCTCGCCGATCCAGAAATGCGCCGTCAGCCCTTGCAGGGTATAGTCGCCGGGCGTGATGACCAGGGATTCCCAAAGCAGGATCAGCAGCGGCAGCACCACCGTCACGGCGAGGAAGAGGCCGACCGCGATGGTGGCGGGCCAGCACCAGACGCCGAGGGAGATTTCGCGCTGCCGGAAGCCCTTGCCCGTCAGGGTCACGAAACTTCTGCGAATGCCGATAACACGGCTGTTGATCCAGATGAAGGTGATCGCCATGACGATCAGGACCAGGGCGAGAACGAAAGCGTCGCCGCTGTTGCGCGCGTTGAGCGACGCGTAGATCTGGGTCGAGAAGGTGAAGAACCGCACCGGCAGCCCCAGCAGGGCCGGCGTCCCGAAGGTGCCGAGGATGCGGATGAAGGTGAGCACCACGGCGGAACCCAGCGCGGGCAGCAGCAACGGAAACGTAATCCGCCACAGCCGCTGGCGCCGGTTCATGCCGGCGATGGCGCCCGCCTCTTCCAGCTCCGAATCGACCGTCGCCAGGGCGCCCGACATCAGCAGATAGCCGTAGGCGTAGTAGTGCAGCGCCAGGCAGATGACGATGGGAAAGAAACCGTAGCTTACCCAGTCGGGCGGCTGCACGCCGAAGAAACTCGTGAACATGCCCTCGGCGCCGCCGATGCGGTCGTTCTTGAAAAGGCTCAGCCACGCCAGCGCCAGCACCCAAGACGGCATCATGTAGGGCACGACCACCAGCGCCCCGAACACGCCCTTGAAGCGGATGTTGGTGCGCACCATCAGCCATGCCAAGCCGCTGCCGATGCCGACGCCCAGAACGGTCACGCACACGCCCACGGCGACGCTGTTGAACAGCGGCTTCAGGAACAGCGCCCTGGAGAGCGGGCCGGTGAAGACGCGCTCCAGATGAAAGAGGGTGAAGGAGCCGACCTTGGCTTCGGGCCGGTAAGCGAGGTCGTAGCTCTGGTAGACCAGGGCGTCGTGGATGATCTCGAAGAGCGGCACCAGCACCAGGAAGCTCAGGACGGCGAGGCACAGGAGCCCCAGGATCTTCTCCGGCTGGTTGAGCAGCCGGTAGACGTGATAGGTGAGGTTGCTCCTGGAAAGGGTCGGAGGCTGGCTTCCGGAAGAGGCCGGATTCAACGACATGTTCGGGACTTCCGATTTCTTCCGCTCGGGCGGGCGTGGTTCAGCTCAGGAGATTGTTCTCCGATTCGACATCAAAGAAGTTCAACGATTCCGAATCGAAGTCGACCCACAGGGGGTCGCCCAGGTCCATCCGTATGAATCCCGGTTGCAGGAGCGTGATGGAGTTGTTCTCGGTCCGGACCTGCAGGATCGTGTCGGACCCCTTCGGCTGGACCGATTCCAGAGTTCCCCTGAGCCAGCCCTCCCTGGCCTCGGGCGACACCTTGATGCTTTCCGGGCGAACGGTGGCGATCAACTCCCCGGCGTTCGCGGGCGGGTCGCCGGGGACGGGCAGCCACAGGTCGCCGCAGTCGAGGCCCACCGTCCCGTTCTTCCGGCTGATCGTTCCGCTGAACCGGTTGATCCCGGGATCGCCGATGAAGTCGGCGACGAACAGGTTCGCCGGGTGGTGGTAGATCTCGTAGGGCGTGCCCTGTTGCTTGACCACGCCCTTGTCCATGACGACGACTATGTCCGACAGCGTCAGGGCCTCGATCTGGTCGTGGGTCACGTAGACCGTGGTGGCTTCGAGGTCCCGGTGCAGCCGCTTGAGTTCGCCGCGCATTTCGGTGCGCAGCTTGGCGTCGAGGTTGGACAGGGGCTCGTCCATGAGCAGGATGGACGAGCGCGAGGCGATCATGCGCGCGAGGGCCACCCGCTGCTGCTGGCCGCCGGACAGCTCCGAGGGGTAGCGGAGCTGGTACGGCTTCATCTGCACTTTCTCCAGGGCGACCTCGAGGCGCTCGGCGGTCTCGCGCGCGTTCAGGCCCATCTGCTTCAGGCCCAGCGTGATGTTCCGCTCCACCGTCATGTGGGGCCAGAGCGCGTAGCTCTGGAAGATGAGCCCCAGGTTGCGGCTCTCGGGGGGAACGATGACGCCCTTCTGGCGGGAGAAGATGAGCCTGTCGCCGAACCGGATTTCCCCCGCTTCGGGTTCTTCCAGTCCGGCGATCACGCGGAGCGTCGTGGTCTTGCCGCAGCCGGACGGTCCCAGAATGGTCAGGAACGCACCCGGCGTCACGGTCAGGTCCAGATGCCGTACGGCGATTTCCTTGCCGTACGACTTCCGGATACCTGTCAGGTGGATTTCCTCCATGCTTGGGCTATCTGCTCGAATGCAGCGTCCAGAAGTCGCGGACCTTGGGGCCCTGCTTCCACATGTACGTGGCATCCACGTTCCAGCCCTCCATCTCCGCCCATATCTCGCCGCCGGCCGGAAGCGGCACGTCGCTCCGCGGGCTCACCGTGCCCGGATCGAAGTAGGGCGCCAGACCTTGCAGCAGGTCCATGCTCGCGCCCTTGTCGTAAGGCTTCGTCAGCTTCGAGTCCTTGTTCAGCTCGAGGCTGCCGAGCAGGTACGCGGTGAACAGCTTGGCCGCATTCGGGTGCGGCGCCTGGCGCGCGATGGCGGTAAAGGTCGGGTAGACCAGCTTGCCCACCGGATCCACCTTGGCCAGGATCTTGTTGACGTAGCCCTTGGAATCGTTGCGCGCGATGTAGGTCATGTTGGCGAACGCGATCAGCGGATTCTTCTGACCCTTCCTGCCCGAGGCGCGGGCCAGCTTCGAGCCCGACTTGAAGATCACTAGGGAATCTCTGAACAAGCCCGGCATGCTATGATGGGATGAACGATCACGGACCGGGGGGTGAACGAGGCATGGGACAAGGGACGTTTGCGGAGCATGAGCACGACCGGAAGAAGCGG
>JAJDXX010000075.1 GCA_022823055.1 Candidatus Binatia bacterium | reverse complement strand
TGGATTCCCGCTTCCGCGGGAATGACGTATCCGGGGTGTCTGTGCCTTCACGAGGGCCTCACACCTCATCCGAGGCGACCCTGGCGGCCGCGCGCATGGAGGATTCGCCGTGAACGACGTCGGCACCACCCACGAGGACCTGGAGAAGTACTTGGCCGCCCACCACATGGTGGGAGCGGGCCTGCGGCGCGAGGGCATGGCGCCGCCGCGCACGGGCGTCACCGGCGCCCACTGGCGCTGGGAGGGAATCCGCAGGGGGCTCATGCGCTCCGGCGAGATCGTCACCGTGGGGCCCAACGGTATGACCGGCATGCGTTCGGTCACCGGCATCGAGGCGACGCGCTTTCCCATCTGGATGAACGTGCAGATCCTCATGCCCGGCGAGCGCACCCAGGGACACCGCAACACACGGAGCGAGACGCGCCTGGTATGCGAGGCGCCCAAGGAGGCCGCGTTCGTGTGCGAGCACGAAGCGTTCCCCATGGAGCGCGGCGACGTGATCATCAGCCCGTCCTGGACCTACCACGACCACTGGAACCAGGGCGCCACCCCCGCCCTCTACGTCGACGGCTACGACAACGGCTACAACGGCGGGGTGAACCTGAACGAACGGCTGCCGGTGGACAACCCCTACCAGGAAATCCACAAGCCCGACGGCTACGGCGTGCGCACCCGCGGCCTTGCGCGCCCCATGGCCCATGGCCGGCCCTTTCCGCTGCCGCCCATGCGCTATCCCTGGGCGGAGACCCGCGCCGCCCTGACCGCCTTGCAGGAAGCGGGCGAGGAAGACCCGTGCGAGGGGGCGCACCTGATGCTCGCGAGCCCGGTGGACGGCGGCTCCACGCTTCCCACCATCGCGTGGCACGCGCAACTCCTGCGGGCGGGCCAGACCACCCTGAGCCACCGGCACAACAGCAACACCTTCTACCACGCCTTCGAGGGCGAGGGAGCCGTGGTCATCGAGGGCGAGCGGCTGGAGTGGAGCCAAGGGGACATCTTCGCCGTGCCGGCGTGGTCGTGGCATCATCACGAAAACGGCCACCACGGCGACTCCGTCCTGTTCTCCATCGATGACTGGCCCGCGCAGACCAAGCTCGGTTTCTACATGAAAGAGACCGCGCCGGCCGACCGGCAGGACGGGTAGCGGCCGCGCGAGGACCCAAAGGGAGACGACCCATGGCGAACCCCAAGCTCCGTCTCGGTTTCCGCGAGCCCGAGGTGGACACCAACCGGCCCTTTGTCGACGGCACCGTCCAGGTGGAGGGCTTCGACCTCGAGATCAGCGACTTCCACGGCCCGGAGACCATCGACGCCTGGGACGCAAGCTTCGGCGGCCTCATGCGCACCAAGGGCAAGGGCAACCACCCCTACGTGTCGATCCCGGCCTACCCCAACCGCAAGTTCCGCATCGCCTACATCTTCGTGAACAACGCCTCGGGCATCGACGGCCCCAAGGACCTGGAGGGGAAGCGCGTGTTCGTGAGCAGCACCGCCGGGGTCTGGGCGCGCGGGGCGCTGCAGAATTACTACGGCGTGGACCTGACGCGCGTCCGCTGGTGCATGCCCCACCCCGAGGCCGAGAGTTGGGGCGACGGCATCGAGGTGGAGCCGCTGCCCCATATCAAGGGACCGCAGCCCGGTGAACCCCTGGACGAAATGCTGCTGGCGGGCGAAGTCGACGCCGTCATCGAGCCCAACGTGCTCCCTTCCATCAGCCGTCGGGACCCGCGGGTGCGGCGTCTATTCCAGGATTACAAGAACGAGGAATTGAACTACTACAAGGCCACGGGGATCTTCCCCATCAGCCACATGGCGACCCTCAAGCAGGACTTCGTCGACAAATACCCGCACGCCCCGGTGGCGCTCCTGAAGGCGTACCGCCAAGCGCGCGACGTGGCGCTGGACCGGCTCTACGGCGCCGATCCCGAGATCCTCATTACCTCGTGGGTGGCCGCCGCCATCGATGAGCAGCGCGAAGCCATGGGCGAGAACTACTGGTCCTACAACATCGCGGACAACGTCACCTCGCTGGAAGCCATGATGACGTTCGCGCACCAGTTCGGCCTGACAAAGGAGAAACTGGAGTACCAAGACTTCTTCCATCCGGAGGCGGCCGCGCTGGAGGGCGTGTAGGCGTTCCGGAAATGTGCCCGTGTTCCGAATCCTCTGCCCAGTCCCAAATACGTCATTCCCGCGAAAGCGGGAATCCAGGTGGGGTGGCAGGGAACCACGACCGCGACACCCCTCCACCGCCTCTGGATTCCCGCTTTCGCGGGAATGACGGGCGCGCGGGGACGGCGCATGTTGCAAGGAGACAATCATGAGTGAAGCCGTCAACATCGACAATCCACGGCTCGACGAGTTGCACCGCATCATGGCGGAGAATTCCCTGGCGGGACACTGGCAGCAGCGCCAGCCCTCGCCGGAACTGCGCGCGCACCTGTGGCGCTGGCCGGTGATCTACTCCTGCCTCATGGAGTCGGGCGAAGTGGTGAAGCTCGGGCACATCGACGAGGCGGCCAAGCGCCGTACCGTGCAGCTCGTGAACCCCGGACTCACCGCCTTCAAGTCCACCACCCGCACCATCCAGATGTCCGTGCAACTCGTCAAACCCGGGGAGCGGGCCGAATGCCACCGCCACACGGCCGCGGCCCTGCGCTTCGTGGTGGAGGGGGACGGCACAGGATACACCACCGTGGAAGGCGAGGAGATGCACATGGAGCCCGGCGACCTGGTGCTGACGCCGAGCTGGACGTGGCACGACCACTACAACCAGGGCGACCGCAACATCGTCTGGCTCGACGTCCTCGACGTGCACCTCATGAACCACCTGGACGCCAACTTCCACGAGAACTACGGCGAGGGGCCGGCGCAGCCCGTGACCAAGTCCGAAGGCTACAGCCGCCACCGCCTGGGCACCGTGCGGCCGCTCACCGAAAGTCCCGGCACCCGCGCCCTCCCCTACACCTACAAGTGGAGCGAGACCCTGCCCGTCCTGGAACAACTGGCGGACTCCACCGACGGCGACCCTCACGACGGCGTTCTCCTGCAATACAGCAACCCCGTCACCGGCGGCCCCACCATGCCCACCATCGACTGCCGCGTGCAGTGGCTGCGGCCGGGCGAAGCCACGCGCCCCCACCGCCACACCAGCAGCACCATCTACCACGTGATGCAAGGCGCCGGCTCCACCGTGGCGAGCCGCGACAAGGACAACGGCGCCCCCATGGCCTGGACCGAGCAGGACTGCTTCGTGATCCCCTCGTGGCACTGGCACCACTTCCGCAACGATTCCCAAACCGAGCCCGCGATCCTGTTCTCCGTCACCGACCGCCCGGTACTTGAGAGCCTGAACCTGTACAGCGAGGAGGACGCGTAACGCGAACCGCAGCTCCCCAAGATCGTCGGACGGCGCCCTCCCATGCTTGACGCCATAGGCCAGGCCAGCCTCCAGATCCTCGACCCGGTCCACCTCTTCATGCTGTTCGCCGGGACCTTCCTCGGGCTCATGCTCGGGGTCATCCCCGGCATCGGCGGGGTTACGGGGCTGGCCTTGCTGCTCCCCTTCACCTTCGACATGGACGCGGTCTCCGCCTTCGCCTTCATCATCGGCATGCTGGCGGTCACCACCACCTCCGACACCATCCCCTCGGTGCTCTTCGCGGTCCCCGGCACCGTGGGCTCCCAGGCCACCATCATAGACGGCCACGCCATGGCCAAGCGCGGCGAGGCGGGCCGCGCCTTCGGCGCCGCGTTCACCGTGTCGGCCATGGGCGGCATCTTCGGCGCCCTTCTCCTGACACTGTCCATCCCCATCCTGAGCCCGCTGGTGCTCACCTTCGGCTCGCCCGAGTTCTTCATGATGGCGGTGCTGGGGGTGTGCATGGTGGCGAGCCTGAGCGGCTCGGCGCTGATGAAGGGCGTCATCGCCGGTGGGTCCGGGCTGCTCCTCGCCACCGTGGGCACCGATCCCATGCTGAGCGTGGAACGCTGGACCTTCGACCAGGTCTACCTGTGGGACGGCTTCCACGTGGTGCCCATCTCCCTGGGCCTGTTCGGCCTCGCCGAGGTCACCGACCTGCTGGTCTCTGGCAAGAGCATCGACTCGGGTGCCCTGGGCCGGCTCAAGGGCCGCTGGGAGGGCGTGCGCGACGCCTTCCGGCACTGGTGGCTGGTGATCCGCTCCGCCACCCTGGGGGTGTGGATCGGCATCATCCCGGGCCTCGGCACCCTGGTGGTGGACTGGTTCGCCTACGGTCACGCCCTGCACACCGAGAAGAACGCCGACAACTTCGGCAAGGGCGACGTGCGCGGCGTCATCGCGCCCGAGAGCGCCAACAACGCCAAGGACGGCGGCGGCCTGATCCCCACCCTGGCCTTCGGGATTCCCGGCAGCACCAGCATGGCCCTGTTCCTGGGCGCCATGGAGATCCAGGGACTCACCCCCGGGCCCGAGATGCTGAACCAGCACCTGGACGTCATCTTCACCATCTCCTGGAGCCTGGCCCTGGCCAACATCATCGGCACCGGCACCTGTTTCCTGTTCACCGACCAACTGGCGCGCATCGCCACCATCCGCGCCCAGCTCCTGGCGCCGGTGCTGCTGGTGATCATGTTCCTGGGCGCGTTCATGGCCCGGCGCCACATCGCCGACATCGTCCTGTTCCTCTTCTTCGGCCTGCTGGGCTGGACCATGAAGCGGCAGGGCTGGCCGCGCCCGCCCCTCATCATCGGCTTCGTGCTCGGCTCCACCGTGGAGAAGTACCTCTATATCTCGATCCTGACCTACGGCTGGGCCTGGATGTCACGTCCCTGGGTCATCGTGCTGGCCCTGCTGATCGTGGCCGCGCTGGCGGCGCCGGCGATCCGGCAGTATCGCGACCGGGCCGCCGCCGGCGCAAACCCCTGAGTCCATGCAGAAGGCCGTCTCCCTGCTGTTCGACGCGTTCTTCCTGGTGCTCCTGGCCGCGGCCGTGATGACCGCGTGGGAATGGCCCTTCGCCACCCGGCTCTTTCCGCTGACCATCGCCATTCCGGTGCTGGTAGTGGCCGCCGCGCAATTCACCAAGGACGCGTTCTTCAAGGGCGACGCGGACGAAGACGGCGAGCCGCGCGAACGCATCCGCGACATCGAGGTGGACCGCTCAGTGCCCACGCAGCTCGTGGTGCAAAGGGCTGGAACCTTTTATCTGTGCGCCCTGGGCTTCCTCGCCGCCATCCTGCTCATCGGCTTCAAGCTGTCGGTGCCGTTGTTCATGCT
The DNA here is from genome assembly GCA_022823055.1 of Candidatus Binatia bacterium. Classification (GTDB taxonomy): domain Bacteria; phylum Desulfobacterota; class Binatia; order UBA9968; family JAJDTQ01; genus JAJDTQ01. Next base: position 366 of record JAJDXX010000075.1, on the reverse strand, counting down.
GTTCTATTTCCGGCGCTTCAGCCAAGCCGGGTGGACCGTGACACTGATCCTGACGGGCCTCTTGACCGGATTGGTGCTCGGCCTGTTCGACGCCGTCCTCCACGTGGCGTGGCCGGACAGCCTGCTCGACTATCTCATCGGGCGAGGGGCGGCATAAGATGGCGTCCTTCGCCTTCGCTTCGCGCATCTCGTGCCATTCGGACTCTGGATCGTCATTCCCAGCCCCCGAATCGTCATTCCCGCGAAAGCGGGAATCCAGGAGGAGGGGGAGGCGGGGTACGCCGGGTTTGCCCCGCCCCAGGATTCCCGCTTTCGCGGGAATGACGAGTGGGGGTGTTGCGGACGTCCATAACAAACAGAAATCAC
>JAJDXX010000070.1 GCA_022823055.1 Candidatus Binatia bacterium | reverse complement strand
GGATTCCCGCTTCCGCGGGAATGACGATATGTGGTGGCGGTGCTGTTTCCAGTTTGAGTGGAGTTCTGACACAGTCCGTTTCGCTGCAACCACGGTCTTGGATTAGTAGGCATGCTCGCACTGCGCCGTCGGGTTTGCTAGACAGGGATTGCCGCGGATCCGATACCGGTCCACCACGCCGAGGAGGTCACGTGGATTTCGAGCTGGCCCACTACCCTGTCCGGTCCCTTTCCTGGGGCGCCCACACCGAATATCGGGCAGGTGAACTCGTTGTCAACCAGGAGGCGCTGCGCGCCGAGGTGCTCACGGAGCCGCTCATCGCCGACGTGGATTTGAGCATCGTGCGGCCGGGGGAGCGCACTCGGGTGCTGCACGTGGTCGACATCGTCGAGCCGCGCTGGAAGGAGGGCGCCTTCGGCGGCGCGTTCCCCGGAAGCCTAGGGACGCTGTCCCAGTGCGGTGCCGGCCGCACCCATGCGCTGGACGGCGTGGCGGTGGTAACGTCCGGGTCGCTGCCGCGGTCGGAGGAGGCCATCATCGACATGTGCGGTCCCGGCAGCGAGTTGAGCCGGTTCGGGCGCATGCCCGGGCTGGTGGTGCTGCCCAGACCGCGGGAAGGCGCCGACCCGGGCCAGTTCGGTCTGGCGCTCATGCGCGCGGGGCTGCGCGCGGCCGTCTTCCTGGCGGAGACCACCAAGCGGGCGGCGCCGGCGCGCACGGAACCTTTCTCGCTTGACTGGCGGTTGCCGGCATCAGGTTTGCCGCGCATCGGATATCTCAGCTTCGCCTACTCCCACGGCATCGGCCGCCAGAAGCTCTTCTACGGCACGAGCACCAAGGACATCGTGCCGAGCGTGGTGCATCCCAACGAGATCCTGGACGGCGCGCTGGTGAACGACGGCTATACCAAGCCCACCAAGAACGCCACCCACGACATCCTGAACCACCCCCTGATCCGCGAGCTGTACCGGCGGCACAACGACACCATCGTGTTCGCCGGCATGGTGCTGGCGAACCACTATGCGACGTATGACGAGAAGGCGGCCGCGGCCTTTCACGCGGCGCGGCTGCTCAGGCACGTGGTGGAGGCGGACGGGGTGGTCATCACCAAGGACGGCGGCGGTCAGGCGGACGTGGACCTGATGCTCGCCTGCCGGGCGTGCGAGGAGGCGGGGCTGCGCACGGTGCTGGTGGCCAAGGAGGAGTCCGGCGGCGACGGCCCGGCGCTGGTGGACGTGGCGCCCCAGGCGGACGCCATGGTGAGCGTCGGCAACTGTCCCGAGAAGGTGCGGCTGGACGAGCCCATGGAAAGGGTCCTCGGCGGCGACGCGTTTCTCGGAGCCATCCAGGGGGACGTGGCCGGCACGGTGGAGATCCCGGTGCAGAACATCATCGGCGCCATCGACCCCATCGGCGGCTCGACGCTGACGGCACGGCCGGGATAGGAGGATCCCATGAAACGCATCGTCCACTACACGAACCAGTTCTTCGCCGGCGTCGGCGGCGAGGAGAGTGCGGGGGCCTCGCCGGGCGTGCTGGAAGGCGCGGTGGGGCCAGGGCGGCTGTTGCAGTCTCTGCTGGGCGAGGGCGCCGGTGTTGTCGCGACGGTCTACTGCGGCGACGATCACTTCTCGGAGAACGAGGAGGAGGCCACGGCCCGGCTGCTGGAGTTGGTGAAGGCGGCGGAGCCGGATCTGCTGTTCGCTGGGCCGGCGTTCGGCTCGGGACGCTACGGACTGGCGTGCGCGGGTGTGTGCCGGGCGGTGGGCGCCGAGCTTGGCATCCCGGTGCTGACCGCCATGTCGCCGTCCAACCCCGGCGCCGACGCAATCCGGCGCGACGTCCCGGTGGTGGAGACCGGGGACTCGTCCGGCGACATGCGCGCCGCCATCGAGGCCTCGGCTCCCCTCATCGTCAAGCTCCTGACCGGTGAAACCGTGGCTCCGGGCAGCGAGGAAGGCCTCCTTTCCCGCGGCGGCCGCTGGAACACACGGGCATCCATTCCCGCGGCCGAACGGGCCGTGGACCTGCTGCTGGCCAAGCTCGCGGGCGGTCCGATGGAGACGGAGATCCCGCTGCCGCCGTTCCAGGAGGTGGCGGCGGCGCCGGGCATCCGCGACCTCGGCCACGCGAAGATCGCGCTGGTCACCACCGGCGGCCTCGTGCCGCGCGGCAATCCGGACGGCATCAAGTCGTACCTGTCCACCCACTTCGGCGCCTACCACCTCGAGAGCAAGGAGCACCTCGTCGCGGACGAGTTCGAGTCGGTGCACGGCGGCTTCTTCACCGCGGCGGTAAACGAGGACCCCAACCGCCTGATTCCCCTCGATGTGCTGCGGGACGCGGTGCGCGAGGGATCCCTGGGCGGGCTGCACGAGTATTTCTACTCCACCACGGGCAACGGCACGCCCGTCGAGACCGCCGCCGACATGGCGCGGGACATCGCGGCTTCGCTGGAGGAGGACAAGGTCGACGGCGTCATACTCACCTCCGCCTGAGGGACCTGCACTCGCTGCGGCGCAGCGATGGCAAAGGAACTGGAGAGAGCCGGCATCCCTACGGTGCACGTGACCAATCTGGTATCGGTGTCGGAGAATACCGGCGCCAAGCGGATCATGTCGGGGCGGGCCATCCCGCACGTTTTCGGGGACCCGTCCCTTGACGCGGACCAGGAGCGCGCGCTGCGGCGGCGGCTGGTGGAGCAGGCGCTGGAGATGCTCAAGGAGCAGGAGGGCGCGTCGTGATGGACGGGCCCTGACCGCTTGGCCCCGCTGCCCCTGGATTCCCGCTCCCGATCGGGTCGAGGGCGAGCTTTCGGGCGAATGACGGGTCCGGGACGGCGGTTTAGGGTTGACATGCACACCGTAAAGTCGGTTAATCGCACGATTAAACCCGAGAGGAGGCACGCATGTTTAGGCGAATTCTCTTTTTGATGGCAGGGTTGATGCTGCTGACGAGCCCCGCATGGGGTGACGCGGTGGCGGACTTCTACAAGGGCAAGCAAATCCGTATTGTCGTGGGTTATGGTCCGGGCGGCACCACGGACCTCACCACCCGGCTGATCGCGCCGGTTCTGCACAAGTACATTCCCGGTAGTCCCCGCATCGTGGTCCAGAACAAGTCGGGCGGCGGCAGCGCGCTGGCGGCCAACACGGTGTTCAACAACGAGCGCAGGGACGGCACCGTGATGGCGGCCATCAGCAGCAGCCTCGTGATGAAGCAGGCTCGCGGCGTGGCGGGGATCAAGTTCGACGGCAGAAAGTTCAACTGGGTCGCGAGCGCGTTCCGGGCCAACTCCGCGTGCGCGGTGCGGTTGGATGCGGGCGTGGATACCTTCGCCGATGCGGTGAAGACCAAGAAACAGCTCATCGTGTCGAGCTTCGACAAGGGCGGCCTGTCCCACCTCGAACCGATCTTCTTCAACGCGATCTTCGGCAGCAACTTCAAGGCCGTTACGGGATTCCCCAGCGGCGGCGCGCAGCGCCTGGCGGTGAAGAACGGCGAGGTCAACGGCTTCTGCACGACGTTCCAGACGATGGCCAGCACGGAGATCGCCATGTTCGAGGGTGAGGGCAAGTGCTGCCGGGTGCTGATCATCGCCGGCGAGGGGGAGGACCACCCGCTGCTGAAGGGCGTGCCCGCGGCCGAGGTGCTGGCCAAGGAGCAGGGCAAGAGCAAGGATGAGATCGCCATGCTGAAGGCGATGAACGCCGCCAACCAGATCAGCATCGTCCACACGCTGCCGCCGGGAGTGCCGAAAGACCGTGTCGAGGCCCTGCGCGACGCCTTTGCCAAGGCGTACAACGACCCGCAGGTCCAGGCGCTGGCCAAGAAGCAGAACCGCAATCTGCAGCCCAGGCGGGGCGACGGCGTGGCCAAGATCGTCGAGGATCTGCTCAACACTCCCAAGCCCCTCATGGACAGGATCAAGGCCCTTATCGAAAAGGGCTAAAGGCCGGCGGTGTGCCGTCGAGTCCACCGTGGGTGATACCGGGATCCGGTCCGCGTCCGCCGCTGGCGGTCGCGGGCCGGGCTCCGCTCGCCGAACTCTATCCGAAACTTGAACTCTGACCAGAAAACCGCGAACCGACCGTTCCCGTTGCCATAACGCCATCATAACGCCATGTTGGAAGCCTTCATCACGGGACTGCTCCAGGTATTCGATCAGACCACGTTCCTGTTGATGGTGATCGGCATCTTCCTGGGGTTCATCGTCGGGATCCTGCCCGGCATCGGCAGCCCCGGGGCGGTGGCTCTCATGCTGCCGTTCATCTTCGAGATGGACCCGGTGCAGGCGTTCGCGTTCCTGCTCGGGATGTACGCGGTCACCGGCACCACCGGCGACATCACCTCGATCCTGTTCGGCGTGCCCGGGGAGGTCGTGTCCACCGCCACCATCATCGACGGCCATCCCATGGCCAAGAAGGGCGAGGCCGGCCGCGCCCTGGGCGCGGCGCTCATGAGCTCCCTGGTGGGCGCCATCGTCGGCGCATTCTCCCTGGCGTTGGCCATTCCCATCGTCACCCCGCTCGTGCTGTCCTTCAAATCGCCGGAGTTCTTCTCCCTGGCGATCCTGGGGATCTGCTTTCTCGCGGCGCTGAGCGGCGACAACAAGCTCAAGGGGGTGCTGGCGGGCGGTCTGGGGCTCGTGCTCTCCACCGTCGGCCTGGACTACCAGGAGAACATCGAGCGCTACACCTTCGGCCTCGTGAACCTGTGGGAAGGGGTCGGCCTCATCGCCGCGGCCGTGGGGCTGTTCGCGGTGCCGGAGATCGTGGAGCTGTGGGTCAAGGGCTCGGCCATCGCCGAAACCAAGGTGGGCAAGCTGGGCGGCGTGTGGCAGGGGGTCAAGGACACCTTCGTCCACATCGGTATCACCGTGCGCTGCAGCATGATAGGCACCTTCTTCGGCCTCGTCCCCGGGGTCAGCGCCGCCCTGTCCCAGTGGGTGTCCTACGCCCACGCGGTGCAGAGCACCAGGGACAAAAGCGGCTTCGGCAAGGGCGACGTGCGCGGCGTCCTCGGGCCGGGCGCGGCCAACAACTCCGGCATCGGCGCCGCCATGATCCCGACGGTGGCTTTCGGAGTGCCCGGCAGCGCCACCACGGCCATCCTGCTGGGCGCCTTCATCATCCAGGGGCTGCAGCCCGGGCCGAAGATGCTCACGGAGCATCTGGCCCTGACCTTCTCGTTCGTCTGGCTCATCGTCATCTCGAACATCATCACCGTGGCGCTGTGCCTGTTGTTCCTGAACCACTTGGCGAAGATCACCCAGGTCCGGGGGTCGCTGCTGATTCCGTCGCTGTTCATGCTCATCTTCCTGGCGGGTTTCGCCAACACCGGTTCCTACTTCGCCATGACCACCACGCTCGTGTTCGGAGTGATGGGCGTGATCATGGTGAACCACGGCTGGCCGCGCCCGCCGCTGGTGTTGGGTCTGGTGCTCGGGTCGCTGGTGGAGCGGAACCTGTTCATCTCCTACGAGATCTATGGGCTTTGGTTCCTGACGCGTCCCATCGTCATGGTGACTTTCGGTGTCGCACTGGTCGTGATCTTCCTGCCCGGGCTGCAGGATTGGATGGCGAAGCGGGCCAAGCTCCAGGAGGACCCGGGTGCGTAACCGGACGGATATCGTCATCGGCGTGCTGCTGGTGACCCTCCTCTCCTGGGCGGTGTGGGAGGCGCAGCAATGGCCGGCGCGCACGCGTTTCTTCCCCTTGGCCATCGGCTATCCCGTGCTGGCCATGTCGGTGATGCACCTCGCCTACAGTCTGTGGCTGGGGCTCCGCCCGCTCACGTTCGAGCGGGGTCCGGCCGCGCCGGATCCCGTGGCGGACGCAGGGCCTCCTCTCGCTCCCGCGTTGGTGCGCCGACGCACGCTCGAGATTTCGTTCTGGGCCGTCGCCTTCGCGGTGGGGCTGTACCTCTTGGGGTTCAAGGTGGGCGGGCTGGTCATGCCGACGATCTTCCTTCGCTTTCAGGCGCACGAAACCTGGCTCACCAGCCTCCTGTACAGCCTGGGCGTGTACGTCTTCTTCAAGATCGGCCTGGAGGAGGCGCTGTCGTTCCCCCTGCCCGCCGGCCAGATCGCCTACGGCCTGGGCCTTTACTCTTTCGATTCCTACCTGATGGACCCGGTTCTGAACCTGTTCCGGTGACGGGCGACAGCGCGGGGCACTCTCCCCTCACTCGTGGCGGCCGCCGCTCCAGTACTCGTGGAAATGATGGACCGGGCTGTGTCCGCGGCCTATGGAGAAGGCGTGGCCGATGGCCCGGGTGATGAATTCCTTGGCCTCGGCCACGGCGGTCTCCAGGGATTGGTCGCGGGCGAGGGCGCAGGCCAGGGCGGCGGAGTAGGTGCACCCGGTACCGTGCGTGTTCTTGGTCCGTATACGCGGGACGGACAGCTCATGGAACCCTGTGCCGTCGTGGAAGACGTCGGTGGCGGCGCCCCGGCGATGACCCCCTTTGACGACGACGCTGCGCGCGCCCATGTCGACGATGCGGCGGGCCATGTCCTTGATGGCGTTCGCGCCGGTCCCGGCCACCCCGGTGAGGGCCTGGGCCTCGGGGAGGTTCGGCGTGACCACTATGGCCAGCGGGAAGAGATGGGTCTTCAGTGCCTGAGTCGCGTTCTCCTCAAGGAGAGGGTGCCCTCCCTTGGCCACCATGACCGGGTCCACCACCAGGCGCTCGATACGGTGTTCACGGACCTTGCCGGCCACCGCGCGGATGATCCGGGCGTTGGCGAGCATGCCGGTCTTGACCGCGTCGGCGCCGATGTCCTCCAGGACGGCATCGATCTGGGCGGCGACCAGGGGCGCCGGCGTTTCGAGAACCCGCGTCACGCCGGTGGTGTTCTGGGCCGTGATGGCCGTGACCACGGACGTGCCGTAGACGCCCAGGGCGGCAAATGTCTTGAGGTCGGCCTGGAGGCCGGCTCCGGCACCGGAATCCGACCCCGCGATGGTCAGGGCTTTGCATATCTTCACGGAAAGGCTCCTTGCGACGCTTCCCGGATACTTACCACGGGAATGAACCGGACACCCACACCGGTGGCCTGTTTGACGACCCAGCCCGGTTGGCCCGGGCAGTACACTAGTTCGGGATTGACATCCCCGCCGTTTCCTGATGGCATTACCGGCCACGGGTGATGCCATGCCGAACATGCTTTCGAAAGACCGCCTTCAGGGTTTCTTCCACAACATGACCCGGCAGTGCTTCGGCGAGCTGGGCATCCGTGACGCGGAAGTGACGGGTTACGTGGCCGATGTGCTGACGGAGTTCGCCCGCAGCGACCGCCTGTTCCGCGTGCGCTCGCGCAGGCACCACCGGCTTGAGAGCGTCGTGGAGATGCTGGCGGATGAGCAGGCGGTGCTGCCGGACGGGAACCCTGCCTTCGCCGGCGAGAATACGCTGATGCGGGAACGGCGTTTCCGCAAGTACCTCGGCGACTACACCTTGTTCATGAGCGGCGTGTTCCGGTCCTACGTGGAGCGCGGCGGCTACCTGGACTACTACATCCGGGAGGGCAGCCGCTCCTACATGAAGGTGTCCGAAGTGGATCTGTCGCTCTACCGCACGGGCTTCCTGCTGTACCAGGAACTCTCCGAAAAGTTCGAGTACTTCTCCGGCGCGCTCGACTACATGCACAAGGCCTACTTCGCGGACGCGCCGAAAAAGGATCCGTTCTCCGGTTTCCTCAAGCAGATCGAAGGATGGATGAAGGTGAACGTCACCGAGAACTGACGCCGCCGGAGTCTGTCCTTGCTCATACGCGTCTTCCTTGCCGCGGGTGTTCTCCTGTTCGGGGCCCTTTCCGTCGCCGGCTATCTGTTCGGGTTTCTTTGGACCCCCTACCACGGCCACTCGCCGGTGACCGAAATCGAGATCCGCAAGGGCGAGTCTCTTGCCTCCATCACGCAAGAACTGGCCGGCAAGGGGGTGATTTCCCAGTGGCGGCCTCTCGTGCTCTGGGCCCAGCTTCGCGGCGTGGACAAGAAGGTGCAGCCCGGCCTGTATCGCTTTGAGGGGGTCGTCACTCCGGCAGCCGTGTTGGCGCGACTCGTGGACGGCAGGAGCGTCCACTACAAGGTCACCGTGCCCGAGGGCCTGACGGTCCGGCAGATCGCTGACCTTTTCGAGCGTGAGAGCCGCGTGTCGTCGGCGAAGTTTGTCGCCGCGGCGAACAGTCCGGTGCTTCGCGCCCCGCTCGCGGTCGACAGCCTGGAGGGCTACCTGTTCCCCGCGACCTACAAGCTGCCCGCCGTGACCACCGAGGAGCAGATCGTCGCAACCATGCTGGCGACGTTCGAGCGCAGGTTCACGCCGGAAATGGAGGCGCGCGGGCGCGACATCGGCATGACCCGGCACCAGGTCGTCACCCTCGCCTCCATCATCGAGAAGGAAGGCGGTCCCCATGACGAATGGGCGATGGTGTCCGCCGTCTTCCATAACCGCCTGAAGCGAGGCATGCGGCTCCAGAGCGATCCCACGGTCATCTAAGGCCTGGAGGATTTCGACGGCAACCTGACGCGCCGCGACCTCCGGACGCCCGGCCCCTACAACACCTACAGGATTTCAGGCCTGCCGCCGGGCCCTATCGCCAATCCCGGGCTGGCCGCGATCAACGCAGCGTTGTTTCCCGCCGCGGTCGATTATCTGTATTTCGTCTCCAAGAACGACGGCAGCCACCACTTTTCGGTCACGCTGCGCGAGCACAACAAGGCCGTGGACAGGTACCAGCGCAACGGACGCGCGCGGTCGCGCAAGGTGGCGTCACCCTGACCCGAGAATTCGTCGGGATATTCGAAGGTTTGAGGGACACCCCACCAAAGGGAGGAACAACATGGATGCATCCGACGTCCAGCGGGTCTACGGCCTGGCGGCCAGGGTAGGCTCCCTGGAGGGGTATCTGTACACCGGCAAGGACATCGAGGTGGAGTATCTGCCGGGTTGGCTGGGCAACGTCGAACGGGAGTTCTGGGAGCTGTCGCCCGACGCCCGCCGAGCATGCGCCGAGGCGCATCACGAAGTGCTGCGCAAGGTAGCGGCCTACCTCGGCAAGTTCTTCGGTCCCGAGGACGCCAATGCCGTCAAGGCCCGCGGCATGGTCGAAGTGGCCAAGGGTGTCATGGAGGCCGAAGGCTGATAAGCTGACCGGATGACCACGGGCGTGCGGCTCGAGCCGGTGGAGGTGAGCGACACCCTGGGTGTGCCGGCGGAGCTGGCGCGGAGCCCCGATACGTTCGCCCTGCGTGTGCGCGGCGATTCCCTGATCGAGGAACAGATCCGCGACGGCGACCTGATCCTGCTCCAGTCCGCCCCCGCCGCGCGCGACGGCGACATGGTCGTGGCCGTGGTGCGGGGCGAGGCCACCGTCAAGCGGTTCTCCCGCGAGACCGGGAGGGTGCTGCTGCATCCCACCGATGAACGGCTGGCGCCCATCGTGGCAGAGGAAGAAGACGTGGAGATCCGCGGCGTGGTGGTCGCGGTGATCCGGAAATACTAGCCTGCTGTCTGTGTCCGTGTCCTCCACGGGCTCCTTTCCCCGCGGGCACCCCCACCTCACCCGGTTCCGAAGCAGAGACGGGTCGAGGACCATGCACAGGAGAAACCGTCGATGAACCGCCTGGCCAACGAGACGAGCCCGTATCTGCTGCAGCACGCCGGCAACCCGGTGGACTGGTACCCCTGGGGCGAGGAAGCCTTCACCAAGGCGCGGGCGGAAGACAAGCCGGTCCTCCTGAGCATCGGCTACTCGGCCTGCCACTGGTGCCACGTGATGGAGCACGAGTCCTTCGAGAACGAGGCCATCGCCGCGCTGATGAACCAGGACTTCGTCAGCATCAAGGTGGACCGGGAGGAGCGCCCCGACCTGGACGAGATATACATGAACGCCGTGCAGATGCTGACGCGGCGGGGCGGCTGGCCCATGACCGTGTTCCTCACCCCCGAGGGGAAACCCTTCTTCGGCGGTACCTACTACCCGCCCGAGGACCGGCAGGGCATGCCGGGCTTCCCGCGTGTGCTCCAGGCGGTGGTGGAGGCCTACCGGAACAAGCGCCAGGACGTGGCCCGGAACGTCGACCAGATCGTGGCCGCGCTGGATCGCATGAACGTGCTCAGCGAGACGGGTCAGGACATGAGCGTCGAGGTGGTGACGCGCGGGGCCGAGGGTCTCACGTCCGCCTACGACGCCGTCCACGGCGGCTTCGGCCGCGCGCCCAAGTTTCCCAACGCGGGCGTGTTCAACCTGTTCCTGCGGGCCTACCGCCTGTCGGGCAACCGGCGCTACCTGGAGATGATCACCGAGACCCTCCGGAAGATGGCCGAGGGAGGCATGTACGACCAGCTCGGCGGCGGTTTCCACCGCTACTCGGTGGACGACAAGTGGCTCGTGCCCCACTTCGAGAAGATGCTCTACGACAACGGCCAGCTTGCCCAGGTCTACGCCGAGGCCTACCGCATCACCGGGGACGGCTTCTTCAAGCGCGTCGTCGAGGAAACCCTGGACTACGTGCTGCGCGAGATGTGCCAGCCCGAAGGCGGCTTCTACTCCGCCCAGGACGCGGACAGCGAGGGCGAGGAAGGCAAGTTCTTCGTGTGGTCGCGCGAGGAAATCCTTGGCCTCCTCGGCAAGGAGCGCGGCGACATCTTCTGCCGGGTTTACGACGTCACCGACCTCGGGAACTTCGAGGGCAAGAACATCCTTCACCCGATCCTGACCGTCGAGCAGGCGGCCAAGTACTTCCGCAAGGAGGAACCCGAGATTGAGGCCGTCCTGGCGGAGTGCCGGGCGCGCCTGTTCGAGGAGCGGGAGAAGCGCATCAAGCCGTTCCGGGACGAGAAGGTCATCACTTCCTGGAACGGCCTGATGCTGTCGGGTGTGGCCGCGGCCTACGCCATCACCGGCGACGCGCGCATCCGGGAGGCCGGCGCCCGCACGGTGGATTTCATCTTCACGCGCATGTTCGAGAACGGCCTGCTGCTGCATACCTACAAGGACGGACAGGCCAAGCTGCTGGGCTATCTCGACGACTACGCGTTCCTCATCGCCGGCCTGCTGGACCTCTTCGAGGCGACATTCGAGCCCGAGCTGCTGGAACGCTCCAAGGCTTTGGCCCGGACCATGGTGGAGGAGTTCTGGGACGAGGAGAACGGCGGGTTCTTCTACACCGGCAAGTCCCACGAGCAGCTCATCAGCCGTACCAAGCCCGGGTTCGACCACTCCATCCCGTCGGGCAACTCGGTGGCCGCCTCGGTGCTCCTGAGGCTCCACCATTACACCGGAGAGCAGGACCTGCTGGAGCGGGCGGAGAAGGTCCTGCGGCTTCACTACGACGCCATGGCCAAGGAGCCGTTCGGCCTGGCCTCCATGCTCGGGGCCCTGGACTTCCACCTGTCGATGCCCGCGGAGATCGTCATGGTGGCGGACAAGGACGATGCGAGTGCGCGCGGGATCGTGCAGCAGGTGCAGGACAGCTACCTGCCCAACAAGACGCTCCAGTGGGTCAGCCCGGAGGCCAGGCTGGAGGAGGTCTCCCCGCTGCTGGAGGGCAAGTCGCAGGTCGGCGGCAAGCCGACGGTCTACGTCTGCCGGAACTTCACCTGCGCGGCGCCGGTGACGGACTGGGAGGGGCTGAAGCCTCTCCTGGAGCCGTGAGGGTCGGTTCTTGGCCTGTTGTCATTGACGCATAACCTGTTGTTTTAACTTGAAAGGAAAGAAAGTGGCCGAGAAGATAAAGTTAGGTGTCATCGGCGCGAATCCCACCCGTGGATGGGGTCCGAGGGCGCACATGCGCGCCATCGTCGCCAGCCGCGACGTGGAGTTGACGGCTGTCTGCACCACCCGCAAGGAGAGCGCCGAGGAATCGGCCGCGAAGTTCGGCGCGAAGCTGGCGTTCGCCGACTACCACGAGATGCTCGCCTGTCCCGACATCGAAGCGGTGGCGGTGGTGCTGCGGGTGCCGGCCCACTACCAGGTGACGATGGATGCCCTCAATGCGGGCAAGCATGTCTTCACCGAGTGGCCGTTGGGAAAGACCCGGGCCGAGGCCGTGGAGATGCGCGACCTGGCCGAGGCCCGCGACCTCCGGCACATGGTGGGTCTGCAGGCCAGGGCCAACCCGGCCATCGTCTACGCGAGGGACCTGGTGGCGGACGGCTACGTGGGCGAGGTCATGGCCTGCCACGTGAGCGTCGCGCGGGGCGGCATACTGAACTGGCCCTCGGACCGGAGCTGGCAAAAGGACGCGTCCCTGGGCGCCAACACACTGACCATCGCCCACGGCCACACCATCGACGCGCTGCGGTTCATCGCAGGCGATTTCAGCTCCGTGTCCGCGGTGGTGAGCTCCCAGGCACGTCAGTGGCTCGAGACCGACACCCAACGCTACGTGGACGTCACCTCTCCGGACAACGTGCTGGTGAGCGGGCGGCTGGCCAGCGGCGCGGTGGCCTCGGTCTACGTGTCCGCCATACCCTTCAAGGCGTACGGGTACGGCATGGAGATCTACGGCCGCGAGGGGACCCTGGTGGCCACGTCCGACAACACGCCGCAGCTCGAGGTGGTCCGTCTGCGGGGAGCCAGGGCGGGAGATTCGGGTCTCCAGGACCTGCCGGTGCCGGCCGAGTACGTGAAGGCGCCGGCCGGGACGCCGGAGAAAGAACCCTGGAACGTCGCGGAGATGTACGTGAGGTTCGCCGGCGCCATCCGCAACGGCACGGGCTGCGAGCCGGATTTCAACACGGCCGTGGACCTGCACCGGCTGGTGGATGCCATCGTCGAGTCGTCGGATCAGGGAAGGGCCGTGGAGCTCTAGCTGTCTACGCTCCGGTCGATCCTCGTAGGGGCGACCGGCCGGTCGCCCCAGCCCGCTACGATCCGAGCAAGCAGGAACCCATTGCGAGGCATGGAACTGGGTCCTGCCGGCGGGACACCCTGCCGAAGGATGGCGACATGCGATGGATCGGAATGAGTGCGTCCGCCGGCTGGTTACTCGCGGGATGCAGCGTCACGGCCGCGGGGGTCGCTCTCCTGTTCATGGTCTCGGTGGAATTGGGGATTGCGGTCAGCCTGCTCGGCGCCGGCGCGCTGGGTTTCGCGACGGGCCTCACGCGATCCGCTGCCGTTGACCGAAGGCTCCTCGCGGACGTCGAGCAGCACATCGACGAGCTGCGTGAGCGCGATCTGAGAGAGGTCGAGAAGCGCTGGCTGGCCGAGGGCGTGTCGCCGGTGGAGCAGGCCTGGGGCGCGCTCCGGCGGTCGCACGGCCCCGAAACGGACGAGCCGCCGTCGGAGCAGGACGCTCAACTCGGGAGAATGATCCAGGCCCGCTGCGACCGCGTCTGGGACGGCATCCGCGACCGGCGCTACGTGAAGCAAGAGGACGGGGAGATCAAGGGCGTCGACGGCCGCGCCATTTTCGAGGAAATTCGCGATGTGGTGAGGGAAGTGGCCCGGCTGTACGGGAAGGATGCCGAAAAGGCGGAACTCGATGCGCGCATCGGTGACATCGCGTTTGCCGCACGGTCCGTGATCGGCGACCTCCTGCAGGTCGCCCAGCAGGTGCCGGTGGTCAACGTCGCGGGGTGGACCGTAAGGGAGGTCGTGACGCGGCTCGAACAAGTGCAGAAGGCGCGCAGACTCTACCGGATGTACACTCCCTGGCAGCATTATGTGCGCGGCGCGACGCTGGCCGCTCGCGTTGCCCTCGGCGCGAACCCGGTTACGCTGGCGGCGTCGGTTCTCGCCGGGGAGGCGTTTTCGCGGGTCGGCAAGCACGTCGTCAAGAGGTACGCCGAGGCTTGGCTGAAGGAACTCCTGGAAGGTTCGGTCGCGCTGGTCTATCTGCACGCGGCGCGCGCATACGACCCGGACCACACGTACCGGAGCGCGGATTGGCTGGGCCTCGTCGAGGCGCTTCGCATTCACGAGCTGGTTCCGGGGATCGACCACAACCGCAAGGTCCTGCTGGACCGCGTCCTGCGCGCTCGGATCCCGGACGAGTTCGCGAAGTTGGCGCTGCTGCGCGCACTCGCCGACGACGGCGAACCGGACGCCACCCTGACGCCGTCCGGCGACCTCGCGTCCCTGCGCCCCGCGCAATGCCAGGCGATTGCCGAGTGTCTCGGCGCGATCCTGCGGGACATGCGTGGATTGAATGAGCCGAAGGCCAGCCAGGCGATCGAGGAAATGGAGAAGGCGCTGTCGATAGGTCTTCAGGTTGATCTCATCGACGCGGGCAGCCGCGAGGAGATACGGATCGAGGAGGGATGCATTCAACTCGCGATGCTTGCCCGCGACTGGTGCCGGCTCGACACCGGGGAAGCACGGCGGGTGATCGAAGACAGTGCGTTTGCCGTGGCGGCGCGCAATCGCATCGGTGATGAGGTGAACCGCGTGCTGCTGGAGAAGGCAATGGCGATCGCCTTCGACGATGGCGACCTCGGCGCCGACCGCATTGCGGAAGGCGAGCGACACTTGATCGAGCCCCCGCGGGACCTGGTCGGAGATCCCCTGGCCGAACCGTTGATGGCGTCCCTGGTCGATCTGCTGGCGACGAAGGCCACGGCGGACTGGCCGGTCGAGCACGACCATATGGTGCTGCTCAATGCGTCGGTGTTGCTCCCGGAGCGCAAGCAGGTCGCCGCGGTCTGGTCGGGATATCTGAAGGCGGTGGAGTCGCGGCTGCGCGACCGCCTGGACCACGGGACACTGTCGAAGGTCCCGCCAAGGTCGGCGCCGGCTATCCTGCGGCAGACGGGCGACCGGGAACTCCTTGCGCCCGCGGGCCGCGCCGTCTCTTCCGGCGTTCGGAGCCGGGCCGTCGCGGTGTTCGAGGCATCGTCCGCCAACGGGCGGGCTGGCTGGGTGCTCCTGTTTCCGGACCGTGTCGTTGTGGGGGAGGTTCCGAAGGAGGAGCTCTCGCTCGACGACGGCGCGTTGAGGACCTATCCGAGAGACGAGGTTCGTTTCAGCCGGTTGTCACGCGCCCTGGCGGATGCCCTGGTTATCCATTGCGGCAACGACCGGCGTCTGATTGTCGACGGTCCCGTGGCGGGAAGCTTCGCGGGGCACTTCGGTCCCGTGCTCGAATCGCTGGGCCTCGATCCCGCTGCACTCGAGATCGAGAGCGTCCAGAACCCCTGAGATTGTCAAGAATCGGGCGGGACGGGACCCGGGTCCGGCCGGTTCAGGTGCGCCGCTTCGCCCAGTCTAACCTGTTGGCAGACGTCGGCGCAGATATCGCGTGCGGCCACACCATTGACGCCCTTCGCTACGTGGCGGAGAAACGAGTCGAGTCGCGCCCAACCATCATGCGCGTCGCACGGAGGCCGGCAGGGATGGACATTGGCGCGCACGGTCGGGACCGATCAGGTCGACCACCCAAGTCAGGTGATGCGGCAACACTCGCATCCGGCCGAGGTGCAACGCGTTGAACGCGGCTTCGATGAGCGTGTCGTGCGTCAGGCTGGATTGAACGTCCTGGTGGGACAGGAGATCGACGGTGCTGGCGGTAGGCAGTTCGGGGAAGCGCTGGCTGCAAATCCGGTTCGCCTTGCGCTCATCGATGAGCGCGACCGCCTTGTGCTTCAGTGCATAAGCGATCGTCGCGGCTTCGCCGTCGCCCAACGTTTGGACGGCGGTGCCGGAAACGAGGTCCATGTAGGTTCCCGCTGCCTGCTGGTCCAGGTTCACGATGGTGACGCGTCCGGAATCGGCCAGGGCGTCGAGCGCGAGTGAGTTGGTGCGGCCTCTGCTTCGGCCGCAATCAAGCTCCGTACTGACCTGCGAAACGACCAGAACCCGGTTCGGCAGCGTGTCCAGGATGGATTCGGCATGGCGGGTCGCAATGAGGTTGATGACTACGCTCGTGTCCGCGGCAACCGGAAGGTCAAGCCCGTCCAAGCAACTTTGGCTTCCCATCCACTTCAACTCCTTCCGCCTCAACGTCGTCCAGGA
>JAJDXX010000151.1 GCA_022823055.1 Candidatus Binatia bacterium | reverse complement strand
CGATTCGGGCTGTAGCGGGCTTCTGTAACTAGCAGAATTCATTGAACAAGACCCTACTCGTCGTCGCGTAGTGTGATCACCAACGGATGGCCCGCAAGCAGGCGATCAGCGGTCAGAAGCTTCAGGTTCTCTTCCTGTGCCTGGACAAGAAGGATCTCGTCGAAGGGATCCTTGTGGCGCAGCGGCGTTTCAAGAGCACGCGCTGCGTGCGCGACGGTCATCGGCAGCAGCGTCACGTCCTGCCCGTTCAGGACGGCGATTACCTGCTTGGGGTCGAACGGACTCTTTCGTGTTCCGGACCGATGGCGCGCGTCATGCTTGAGGCGCATCTCCCATATCGACACGGCACTGACATAGAACTCCGACTCGTCGCTTTCGAAGAACCTGCGCTCGGGCGCCAGGAGTTTCCCCGGAGCCTCCATCAGGTCGTAGAGATAGGAGGTATCGAGCAGAATGCGCACGGGGGCGGGCTATTCGTCGGGGTCGAGACCGAGCACGCGCCGGCTGAACGCGGGATCGTTGAATTCGTTCGGCCACCGCTCCCTGTCGCCTCCCAGCCCTAGGCTGTGCCGTGCGGCTTCCAGTTTGGCGAAGTCGATCCCGCCTCGTCTGTCACAGCGCACAAGCTCGACGGCCGGCCGGCCGTGTCTGGTGATGACGACTCGCTCGCCGTTCCGTGCGGCCGAAACGAGTTCCGAAAGGCGGGCCTTGGCTTCCCGCAAAGCAAGTTCCATGACGGTCTAACCCTCCCAGCGGTTACGTTTGAGTACAAGCGTACGACATGAAAAGAGAGGATTCAAGACTACCGTGTGACTACAAGCGCCCCGCAAGTGCGCCATCCTGCGTCTCTCGCAAGACACTGGTTGGCCGCGGGTCGCCCTTCCTGAGTCAGTCCACCGCCGCGGCGTGGTAGGAAACGTCGATGTACTTCTCCGGCGCAGGCGGGGGCGAGGCGATGAAGCCCATGCCGGCGCGGAGGTCCAGGGCGGCGGCGATGCCGGGGACGTTGAGCGCGGCCTTGGGGTAGAGGCCGTGGGCGGGACCCAGCAGGGCGTCCAGGGTCTCTTCGGCGGCGGGGCGGGTGAGGCCATTGTGGCGGGCCAGGATGTCGAGGCAGCGGGGCCGGTTCTCGGGTGCGAAGCTCCATTGGGTGGCGGCCACGTAGCAGCGGATGTAGTCGACCAAGTGCGTCCGGTTCTCGTCGGCCCAGGAGCGTTTTGCCAAGCCCACCGTGGCCTGGTACACGGGCGCCATCTCTTCGCCGCGGGCGATCACGTGGCAGCCCCGCTCCACGGCGGCTCCGACGAAGGGTGGGGTGAGCAGCGTGGCGAAGAGCTTGCCCTCGATGAGCGTCTGGTAGCGGCTCTCCCAGCCGCCTACCTCCACGAGGTCGTACTCGTCCGCGCTGAAGCCGTGGTCGCGCAGCGCCTTCTCCAGGATGAAGACGAAGCCGCTGTCGCGCGCGTCCACCGCCAGGGGCTTGCCGCGCAGGGACTCCATGGTGGCGCACCCGGGCGCGCCGACGAGGCTCAACAGGCCGCTGTGGAGTCCCATGAACGCGAACAGGTCGGAGCCGGGCTGGTTCTCCACGTCACAGACCACGTCATCCGCGGCCGCGTGGCCGATGGTGCAGCGCCCGGTGCGTACCGCTTCCACGAGGAAGGCGGAGCCCGGTGTGTACTCGATCTCAACCGCGAGCCCGGCGCCGGCGAAGATGCCGTGCTCCAACGCCGCGTGCACCGGCAGGTTGTAGGCGGCGCGGAACTGGATGAGCCGGATGAGAGTCGGCAAACCAGGTGTCCTTTCCGTCAGGGAAACGTTGCGTGATCGCGGAGGAATCGGCGTCCTTCGGCTTCGCTGCGCGAGCCCGTCTCGATCTTGTCGAAGATCTCAGGACGTATGGAGAATGCCCCTCCAAGGGTTCGTCCGCCCCGCCGCAATTGATCAGCCTCGCCCTAATCGTAGCGGCCGTCGACGATCATCACCAGGGCCGGCAAGAGGAACAGGATGAATATGGTCGACAGCACGAGCCCGCCGAGCATGCTGACCACGAACGGCACCAGGAAGATCAGCTCGTCGCTGCGTTCGTAGAGCAATGGCGACAGGCCCACCACGGTCGTCAGGCTGGTCAGCAGCACCGCGCGGAAGCGATGGCGCGTCGCCGCGGATGCCGCCGCGATGGCCGGCAACATCTCGTTCTCCCCGCGGAGATGGTTGTAGCGGTCCAGCAGCACCAGCGCGTCGTTCACGATGATCCCGCCCACCGCGACGATTCCGAACAGCGACATGGCGGCGAAATCCCACCCGAGTATCCAGTGGGTCAGCACCGCTCCGGCGAACGATATCGGTATGCCCACCACGGCCACCAGGGGTTTCCAGTAGCTGCGCAGGAACGCGGCCATCAGCGCATACATGGCCAGCAGCACGAGGGGAACCAGCAGCCCCAGCGTGCCCAACAGCTCTTTCTCGTCCCGGGCGCCCCCATCGGGTTCGATCTTGAGGCCGGGGTACTTGGCGAGCAGGCCTGGGAGGATACTTTCCCGGACCTCCCGTCTGGCCTGGCGGGGTGTCGTCACGACGGCGTCGATACGCGCGTCGACGAACGCGGCCTTCTTGCCGTCGATACGCGTGAGCGTGGTCAGCTCGCGCTTTTCGATGAGCGTGGCCACCGTGGACAGCGGCACCTCGCCGCCACCGGGCGCGGCGCGGTCCCGGCCTCGTCGCCCATTCCCGCCCGCGGGCCGGCGGATCCGTTCGCTGGCCAGGTCTCCCAGGCTTCGCCGCCGCTCGGCCGGGTACCGGACCACGACCTTGACTTCCTCCCGGCCGCGCTGGATGCGCTGGACTTCCACCCCGTGGAAACTGGCGCGCAACTGGGCACCGATGCCCGCCGGCGTCAATCCCGCCGCCTTCCCGGCCCGCGTGAGCTGGATCTCGAAGTGCCGCTTGCCGGTGGACAAGCTGTCGGAGATGCCGAAGACCCCCGGCACGGTCGCCAGGGAGGCTTTCAGTTCCGTGGCGGCATTTCTCAGCATGTCCGTGTCGGGGTGCTTCAGCGCGTACGAAACCGGCGGCTTGGCTTTCACCCGTGTGCTCTGGAACTCAACGCTCTCCAGCGCCGAGGTGTCGCCGACGTTCCGGCGCCAGGCTCGCTCGATGTCCCTGGACGATGCGGTGCGCAGCGGACGCGGGTTGAGATGAACCCGCACCGAAGCCAGGTTGCTGCGGTTGGGCCCGGTATCCATCGTCCGGATCCGCGTGAGATTGCCGGCGGTGATGGCCACGGACTTGATCGACGTCCCGTCGAGTTGATCGTTGATGGAGCGGGCGGCGTCCGCGAAACGCTCGGCCGCGGCGAGAGTCTGTTCGAAGGGCGTCCCCGCCGGCAGATGCAGGTCCGCCTGAATGCTGTCGGAGGCGAGCGCATCCTGGTCGATGATGATGACCCGGACGTGGTCGGATCGCAGGAGCAGCACCCCGATGAGCACCACGACCGCTCCGATCGCCAGGGTCAGCCAGGGATGTTGCACGGCGCGCGCCACCGACGGCGCCACGACGGAGTCCCGGGCCCGGTCTATCAAGCCGTCCACCCGGCGTTGGATGTCGCTCAACGGCGACAGGCTCCACGGGCGGTCGTGTGACAGGTGCGCCGGCAGCACGAAGAAGGACTCGATGAGCGAGACCAGGAGGACGAAGAGCGCCACGTAGGGAAAGACGGTGGTGAGCTGGTAGCCGCCCGAGGTGACGAAGAGAAGCGGCGCGAAGGCGAGCAAGGTGGTGGCCGCCCCGACCGTGATCGGACCCACCATTGCCCTGGCGCCCGAGATGGCCGCATCCGCCGCGCTCTTTCCGCTCTCGCGTTCCGCCGCGATGCTCTCTCCGACCACCACGGAGTCGTCCACGACGATGCCGATAAGCAGAAAGAACGCGAAGATGGTGCCGATGTTCAGGGTCATGTCGGCGGCGCCGAAGAAGATCAGCGAGCCGATGAAGGACAGGGGGATCCCTATGGTGATCCAGGTGGCGACGCGCAGGTCGAACACCAGAACGAGGGTCAGGAAAACCAGCAACGCACCGAGGATGCCGTTGCGGATGATCTCCTGCAACCTGTCCAGGGCCGGCGCCGCCCGGTCGTTCCAGATGCCGACCGTGATGTTTCCGGGCGCCTTGTGGCCGGCGAGCCACGTCTCGACTTCTTCACCGATCTCGACCACGGACTCCTGCTCGACGGCGTTGACCCGGACGAACACGGTGGATCGGCCGTTGACCTCGGAGACGATCTCCTCGTCGACGAACCCGTCGCGGATGGTCGCGACGTCGCCGAGGGTGACGATGGCGCCGCCGAGCCGCGTGATCAGCGGGATGTTCTTGAACTCGGCGCCGGTGCGCCGCTTGGTCACGGTGTGCAGGACCACGCCGCCGGCCTCGGTTCGCAGCTCGCCGAAAGTGAGGTTGAGCGAAGCCTGTCTCACGATACGGGAGATCTGGGCGATGGAGAGATTGTGCCGCCGCAGCTCTTCCTCGCTCAGTTCGATGGTGATCTCCCGGTCGCGGGTGCCCATCAGCGTCACCTGTGAAACCGACGGCAGCGCCAGCAGCTCGTCGCGCACGTTCTCGGCGGCGAGGCGCAGTTCGTTCTCCGAGGCGTGAGACGACGACACCGCCAGCGTCATGACCTCGATGGCGACCCGCTGGAGCTCGACCTCCGGTCTTTCGGCGTTGAGCGGCGGGAAGTTCTCGATGCCGTCCACGGCGTTCTGGACATCGTTCAGGACAGTGTCGGGATCGGCAAAGGTTTCGAGTTCGACCTTGAGCCGCCCGCGCCCCTGGGTGGCCGTCCCCACGACCCTTTTCACCCCTCTGAGCCCGACGATGGCTTCCTCGATGCGGCGGTTGATGTCTTCCTCCACCTCCTTGGGCGACGAACCGGGCGCGGGCACCGTCACGGTAATCGCCCGGAGATCGACGTAGGGGTAGAGTTGAACGGCGAGGTGACGCCCGGCGATGACGCCGCCGATGATCAGGAACAACAGCAGCAGGTTGGCGGCGACCGGATTGCGGGCGAACCAGGCGATCGGTCCCTTGTTGGCGGCTCCGGCCCCAGCGTCGGTGGTGCTCATGTCCGGACTCCGTTACTTCGCCGCTTCCACCGCCACCGCCAGGCCTTTTCTGGCGCCCGGCGGCGCGCCCACGACCACGCCTTCGCCCGCGTCGAACGCCTCCACGACCCAGCCGGCGTCCGCGCGCCCGAGAATATTGGGCATGACCGACTTCAGCACGCCCTTGTCGACCACCCAGACCCTGCTGCCTTCCTGCAGCACGGATTCCGGCAGCACGTAGACGTTCTCGTACGAGGGCCCCTCGATCCGGACTTCCGCGAACATGCCCGGCAACGGCAGTGTCCGCTTGGGCACATCATCCGCGAACTTGAGGAACAACCCGGCGAGGCGCGTGCTCGGGGCCACGGCGGCCGACACGCGCTCCACGGTTGCGTCATACGCTCCCAACTGGGTCCGGACGCGGGCGGAACGGCCGATCACCGGGACGAGGTACGCCAGGTCCTTCGGATCCACCGGCACTCTCACGCGGATCGCATCGGTCCGGTACACGGCGCCCAGCCTCGCCGCGCGGCCCGCCACCGATCTGGCGGGCCCCACGAACTCGCCCACTTCCAACTCGGTGGCCAGCACGCGGCTGTCGTACGGCAGGGAGATGTTGGTCTGTTCCAGCCGCAGCTTCGCGAGCTTCAGCACCGTCCGCGCCTGCGCCAGCTCGGCTTCCATTTCGGCTATCGACGGCAAGCGGCGCACTGAGTCGGAAACCTCGGCGCCGGGGTTCGCGCGCGAGAACTCCTTCGCGTCCTCTTCGCCGCCGGCCTTCTCGACCCACACCCGGGCTTCCGCTGCCTTCACCGCCATCTCCGCCCTTTCCACCCGGAGCTCGTGTTCGGCGGTATCGATCTTGATGAACGTCTCGTTGGCCGGTATCGATCCGCCGTTGCTGAACTTAGGTGAAATCCACGCTACGCGACCCGTCACCTCGGACATCACCCGCGCCTGCTGTTCGACCCGGACGGAACCCGTCAACCGGACGGTCAGCGCTTGTGTGGTCGGCGTCGGCTTGGTCACGTTGACGGTGGGCTTGCCTTTCTCCGCGGTCAGGTCGGGCGTGGCGTCGAGGGTCACGCGACCAGGCGCGCGCGCGAAGTAAAGAGCGATCACGACTATGAGGAGTATCGCGGCCAGTTGAACGATACCGAGCCATTGAGGCCGGCCGGATGCGTTTCCTTGTGCCATCTCTTGTCTCCCACCAACTATGAGAACGCTTTCCCCCCGAGTTATCACAGCTCGTGAACCGAGGCCAATGTTTTGTGCATGGCCGTTCGCTTTTTTGCACAGGGAAGCCCGGTTTCCGCGGCCATGCCGGAAGGAGATGCGCGAAGAAGTGGCAACGTGGCGGCTTGGGGTGTTAGGGTTGAGGCTTCGGAGGACAACGCAGAGGCCATGCCGCGATCGGGTTTCCAACACGTCGGCCGGGACGTCCCCCGGGTGGACGGGTTCGACAAGGTGACCGGGGGCGCCAAGTACACCGGCGACATCGTGCTGCCCGGGATGCTCGAGGGCCGGATACTTCGAAGCCCGTTGCCTCACGCACGCATCCGGGCCGTCGATACGTCCAGGGCAGAGGCCCTCGGGGGCGTCCGCGCCGTGGTGACCGCAAGCGACCTTGCGGGCCTCGACCCCTTCTACAACGGCCGCCCGGTGGTGGCCATGGAGAGGGTGCGCTACGTGGGGGAGCCGGTGGCGGCGGTGGCGGCGGAGGACGAGCACACCGCGGAGGCGGCGCTGGCGCTCATCGACGTGGACTACGAGGAGCTGCCGTCGGCGCTGGGCATGGATGCCGCGCTGGCGCCGGGGGCGCCGCTGATCCACGACGACGCGCCGGGCAACGTGTGCGCCCACGAGCGGGTGGAGCAGGGCGACGTGGAGCAGGGTTTCGCCGCCTCGGACCGCGTCTTCGAGGGGCGCTACACGTTCCCCAGCGTCTATCACTACAGTATGGAGCCCCACGGCGCGGTGGCCCGTTGGAGTACCGACCGCATCGACCTGTGGTCCTCGGCGCAGCACCCGTTTCTCGTGCAGGGCGACATCGCGCGCATCTTCGGCGTCACCCGCTCCCAGGTGCGGTTGCAGGTTTCCTTTCTGGGCGGCGGCTTCGGCGGCAAGTCCTACAGCAAGTTCGAGCCCCTGGTGGTGCTGCTGTCGCGCAAGGCGGCCCGTCCGGTGCGGCTGTGCCTGTCGGTCCCCGAGGCCATGGTCACGGTGCGGCGGCACGGCGCCGCCGTGAAGCTCAGGACCGGGGTGATGAACGACGGCACCCTGGTGGCGCGGCAGGCGGAGATCCGTCTCGACACCGGCGCGTTCACCGAGAACACGCGCATGGTGGCACAGCTCGCCGCCACCCGGGTGCTGGGGCCTTACCGCATCCCGCATCTCCGGAGCGACGTTTACTCCGTTCACACCAACGCCGGCTCCGCCGGATCGTTCCGTTCCGTGGCCGCGCCCCAGACCATCTTCGCCTGCGAGTCGCAGATGGACGAGATCGCGGCGGCGCTGGCCGTGGACCCGGTGGAGTTGCGCGACAGGAACCTGCTCAAGCGCGGCGAGGTCTTGCAGCCCAGGCTGCGGCCGGTGGACGTCAACCTGCATTCGAGTTTCCGCCGGCTCGTCTCGGGGTCTCGCTGGCGGCGGCGGGCCCGCGACCGGAAGGCGCCGCTGGGGATGGCCTGCGGCTCCACCAACGCCGGCGGCGTGCTGCCCGTGTCGGTGGCGCTGGTGCGGCTGGGACCGGATGGCCACGTGTCCATATTGGCGGGCAGCACCGAGATGGGCCAGGGCGTCAAGACGACGTTCACCCAGATCGTCGCCGAAGAGCTGGCGCTGCCGCGCGATCGGGTTCGGCCCGTTCCCGTGGACACCACCGTCACGCCCTACGACCACTCCACCGGCGCCAGCCGGTCCACCACGGTCATGGGCCGGGCGGTCCAGGCCGCCGCACGGGACCTCAAGCGGCAGTTGCGCGCCATCGCGGCCAAGGCCTTCGGCGTGACGGCCGGGAAGGTGACGTTGCGGGAAGGAATGCTCGTGGCCGGCGAGCAAACGATGTCACTCACCGACGCGCTGGCCCGCCGTTTCGGCGCGGTGGCCGGCGAGATCGTGGGGCGCGGCACCATGGGCCCAGAGATGGTGGATTGGAAGACGCCGGTGCTCTGGGAAGTGGGCATGGGCGTCGCCGAGCTGGACATCGACCGCGACACGGGTGCGCTGAAGCTGGCCAGCTACGTCTCCGTGGCCGATGTCGGCAAGGCCATCCATCCCCAGCACTGCATCGGGCAGGAGGAGGGCGCGGCCATGATG
>JAJDXX010000113.1 GCA_022823055.1 Candidatus Binatia bacterium | reverse complement strand
CCGCGGGAATGACGATTTTGGGAGGTTGGTGCCATTTGGTGTCTGAGGAGAGTTTTGACACAGCCTGTTCCGCGGGAATAACGGATTTGACGGACTCCGTCCTACCGGTACGGCGTGCGTTGCGGGCGCACCGTGATCTCCACGGGACAGGCCGTGAGCGGCGCGGTGAGGGTAAAGAGCACGGCCTGAGCCACGTCCTGCGGTTGGATCATCCGGGAGCGATCGAGGTGCTTGACCGGCGGGATCATGCCGGTGTCGACGAAACCGGGCAGGATCGCCGCGACCTTGACGCCGTGTTCCCGGACCTCCTCGAACAGCGACTGGCTGAAGCCGATGAGCCCGAACTTGGAGGCGGCGTACGCGGCGGAACCGGCCTGTCCTACCCGGCCCGAAATCGAAGACACGTTCACGATGGCGCCGCTCTGCCGGGCCATCAGCGTCGGCAGCACCAGCCGGCTCAGGATCATGGGCGCCAGAAGGTTGACTCGGAACGTCCGCTCCCAATCCTCCACCTTACCGTTGACGACGTTGGCCTTGACGCCCCAGCCGGCGTTGTTGACCAGGAAATCGATGGTGCCGAAGCGATCGAGGGTGTGCTGGACGAGGGCGGCGAGGTCTTCGTTGCTGGACAAGTCGGCGCGGAAAGGGGAAGCCTCTCCTCCGCGCTCCACAATGGTCGCCTGAACCGCCTCCAACTGGCCGGCGGTCCGCGACGCGAGCACCACGCGGCAACCGTTCTCCGCCGCCGCGACCGCGATGGCCCGGCCGATGCCGCGGCCCGCTCCGGTGACGATGCAGACCTTGTCCTGAAGCGGAATCACTGAACGGTGGGGTGCGGCTCGGGCTGGCGCATCATCACGGGCGAGCCGTGGTGATGGATCATGAACCAACCCTCCGGCCGCTCCTCGTAGAGGTTGGTGGTGAGCACCACGGCCGCGTTGCTCTGCCCTTCCAGAGTGGAGTTCAGGTTCTCGTACAAAGTCACCCAACCGAGCCCGCCTTGCACCCGGACCCGCACGTCGGTCAGGGCGAAGCGCATCTCCTGCGTGTTCTCGAAAATGCGCTTCCAGCTCTCCATCACGGCGTCCCACCCGGTGAGGAGTGCCCAGCCGGGATGGACGCACTTGATGTAGTCCTCGCGCAGCCAGATGCCTTCCATGCGCTTGAAGTCGAGGCTTTCGAACGCCTCGTAGAACCGCCGGTTGACGTCGTTTACCGATTCTTCCGCGGCCATCAGCGTCCTACCTCCCCCGCCCCTGGATTCCCGCTTCCGCGGGAATGACGTATTGCGCCATGGTGCCCATTCATTTGAGACCGTCTCAGTGGCTCGGAGGCGGCGCCATCACCACCAGCAGCTTTAGCCGGTCCGGGCCGGGGTTCTCCACGCCGTGGGGCTCGCCCGACGGCGCCAGAACGACCTCGTCCTTGCCGAGTTCCCGCTGTTCCCCGGCCACGTGGAACAGGCCCTTGCCTTCGAGCACGAAGTAAACCTTGTCGGTCCCTTGATGCGTGTGAACGCTTTGAGCCTGTCCCGGCTCGAAGCAGTAGACGTCGCAGAACAGTTGCCCGGTGGCGAAGACGCCGTTCTTTTGCATCTTCTCGGGCGAGAATTGCATGATCTCCGATACCTTCTTGAACACGTCCATGTAACGAAACCTCCAAACTGTCGGCCATGGTATCACAGCCGTCCTGCATGCAAAAGTTGGCGGGAATCTGCTATCTCTCGGAAATGCGCTCGGCCCTGGTCAGGTACCACGAGATCGCTCTGAAACGCGGCAACCGCGCCTACTTCGTCGACCACCTGAAGAAGAACATCAGCACGGCGCTGCGCGGGCTGGGGCTCAAGGAGATCCGCAACGCCTCGTCGCGGCTGCTGCTGAACTTCAACCACGAGGTGCCCGCGGACGAAGTGAGCGCGCGGCTCGCCGGGGTCTTCGGCATCGCCAACTTCTCGCTGGTAGAGCGCACCGACAACGACATGGCCGCGCTCGGCGATCACGTGCTCCAGGCCCTCCAGGGGCAGTCCTTCGACTCCTTCCGCATCGAGGCGCGGCGCGTGGACAAGCGTTTCCCGCTTACCTCCAACGACATCAACCGGGAGTTGGGCACCCTGGTCCAGGCGCACTCCGGCGCGCGGGTGGACCTGACCCATCCCGAAATGACGGTTTCCGTGGAGATCCTGCCTTCGAGTGCGTTCGTGAGCCTCGGACGCGAACCGGGTCCGGGCGGGCTTCCCGTGGGCACCAGCGGGCGGCTCGTGTCGCTCATCTCCGGCGGCATCGATTCGCCGGTGGCTTCCTACCGGATGATGAAGCGCGGCTGCCGTCTCATCTACGTGCATTTCCACAGCAGCCCGTTTCTCGACCGGTCTTCCCAGGAGAAGGCCAAGACTCTCGTAAGCATGCTTACCCGCTACCAGTTTCATTCCCGGCTCTATCTCGTGCCCTTCGGCGAGATCCAGCGGCGCATCGTGGCCGCGGTGCTGCGTCCCCTGCGGGTGGTGATCTATCGCCGGATGATGCTCCGCATCGCCTCGCTCATCGCCGCCAAGGAGCGCGCCCGCGCGCTGGTCACCGGCGAGAGCCTGGCGCAGGTGGCCTCCCAGACCCTGCCCAACATCGCGGTGATCGAGGAGGCCGCGCGGCTCCCGGTGCTGCGCCCCCTCGTGGGCATGGACAAGCAGGAGATCATCGACGAGGCCATGGACATCGGCACTTTCGAGACCTCGGTCCTGCCCGATCAGGACTGTTGCCAGCTCTTCGTGCCGCGCCATCCGGCGGTGAAGGCCACTCTGCGGCGCGTGCGCGAGGCCGAGGCCGCGCTGGACCTCGACGAACTGGCGGCCCTGGGGGCGGATCACGTGGAGGTCGAGCGCTTTTCCTTCCCGGAAGCGGATAAATGATCATGGCGCCCGCGGGGTTCCCCGCGGGTTGCAGGTGAAGACGATGGCGATTCAAACATTCATACGCGACACCTGGCGGACGAGCATCATCCCGGCACTGCAGGAGTACATCACCATCCCCAACGAATCCCCGGCCTTCGATTCGCGGTGGCGGGAGCACGGCCACATGGACCGGGCCGTGGATCTCTTCGCGCGCTGGGCCCAGGAGCAGAAGGTTCCGGGCATGGAACTTCACGTGGCCCGGGCCGAAGGCCGGACGCCGCTGCTGTTCATGGAAATACCCGGATCGGGGCGGGGCACGGTGCTGCTCTACGGCCACCTCGACAAGCAGCCTCCCATGGAGGGATGGCGGCCGGGGCTGGGGCCGTGGACGCCGGTGCTGGAGGACGGCAAGCTCTACGGCCGCGGTGGAGCGGACGACGGCTACGGGATGTTCGCCGCTCTGACGGCCATCAAGGCGCTGCAACTCGAAGCGATTCCCTGCGCGCGCTGCGTCATCCTCATCGAGGCCTGCGAAGAGAGCGGCAGCTTCGACCTCCCTCACTATGTCGACGCACTGGCGGACCGGATCGGCACGCCCGAACTCGTCGTGTGCCTGGACTCGGGATGCGGCGATTACGAACGCTTGTGGGTCACCACCTCGTTGCGCGGCGTGATCAACGCCACACTCTCGGTATCGACCCTGACCGAAGGGGTTCATTCCGGCGCGGCCAGCGGCATCGTGCCTTCGAGCTTCCGCATCCTCCGGCGCCTGCTGAGCCGCCTGGAGGACGAGAGCATCGGCCGGGTGCTGCCGCCCGGCCTGCACGTGGACATCCCGCCCGACCGGCTCGATCAGGCCAAGGCCGCGGCGCGGGTGCTGGGCACGGCGGTGTATGGAGAATATCCTTTTCAGCCCGGAACCGCGCCGGCGGACGGCAATCCCACGGAACTGCTGCTGAACCGCACCTGGCGGCCCCAACTCGAAATCATCGGCGCCGCGGGGCTGCCCGGGCTGGATCAGGCCGGCAACGTCCTGCGGCCGGAAACCGGCGTCAAGCTTTCCTTGCGCCTCCCGCCTACCGCCGATCCCGACGCCGCGGCTGCCTGTCTCAAGGATACGCTGACCCAGGATCCGCCCTACGGCGCCAAGGTCACCTTCGAACCGGGAATGGGCGCCGGCGGCTGGAACGCGCCCGCGTTCGAGCCGTGGCTGGATGCGTCCATGGCCCGTGCATCGCGAGAATTCTTCGGCAAGGACGCCTGCGCCATGGGCGAAGGCGGCACCATCCCCTTCATGGGCATGTTGGCCGAAAAGTTCCCAAAGGCCCAGTTCATGATCACCGGAGTGTTGGGCCCCAGGTCCAACGCCCACGGACCCAACGAGTTCCTGCACATCGACACGGCCATGAACCTCACGGGCTGCGTGGCGCGGGTGCTGGAAGACCACTACAGGACCGTCAACCACACCGCCTGAGACACGTACCTCCACGGGCACGCGTTCCGAGGACATGCGAGGCGAACGATCGCGATCCCGTCATGCCGGTGTTCCGGGTGACCGGATGGTTCAGTCGACGGCACCCTCCCGTGCCCGGACACCGTTGACAGTGCCGCGATGGATGCACTAATGTCGCGCAAACCGGCCGTCATCATCGCCGCATCCACCAAGCGAGGCCGCGACGAAACTACCCACGAGGAGGGACCAAGACATGGGTAACAGGAACGAGCGTAAGCGTTTGTCACGTTGGACGACGGCCGTGGTGCTGGCAGTGGCCCTGGCGGTGCCGTCCTTGGCCGCGGCGGCGGATGCCGTGCAGCTCCGGTTCGCGACGGTGGGCATCGGGTCGGCCTGGTACAACTATGGCGCCGGCATCGCCGACCTGGTCAAGCCCAACCTCCCGAAGGGCTCGACCGTGGACGTGCTGCCGATCGCGGGCACCGTCGGAAACATGAAGCTGCTGCAATCCGGCGAAACCGAGTTGGGCCTCAGCTTTCCCAATGTAGCCGCCGAGGGCTGCGGCGGGTTTGGCTCGTTCGACAAGAAGACCGACAAGGTGCGCGGCCTCATGGGCGGCCTCGACACGTACTACTACGGCACCTTCGTCACGGTGAAATCCGGAATCAATTCCTGGGACGAGATCGCCGCCGGCAAGGCACGGATGACCACGACGAGGGTCGGCGGTTCCGGCGAGTTGGGCCTGCGCCAGATCCTCGCGCTCTATGGAAGCAGCAAGAAGGACGTGGCTGCGAAGGGAGGCTCCGTCAAGTCATTGAAGCGGCCGGCCACGGCCGCCGCCATCGCCGACGGCAAGGCCGACGGTTGGTCCCACGTCGTAACCAGGGGACATCCGGTTGCCACCGAGCTGACGACCCTCGCGGACATGAAAATGCTGCCGCTCTCGGACGCGGTGATCAAGGGGATGGTCGAGAAGCACGGCTGGGTGGAGGCTGTCATTCCGCCCAACACGTACAAGGGCCAGACCGGTCCCATCAAGACCGTCAAGGCGGCCACCAACATCATGATTCGCGAAGGCGTTTCCGACGAAGTCGCCTACATCATCACCAAGACGATCATCGAGAACGCCGCCAAGGTCCGTAAGGTTCACGCCGGCCTTTCCGGCTTCGACCCGAAGGGCGTGGCCAAAGCCGGGCTGGTGGGCAACTGCCCGTTCCATCCGGGTGCCGCCAAGTACTACAAAGAGAAGGGCATGATGTAGGCTTCGACGCCCCGTGCCCATTGTTCTACCGACCATACCGGCGCGCGTCGTCCGCTACGTCTATGCGGGCACCGCGCTGGTATGGTGCTTCGTGCAGTTCCTGCCGCTTTACACGGGCGGATACGAGTACGACATCGTTCTGCTGAGCACGCACGTCGGCTCGGCGGTGACCGTCGCCTTGCTGGTCAACGGTTTCGCCGGCGCAAGGCGGAACGAGGAGGAAGGCGTTCCCCTTCTCGACGTGATCCTGGTCGCCGCCGTGCTCGCGTGCACGGCGTATTTCGTGAGTCAGGGCCAGAGGGTGGCGGAACGCACGGAGGGTGTGGACCCCGTCTTTGCTCTCGACTACGTTGCCGGCATCGTCTTCATCGCGGTTCTCTTGGAAGCATGCCGGCGGGCGGCCGGCATCACGCTCACGCTGGTCGGGGCGGCATTCATCGTCTACGTCTTCACCGGACCCTACCTGCCCGATCTGATCGCCCATCGCGGCATGTCCCTCAAGCGGTTCGTCGACCTCCAGGTGCTCTCGACATCGGGCATGTTCGGGACGCCGGTTTCGGCGTCGGCGAACATGGTCTTCTACTTCGTGCTGGTGGGCGCTTTTCTCGAACGTTCGGGGGCGGGCAAGCTGTTCGTCGACATCGCCTACGGCGCCACCGCCCGGTCCTGGGGCGGCGCCGGCAAGGCGGCGGTCATCGCCTCCGGCTTGTTCGGGACGGTTTCGGGCAGCGCCGTGGCCAACGTGCTGCTGAGCGGCCTGATGACCATTCCGCTGATGGTCCGCTCGGGCTTCCAGCGTACGCTTGCCGGCGCCATCGAGGCCACCGCGTCCACCGGAGGACAGCTCGCGCCGCCCATCATGGGGGCGGCCGCGTTCATCCTCGCCGACGTGGTGGGCGTGCGCTACGTCGAGGTGGTGTCCGCCGCCATCGTGCCGGCGATACTGTACTACACGTCGCTGTTCCTGCTGGTGCACTTCTACAGCCTGCGCAACGGGCTCAAGCCCGATCTCGAACTGCCGATCCGGGAGCACCTGGCCGGCCTAGCCGAGCGGTGGCATCTGCTGATTCCCCTCGGCTTCATGGTCTACCTGCTCGTCTCCCGGTTCTCCCTGATGACCATCGGTTCCTACACCATCGCCCTTATCGTCGTCGTCAGCGTACTCCGCAAGGCGACCCGGATGAGACCGGGCGTGATCTTCGAAGCCGTCACCGGCGGCGTGCGCTCGGCCTCCGAGGTGGCGATTCCTTCGGCAATCGCCGGCATCATCGTGGGCACCCTGGTGCATACCGGCATGGCGCTGCGGCTTCAGCGCTGGCTCCTGGACATGGCCGGCGATTCGCTCGCCATATCGCTCGCCGGCGCCATGATTCTCACCATCATCCTCGGCATGGGGATGCCGACGGCGGCGGCCTACCTGGTTTCCGCCATCCTGGTGGCGCCGGCCCTCCAGACTCTCGGCGTCCCGGCCCTGCCGGCGCACCTGTTCATCCTCTACTTCAGCATCCTCTCGATGGTGACGCCGCCGGTGGCGTTGTCGGCCTTCGCCGCCGCGGGCATCAGCGGCGCCAACATGTGGCGTACCGGGGCGCGGGCTTTTCTCCTGGCCGTGCCCGGTTTCCTGATCCCCTATGCGTTCACGCTGAACCCGGCGTTGTTGCTGCTGGGCGGCACGCAGGAGATCCTTCAGGTGCTTGCCACCGCCCTGGGCGGCGTCACGGTGATGGCCGCCGCATCGGGCGGCTACCTGTTCGGCCCCCTGTCCATGGTCCTGCGCGTACCCCTGTTCTGCGCGGGACCGCTGCTCATCGTGCCCGACCTGAAGACGGATGTCTTCGGGATAAGTGCGATCGTCGTGATCGTCGCCGTTCAGTTCGTTTATGGACGCAGGTTCCGCCTCGACCACCGGCCGGTGCAACACGGCACAGACGAACCGACGTAAATTGAAGGCAATTCTCTTCCTGAAGGAGTGACCTGAAGATGTGAACGTAGCCGGGCCGATCACCTGTCGCCGACTCGCACCCAGCGAGCGAGCTTCTCCAGAGCCGCGCCGCGGTGGGAAAGCCGGTTCTTGTCATCGCCCAGTTCGCCGTAAGTCCGCCCCGAGGCATTCTCGGACACGAAGATCGGATCGTAGCCCCATCCTTCTCCCCGGCAACTGCGAGCGATGGTTCCCCGCGCCTCCGCGCCGAAACATTCCACCGACCCGTCGGTGTCGCCGTAAGCGAACACCGACTTGAACGTCGCACGTCGGTCCGCCGCATCCTCCAGCAGCCGCAGGATGCCCTGGTTCCCCAGAGTGCGGAACACGTAGGCCGAGTACGGCCCAGGAAACCCCCGCAGGCCGTCGATGAACAGGCCCGTGTCCTCCACGACGACGGGGCCTCCGACCGCCAGGGACGCCTCCCGAACCTTCTCCGCGGCGATCTCCTCGAGCGTGTCGGCCTGAATCTCCCGAAGCTCCATGGCCCTCATCGCGACGGAAATGCCGCGGCCGGCAAGTATCGCCCGTACCTCGGCGAACTTGTGACGGTTCGAGGTCGCAAACGTGAGCTCTCGTGACACGGCTGGTCCGGTGATAGAGAAGGGAGATTTGGAGATTCTGCGGAAGTATGGAGCGGGTGACCGGGGTCGAACCGGCGACCTTATGCTTGGCAAGCATACGCTCTAGCCAACTGAGCTACACCCGCATCCTGCGTGGCTTTCTACATGATACTCATGTGCCTGTCAAACGAACAGAACCAATCCCGCATCGCGCGACGGGTTGAGTGGCGTCAACGTCCGCCTCGCCGTGAGGAACCGGAGAGCCGGGAGCCGACGCGCAGGGAGCGGAGGAACCGGACGTGGTACTCGACCCCGGACCAGAGCGCGAGCACGGTGGAAAGCACAAGAAAGTACATCCCGCCGACGAAAAAATCGATGCCGAAATAGCGGTAGTGGATCATCAAGCTCACCAGCGCGAAGGTCTGGACCAGGAACTTGTATTTGCCCAGCGTATCGGCAGGAATGACGATGCCCTCGGCCAAGGCAATGCCCCGGAGCACGGTCACGGCCACCTCCCGCGCAACGATGACCACCACGAGCCAAACCGGCACATACGCGTCTCCGGGGCGATCGATGGCCACCAGCATGATGAGCGCGGTCACCACCAGGAGCTTGTCGGCCAGGGGATCGAGGATCTTGCCGAAGTCCGACACGCTCTTGTTGCGGCGCGCCAGGTAGCCGTCCAGCATGTCGGTCAGCGAAGCAATGATGAAGACGAGAGCGGCCAGCGCACAGGACAACGGATCGGTGAACGCGAGCAGCCAGGCAAGGAACGGGATCAGGAGAATCCGGAACAGGCTCAGCAGGTTCGGCAGTGTCCACATGACGGTGACGGCCCTCTACGCGGTCCAGCGCGACCACGCGATCAGCAGCACGCCCAGCACGACCATGGACGTGGCGGCGACCTTGCGCCGCGTGATGGGGTCCGAATCGCCCAGGATAAGCGGCGAAAGCGCCAGGGTAAAGAGGGAGAAGCAGTGAATCAGCGGGGACACCACCGCGACTTCCGCGATGTCCAGCGCCGAGAACATCAGGAGATAGGCAAGAAAATGCACGAAGCCTATCAGCGCGAAGCTGCCGATGGCGCGCCACCCGCAACTCCTTAACCGGGCCAGGCCGTGGACCGGAAGATACGCCGCGGACATGGTCAGGAAAGAGGTCGTCACCGTGATGCTGGCGCCCACCATGGGCGCCGGACCGGCAAGGAGCCCGAGACGGACCACGTTGTCACGAAGCGCGGCGAACAAGGCGCCGGACACCGGGAAAAGAAGGTCCCGGAGATTCCAGGAGCGCGTTGCACCCTTCCACGACAAGAAGACGAGGCCGGACACGACGGCCACGGCGCCGAACAGATTGGCCGGGCCGGGCTGTTCGGCGAGCAGCAGCATGGCCAGAAGCACGGCAAAGAGCGGAGCGGAGTTGAGGACGGCGGTGGCGACCGACGCTCCCAGCCTCTCGATGCCCTTGAAGGCCACCAGGCGGAACAGGCCCGGAACGATGAGCCCCGAGGCGACGAAGATCAGGTTGGCGCCGGCCCAGAGTTCCGCCGGTTCATGAAAGGCGAAGACGAAGAGCCAGAGCAAGGCCCCGTTGCAGAACAGGTCGACCAGCAGTCCGCTGAAGGGATCCAGGTACCGGACACCCCGTTGAACGAGCGTGGCCGTGCAGGCAAAGGCAAGGGAAGCCAGCAGTGCCAAGGCAACGGCTAGCATGTCTTACGAACAGCGCGTGGAAGCGGCGGGCCTGTGGACCACCCTGCGCGGATCTTGGCGTCAAGGGCGCTTGCCAAACCGACCTTACTGGCGCGTGCCCTCGACCCCTATCCTCTTCTCGAGATCCTCCTCCAGCGAACGGCCCCTGCGCGCTTGAATGGCCGAGTAGATCAGCGTCCCGGCGATCAGCAGGGCAATGCAGACTACCGTAGGATGCACGAGCCAGCCGGCGCCGTAGGCACTGCTGGAGATCCACAAGTAGTTCTCGACGATGGTCCCCAGCACCAGACCGAGCACGAAAGGAGGCCGCGGCCACTGGAACAGCACCATCACGTAACCCACCAGCCCGAAGATGACCGTGACGATGATGTCGCTGAAATTGTTGTGGGCAGCGAAGGCGCCCAGGAACACGAACATGAGCAGGAACGGAATCAGCAGGTGGCCGCGCACGAAAGTGAGCTTCACGAGCTGGTTCAGGAACAGGAAGCACGCGCCCGCGGTGATGATGTTGGCCACCACCAGGATCCACACCATGGCGAAGGTGACGTCCAGGTGCTTGGTGAGCATCTCCGGACCGGGGTTGAGGCCGACAATGAGGAATGCCCCCAACAGGATCGCCATGGCGCTGCTGCCGGGAATTCCGAAGGCTACCGTCGGAATGAGGTTGCCTCCTTCACGGGAGTTGTTGGCCGCGCCTGGCCCCAGAACGCCGCGTACGTCGCCCTTGCCGAAGCTGCTCTGGTCCTTGGACGACTGCACCGCATGCCCGTAGGCGAGCCATTGCGACACACCGCCGCCCAAGCCGGGCAACGCGCCGATGAACGCGCCGATGAAGCCGCAGCGCATGGTGAGCCCGAAGTGACGGAAGGTATCCTTGACTCCCTCCATCACGCCGGTGATCTTCTCGACCTTGGTTTCGGCGATGCTGGTGCCGCGCACCGACAGATCGATGATCTCCGGGATGGCGAAGAGCCCGACCACGACGGGTCCCAGGCTCAGGCCATCCCAGAGATAGAGCGTGCCCATGGTGTAACGCAGCGTCCCGGTCTGGGGATCGACCCCGATGGACGCCAGCATGAGGCCGATGCCTCCGCACAGGAGGCCCTTGGTGAGCGACGATCCGCTCAGCGAGGCGATGAACGTGATTCCCAGAATCGCCAGCATGAACAGCTCGGGAGAGCCGAAGAACAGCACCAGCGGGCGCATGATGGGAATGGCCAGGGCCAGGATGACGGCGCCTTCGAGGCCGGCCACCAGCGAGCTCATGAGCGCGGCGCCCATGGCCCGGCCGGCCTCGCCGTTCTTGGTCATCGGGTACCCGTCCATGATGGTGGCCGCGGCCGTGCCCTCTCCCGGGATGCCGAAGAGGATCGAGGTGATGTCACCGGTCGTGCCGGTGATGGCATGCATCCCCAGGAGAAAGGCAAAGGCCGAGATCGGCTCCTGGATCTTGTAGGCGAACGGGAGCATCAGCGCCAGGGTGGCCAAGCCGCCCAGGCCGGGAAGGATTCCCACGACGAAGCCCACGAGCGCCCCCAGCAGCAGGAACCCGAAGGCCGGCCACGAAAGGACGTGAAGCAGTCCCTCGATGAAGGCGTCGAACATCATGGCGTGTCAGCTACCTCCCGAGGATCCCTCTCACTCCGTCCACCACTTCCTTGGGCTGGTTCGACACGAACTTGGCCAGCTCCTGAACCTTCTCGCCGCTGCTCGGGATCACGGGCGTCATCCGGCCCTTTTCGGCCTCGGCCATCAGCTCCGGATCCGCCAAGGCCTTGAGATAGGCCGTACGCAGCATCTTGACCCGGTCCGCCGGAACACCCGGCCCTACCCCGAGCGGGCGCCCGAAGTCGCCGCTGGCGAAGATCACCTTGGCGATGGCCCGAACGTCGTCAGAAGTCTTGTACTTGTCCATCACCTCGGTGAGCGTGGGGACATCCTTCATGCGCGAATCCCGCTCGCTTCCGGTCTGCACGAGCTGCGTGATGAAATTCGTCTTGTGCCACGTCAGATAGGGCTCCCGCCCGAAGTGCGGCGGAATGGTCATGCCGCGGCACGCGACCTCTCCTCTTTCCACCGCGAGGTCGATCTCGCTGCCTCCCGGATAGCCCATGACGAAGTTGAAGTTCGCGCCCGCGGCCTTCTCCAGGACCTTGCCGATGAAGTAGCTGCTGCCCGAGGTCCCGGTGTTGCCCAGCTTCGCCGGGTTGTCCTTGATCTTGACCAGATCGTCGACGCTCTGGAATTTCGAGTCCTTGCGGCAGAAAAGCACCGAGTGGCTGATTTCCTGGGTCCCCAGCCACTGGAACTTGCCGAAATCGAACAACACCTCCTTCCGCCCTGACACCTGGTCCAGGTACTGTCCGCCCAGTGGCGAAACGATGGCCGTGCCGTCCTGCTTGGCGACCTTGTAGACGTAGTTGGTGGCAATGAGCCCACCTGCCCCAGGCATGTTCTGCACGATGATCTCGGGCTTGCCCGGGATGTACTTGCCCATGTAGCGCGCGAACAGCCTGGCCCACCGGTCGTAAAATCCACCCGGCGAGCAGCAGACGATAATGCGAATCGTCTTGCCTTCGTAGAAGTCCTTGGCTGCTGCCTGACCCGCGAGGCTCATGAAAAGGAACCCGGCCAGAAGCAGCCCGAGAATCGTTCGACCCATGGCTCGTTTCGTCATTGCACACCTCCCTTGGTTGAAGCCCAACAGTTGGAACTCGCCGTTGCTGCTTCCATACCCCACCCCGGCTAGTCCAACCCCAGCCATAGAAAGACCTTGCCATCGGGAAACGGCAGCAGCAGCGTACGCTCAAACACCACGTAATAGACCAGCCAGGCCGACGCCGTGAGGATCAGCGACATGGCCCAGCCTTCCTTCGATTGAATCTTCAGAAAACCGAAGGTCATGCACGCGACAGTAATGGAAAACCCCACGAGCCAGATGCCGGCCAGAAACCCCACGATCCAGGACAGGATTGTGACGGTGCGCCGTACCGCCACCGACATGTCCAGGGGTTGTGTGAACTGGAAATCGGTGGGCCTATCCTGGGAGGTTCCTGCCTCCTCCTTCGGTCCTCTGACCTCCTGCACGATGTTTAAGATCGCCAGGAGGATCATGGGGATGCCGATGGCCCAGGGGAAGAGGCGCGCCTGCAGGCGCCACTCCTGAGCCTCCCAAACCAGGTAGCAGAAGAAGACGAGGACCAGAATACTGAAACCGGTCCTGGCTGTCAGTCGCACGTGATAAGCCCCGTTGCCGGCCGCCGCGCCGCTAGTTCCAGCCGTACAGCGCCTTGGCGTTGTCGCCCAGGAACTTGTTCTTGAAGTCCGCGGAGATGTCCGTCCGTTCCTTGATGGTCTTGGTCACGTTGGGGAACATGCCGTCCCAGTGCGGGTAATCGGAGGCGAACACGATGTTCTTGTCCCCTATCCGCTCGATGCCGTAGGGCAGGCTCTCTTCCTCCGGCTCGGCCGCGTAGTACCAGTTGCCCGCCTTCATGTACTCGCTGGGCATGGCCTTGAGCAGCGGCGCCTCGGACTGCCGGTGCTCGTACTCCTCATCCATCCGGTCCATCCAGTAGGGCACCCAGCCGACGCCGCACTCCAGAAACGCGATGCGCAGTTTCGGGAAGCGCTCGGGCACGCCGCCGTACATCAGCGCGGCGCAGTCCAGCATGGTCTCGAAGGGACGGCCGATGGTGTGCTTGAACAGGAACGTGTCGAAGCGGTTCTCTCCCGCCGGGCCCGAGCGCGAGTTGTGGATCAGCAGCGGCACGTCGAGCCGCTCGAGTTCCTCGTAGATGGGCCAGAAAAGCTCTTGTCCCAGGTGGTCCTTCATGCCGAAGGTGCCCACCGTGATCCCCACCACGCCGAGCTTGGTGACCGCGCGGTTGATCTCCTCCACCGCCGCGGGCACGTCCTGGAAGGGTGCCACGCCGACTCCCTTGAGCCGCTCCGGCGCCTCGCCGCACAAGCTCGAGATCCAGTTGTTGTAGGCGCGAGAAAACGCTCCCGCGTAGGCCTTCTCCGGCATGCGGTTCACGTGGAACGCGCCGGTGGGAAACAGCACCGATACCTCGATCCCCTCGGTGTCCATGTCGCGCAGGCGCGTAGGCACGTCGGTGATGTTCATGCCGAGGGTGCCGAACATGCTCGAGTCCCACTCGTCCGACGGCAGCAGCGAGCCCTCGCGCTTGTTCCAGGGATCCTCCATGTGGGCGCGGATGTCCGCGTCCCGGTCCCTGACGTGCCCGTCCGCATCAATGATCTTGGCGTCCATGGTTGCCTCCTTCAGGATTACTTTCTTTTCGTCCGTGTCGTGTCGGGAATCGCCGCGTCGTTGTATCGTGTCGTTGCGCCGCGAATCGCCGAACGCGAGTTTATCACGAGGTCCCGGCTAGGAGAACCGCACCTGCGCCGGATTCAGCGCGCCGTACTTCGACTTGTTCGCGGTGATCTCCAGCGCCTCGGGCATCTTCTGGATGCCTTCCAGCTTGTGGGTGATCATGGGATCGATGTTGATGCGCTTCTGCGCCACCAGCCGCGCGGCCAGGGTCATCTCCGAGGGATGGGCCAGTTCCGGCGGGAACATGTAGGTCACCCGCTTGGCGCGCAGGTAGTTGAAGTCCAGGGTCACGGGCTCGTGGAAATGCGGGATGCTGAGCACCTTGCCTCCGGTGGCCACGCACGCCACCGCCTCGGACACCGTGGCGCCGCCGGAGAGCCCCATCTGCGGGCTGCCGCTTGCCGCCTCGATGACGAAGGGGATACCCTTGCCGGCGCTCAGGTCCATCACCGCCTCCACCACGTTCTCCTTGGATGCGTCGATGGTGACGTCCACCCCGAGTTCCTTGGCCAACTCCAGGATCTCCGGGCGCATGTCGGTGCCGATGACCGTGTCCGCGCCCGCGGCCTTGGCCGCCTGGGCCGAGTTGAGGCCCATGACGCCCTGGCCCAGCACCAGCACCGTATCCCCCAGCGTCACGCCGAGCACCTGGATATTGTGCACGCAACTGGTCAGGGGCTGGAGCGCCGACACCTCCCAGTCGCTGATGCCTTCGGGAATCTTGGCGAGGGCGTCCAGCGGCACCGCCGCGTACTCGGAGAAAAGCCCGGGAAAGTCCCGCCCGATGGTGCCGATCTCCGTGTGCGTGGCGCCCACCCGGTCGCCTACCGCCAAACCGTACCCGTTGTCCTTGTCGATCTCGACGATCTCGGCGCAGAACTCGTGTCCGAACAAGGGCTCCGGTCCTTGAGCCAGCTTTTTCTTGACCTTCTCGTAGCTGTTGGAGCGCTCCCCGTAGAAGAGCTGGACCTCGGTCACCGAGGGCTGTACCACCAAGGTCTTCAGCACCGCCCAGCCCGGCTGGCCTTCAGGCTCCGGCAACTCCTCCAGACGCATGTCCTTGAACGCGTGCGTAACCCAACCCCGCATGGCGATATCCTCCCTTGGAATACGCGACCGGCTGCTTCCGCTGTCTAATAATGATTGCGCCGGAGTTTTGCAAGGCAAAGCGCCTTGACACCAGGACCATTCAAAAGTCGGTCTGTCTTTGAGAGTTACCTCCCCCGCATCGTCATTCCCGCGAAAGCGGGAATCCAGGGGTTGGAGGTGGGGTGCTACCGCGGCGTTTGCCCGCCCCACCACTCCTGGATTCCCGCTTTCGCGGGAATGACGATGCGGGGGAGGTGACTTTGCATAGCCCTAGCCTGACACAGTGCACGGAAGGCCACGGCTTGCATGTTCGCGGGGCCCGTTCTATGATGAAGACACTCGGGCGTCAGTCCCTTCGCGGGCGTTCTCTTCCTACAATGGCGGTGTAGCTCAGTTGGTCAGAGCACGCGGCTCATATCCGCGGCGTCGCTGGTTCAAGTCCAGCCACCGCCACCATTTTCCACGGTCCTTGAATGGCGAACAGCACGGTCACGGGTTTCCCCGTCCCGCGGCGTCCACGTGAACGGTGACGACGTCCGTGCCGTGATACTGCTGGTGATGCACCCTGGAGGCCAGGTGACGCAGCAGCCGGAGAGAGATCTCGTGCTCGTCCGGCGCCTCCACGGGGCTGGTTCCGAGCAGGGCCATGCTGTCCTCGATGTTCTCGCTGCCGACCGCCGCGACGAACTCCAGGCGCGCTCCAGCCCCCTCCTTGCGGGCCGTCAAGCGCAAGCGCCGGCGCCCTCCCTCGCCTGCCTCGTCCTGCCCCACAAGTGTCAGCAGCGTTTCCTCGGCCACCGCATCAAGGCGATCCCCCGTCGCCTTGTCCCAGCCGCCGCGTGAAGCAAAGCCCGCGAGGAACTCGCGGATCTTCGGCAACGCCGCCACTCCGAACTCCACCTCGATGCGGCTGGGGCGCGGCGCGGTCAACTCCACGAACAGCGTCATGAGGATGGCGGCCAGCCCGCCCGCGGTCATGCCATTCTGCAAGAGGCCGCTGGCGAAACCGCCGAAGTACTCTGGAAAGATTACCCCGTTCTGGAACCCGACTCCAGCCCAGAAGGAAACACCGACGATGAGACCGGTGCGGTAGTCGATCTCTTCCTGGAGCACCACCTTCATGCCCACGACGAAGAGCATCGACAGCAGCACCGTGGCATAGGCGGCCACCACGGGCGCCGGAATCGCCAGGATGAGCGCAAGCGCCTTGGGAAAAAAGGCCAACAGGATGAAGATGACCCCGATGGCGACGCCGACGTTGCGTGAGGCGACGCCCGTCAACTCGGTCACGGATATGCTCGTGGAGTACGTGGTGTTGGGCACCGTCCCGGCGAGGCCGGAAAGCAGGTTGCCCACGCCGTCGGCCGCCACCGCGCCTTCCACCGCGCGGAAGTCCACCGCCCGGAGGCCGCGCCAGGAGACCCGCTGGATGGCCACGCCGTCGCCGATGGTCTCGATGGCTCCTACCAGGGTCACGAACACGAAAGCGGGCAAGAGCGCCCAGAAGCCGGCGCCAAAACCCAGATCCAGCCCCGGCCATTCGCCCTCCGGAAGGCCCACCCACGCGGAATTGGCCACGAGGCCGGTGTCATAGAGGCCGAACCCCCCGGCCACGACCGATCCCACGACGACGCCGATGACCGGCGCCCACAGTCGCAGGGACCCGGTGGCCTTCAGCGCAATGCAAATGATCACCGCCACGGTCACCAGCGCGCTCAGCGGCGCCGCAGGCGCTGGAGACCCCTTCGGCACGTCCCCTAGCATACCGAAGATGATGGGCATCACCGTGACCGGGATCAGCATGAGCACGGTGCCGGCCACCGCCGGGGTGAGAATCCGCCGGAGCAGCGAGAGCCGCGAAGACAGGATGAACTGAAAGAACGACGAAACCAGG
>JAJDXX010000166.1 GCA_022823055.1 Candidatus Binatia bacterium | reverse complement strand
CCGGCCTTCGCCACGGGAAGCCTCAAGACCGGTCGAACTGGCGCTGGTTCGTTGCCTTGGTGGCTGTCGCGCCGCTCTATCGTCACGACTTCGCCGTACTCGTCTGGCCTCTTGCCGCCTATGCGCTCTGGGACAACCGCGTCCGGTTGGGAGCGACAGGATTCATTCGGTCCGTCGGCTGGATGCTCGCCCCCCTTTTCCTTTGGACCCTTTTTTCCCTGATCTACTTCGGGTTCCCCTTGCCGGCCTCCGCCTATGCCAAGCTGCCCGGCGACGCCGGTCTTCCCGGCTTGGCGTTTCGCCTCTTGTCGGCGTTGGACTACTACCGTTTCTCCCTACACAAGGACACCGTGATGATGGCGGTCCTTCTCGGCTCCCAGTTGCTCTGGACCGTGCGTGGTCCAGCGCGCGCCGTCGCCGCTGCCATGGCGCTGGCCCTTCTGTACGTTATCCTCGTCGGAGGCGACTACATGGGCGGGCGCTTCTTTACCGTCCCGTACGTGCTACTGGTCGCGCTACTGACAGGCACGGGCAACCGCTGGACCGAATACCTTCGCCAGCGCCTTGAACCGCGACGATGGCGGTGGCTGTGTGGGGTCTCGATTGTTGGCCTGGCTGTCTGGATCGGTCTGTGGCCACACTCTGCTCTCACGGTGCCGGTCGTCTACGCGGATGCCGTCGAAGATCGCGCCACATACCCGACCGGGATCGCGAACGAGAGAGCCGCGTGGCACCCAAAGACGGGGATCACAGTCTGGTGGAGGTCCATGCGCGCAGGGACAAAGTACCCGGACGACCTGACTACGCGACTCGGCTCTCTACTGGGTGACTCCGAGCACTCGACGTTGCATCTCTGCAATCTTGGCTTGACACCGTACATGGCTCGACTTGAGCAGAGTTTTTTCGACATCTGGGGACTAGGCGACAGCTTCATGGCAAGATTGCCCGCGTGGGGAATGCGTCCGGGCCACCACATACGCGCTCGGCCCGCGGGATTGGCCGAATCGCTTGCCTCAGGCACCCCATCCTTTGTAGACGCCGGCCTGAACCGGTACTTCCGCAGCCTCCGTATCGTCACCGGCGGCGAGCGGCTACTTGACATCAACCGAATCAAGGAGATACTCAGGCTCAATCTCGGGCTGTACGACGAGTTGCTTCAGGGGGCGTTGGACTCGACGGAAGGCGCGGAGACGTCGGCGGATAGGGGGCTCGACTTGTTACTGCGGGAGGAACTCGGCATGATACCATCTTCGGGCGATGACCCCATGCCCACACTCTGCCGCGTGATTCGCAATGAGCGAGCG
Organism: Candidatus Binatia bacterium; assembly: GCA_022823055.1. Taxonomy (GTDB): domain Bacteria; phylum Desulfobacterota; class Binatia; order UBA9968; family JAJDTQ01; genus JAJDTQ01. The sequence continues at coordinate 3,476 of JAJDXX010000166.1, read as the reverse complement.
GAAGGGCTGTTGCGCCGGCGGTTCCCCTGACCCTGAGCGAGGAGCAAGTGACATGAAACGATGTCTCGTGACCGGTGCCGGCGGCTTCATAGGCCATCACTTGGTCACCTACCTCAAGGGGCTCGGCTACTGGATCCGAGGCGTGGACATCAAACGACCGGAGTTCAGCGTTTCCGACGCCAACGAGTTCGAGTTACTCGACCTGCGGCGTTGGGAGAACTGCCTTAGGGCCACCCAGGACATCGACGCCGTCTACGCCTTGGCAGCGGACATGGGAGGAATGGGGTACCTGTCGTCCAACCACGCGCGGGTCCTGCGGAACAACGCGCTGATCAACCTCCATACGCTGGATGCGGCGCGGGAGAATGGTGTTCGCCGATACCTCTTCAGTTCATCGGCGTGCGTCTACCCGGAGTCGACACAGACCGAGACCGACTCCGCGCCGCTCAAGGAGGTGGACGCCTACCCGGCAGCGCCGCAGGACGGCTACGGATGGGAGAAACTCATCGCGGAACGCGCACTCGGTTACTTCTCGGAGGAGTTCGGCATCGAAACCCGCATAGTCCGCTTTCACAATATCTATGGACCCCTCGGGACCTTCGATGGAGGCAGAGAGAAAGCGCCCGCCGCGCTGTGTCGGAAGGTTGCGATGGCCTGCAACGGGGGGAGCGTCGAGGTCTGGGGCGACGGTTTGCAGACACGAAGCTTCTGCTACATCGACGATTGCATCGAGGGCCTGCAGCGTGTGATGCAGTCCGACCACCCCGGCCCGCTCAACCTCGGTTCGGAGGAGGCCATCACCATCAATGGCCTTGCTAAGCTCGTGATCGAGATCAGCGGCAAGAAAGGCATCACACTCGAAAACGTCGACGGACCGCAAGGGGTACGCGGACGCAACTCGGACAACGCGCTGTTGCGCGACGTACTCCGTTGGGAACCCTCCACGCTGCTCAAGGACGGCCTCGTGCCCACCTATCGCTGGATCGAGTCGATGGTCCGAAATGGCTGAAACTCCTTGGCAGAAACCCCGCCATCTTCCCGATGTAGGTGTCATCATCACCGCCATCGACGAAACATGGTCACTGCGTGAAACCGTAGACACCCTGTTGCGCGAGAACCCCGACACCATCCACGAGATCATGATCGGCATCGCGCCGCATACCACCCAAGCGTGCCGGGCGGTCATCGCCGAACTGGAATCCGCACATCCGGCTATCGTTCGCCATCACGAACAGATGGAGCTTTGCGGCGCGGGCGGCGCCAATCGAGAGTGCATCCCGTTGATGCGTTCGCCCTGGATACTGCTTATCGCAGCCGACCTTGAGACACACCCCGGAACCGCAGCGGAGATGATCGAACGCGCAGGGGCCGGCGACGTGGATATCGTCGCTACCTCCCGCTGGCTCGGCGGTAGCCGCTTCGGCGACTACTCCCCGCTGAAGTGGATCTGCAACTGGCTGTTTCAGTGGATGTTCTCGCGCCTCTACCGTGTCACGCTGACCGACATGACCTTCGGCTTCAGACTCTATCGAGCCCGGGAACTGTGTCGCTATGCGTGGCGCGAGACAGGCCATGCGTTCTTCTTCGAGGCGCTGATTACGCCGTTGCGGTGCGGCGCGCGGGTGGCCGAGGTACGGACACACTGGCGCAAGCGCCGGGAGGGAACCACCCACATGCCGGCCACGGAGTACCTGAGGTACTTTCGGATCGGTCTCTCCACCCGAGCAAGACCGGCGCGCAGTCTGATGGCAGCAGCACCGGAAGGGAGCCGACGTTGCCCTCGACCGCGCTGATCACCACCACCATTCATGTCCCCGAGGCGTTGCGCGGATATGCGCGTGACGCCCGTGAGCACGGTCGGACGGTCAAGGTCTATGTCGCCGGAGATCAAGGGACCAGCGCTGCGGTACCAGACTTCTGCGCGCGACTTGCCAGAGACACCGGTATTGAGTGCGAATACCTGGGACCCGCCGCCCAGGAGAGTTTCCTCGCCCCGTGGCCGGCGCTGCGTGCTCATCTGCCCTGGAACTGCATACAGCGACGAAACGTGGCTGTCCTCAAGGCTGTGTGCGACGGGGCGGATGCCGTGGTCACCATCGACGACGACAACTTCATCGCCGAGCAGGACTATTTCGCCCATTGCGCTGCCGCCGGCGCGCGTCTGACCTTGCCGGCGTACGGTAAGGCCGGCGTGTGGTTCAACGTCTGCCGGTTTCTCGCAACGGCCAACAGCTATCAGTTCGTGCCGCGCGGGTACGGAATGGCTGCCCGAGCCGACCTTGAGGACGGCTCGGCGCCTGTGACCGGCGCTCCGCTGGTGGCGCCCGTGGCCGTCGTGGCGGGCTTCTGGCTCGGCGACCCCGACATCGACGCCGTTACCCGTCTCGCGCATCCCGTCGAGGTCATCCGCTACCGCCTCGACCACAATTTCTTCCTCGCTCCGGGCGCTCGGTGTCCCTTCAACTCGCAGAACACGACCCTGGCGCGCGCCGTGCTTCCCGCCTACTTCCTGTCACCGAACGTGGGGCGGTACGACGACATCTTCGCGAGCTTCGTCGTCAAGCGTATTGCGGACCACCTCGGCTGGGGCGTCTCTTTCGGCCGGCCGTTGGTCCGGCAGGAGCGCAACGAGCATGATCTCCTGCGCGACTTCGACCTGGAGCGTTCCGGAATGGGTCTCGTGGACTCCCTGGCCGAGGATCTGGCCAACGTGACGCTCCGGGGCGAAACCTTCACCTCGTGCGCGCTAGAAATCTGCGACCAACTTGAGCCGCCGACTCGCCACGTTCAGTCCATCAAGGGGGGGGGGGACGGTCGAAGCGCACTGGCCGCCTTCTTCTCGGGCTATCGCACCTGGGCCGAGCTTTCTGTCTGGCCCTGAGTCTAGCATGAACGAAGCGACGTTTCAGTCGCTCAAGGAACCGTTCCCTGGTGGGCGGCATAGGTTCGGCTGGCTGACGCCGGCAGGCCACTGGTTGGTGGCACTTGGCGTGGCGGCCTACTTCGTCACCCTTCTCAAGTGCGCTTGGCTCTCCGACGACTACTTCATCACCTTACGGCAGGTAGAACAAGTATTCGCCGGACACGGCATTCGGTTCAACCTCTACGAACGCTCCTTCCTGAGCACGTCCGTGGTCTACTTCATCCTCCTTTTGGCCCTCCGCGTCCTCACATCGGATCCGTTCATTTTACACGCCATCGTCGCACTGACCTGCAACGCCGCACTGCTCTGGCTCCTCTGGGTGCTGGCCTGCAAGGATGTTCGGGTGTGGCTCCTGGCACTCGGCCTGTTGTTCGCCTCCAAGGCCCACTTCGATTACTCGTGGTTCGGTCAAGAGAACCCGATTGGCCATTTCCTGGCCGCGGCCCTTGCCCTGATGTGGCTGCGGATGTATCCCGGCCTTCGCCACGGGAAGCCTCAAGACCGGTCGAACTGGCGCTGGTTCGTTGCCTTGGTGGCTGTCGCGCCGCTCTAT
>JAJDXX010000091.1 GCA_022823055.1 Candidatus Binatia bacterium | reverse complement strand
ATGCTGACGACGCAGCTCGACCTCACCTTCGCGGTCATCTGGACCCTGGTCATCGGCAACGTCATCGCCGTGGTGATGTGCGGCGTGCTGGCCAAGCCCATGGCGCGGGCGTGCTTCATGCCGTTCCACAGCATCGTGCCGCTGGTGGCCGTGTTCGTCTTCATCGGCGCCTTCGCGGCCAACTTCAGCTTGAACGACCTGCGCGCCCTGCTGGCGTTCTCGCTGCTGGGCTTCATGATGCGACGGCACGGCTGGCCGCGCCCGCCGCTGCTCCTGGGGGTGGTGCTGGGCACCAAGATGGAAACGTACCTGTGGCTGTCCTATACCCGGTACGGGCTGGAGTGGCTGCTGCGGCCGGCGGTCATCGTGCTGCTGCTCCTGGTGGCGGCGTCGCTCTGCTACCCGATGCTGAAGGAGCGGCGCGAGCGGCAAGTGCGCGGCGCCGAGGCAAATGAAGGAGCGCCGGAGTCATGAACCGCGACCGACGGCTGCACTACGAGGGCGTCCTCTTCACCATCATCGTCGGAGTCGTGCTGCTGTGGACGCTGCGCGTGGCCGACGGCTGGGACGAGTTGCGCGCCTCCATCATCATCTTCGTGCTCGGCGGTGTCGGCGTTGTCCTGGCCGCGGTCCAGGTCGTCAAGGACCTGTGGCCGCGGCGCGACGGCGAGGAAGCCGGCGGCATTCACTTCGACGCCCCCGCCCTCAAGTCCGAAGGCCGCTGGGGCAACCTCGAGATCTGGGGCTGGCTCCTGGGCTTCTACGCCGCCATCCGCATCATCGGCTTCCCCACCGCCGTGCCGGTGTTCGTCTTCAGCTACGCCAAGACCTACGGCGCCGGCTGGCTGCTGTCGTGCCTCCTGGCGGCGGCGGCCTGGGCCTTCATCTACGGCGTCTTCGAGCACATCCTCCACGTGCCCTGGCCGGAGCCGCTGCTGGCGGGACTCTTCTAGGAGCCTGTCCGAGAAAATACCTCGATCGGGGGCGGGGATCATTCATGACGGCTTGCAGCCGACACAACAGGGGGATGAAAATGCGGCGTCGGCACGCCCCCCGAATCGTCATTCCCGCGCAAGCGGGAATCCAGGCGGGGTGGAGTGGGGCTGCTGCGATGCACGCCGCACCCCTCCACCCCTGGATTCCCGCCTTCGCGGGAATGACGGAGGAAGGCGGGAATAGCGGAGAGGGATGCCCCTTGTCAGTCCAATCGCTGTAACATTCGGACAGGCTCCTAGGTCGCGCTGAGCGGCGCCAGCACCGACGTCACTCCGCGGCCGGCGTCGGTGTGGATCACTTCGCCGGTCATGATGCGGGACTGGGACGACGCCAGCAGCACGTAGGCGCCGGCGTGGTCCTCCGGGACCACGGCCACCTCCAGGAGGTTGTTGCCGAGCCCCGCAGGCGGCCGCGGCGAGCCGAAGACATCGTCTCCGCCCGCTCCCGCCGCGAGGGACGGCGCCGCGCGCAGGCCGGTGGCGGTGCCCGAGGGCGCGACGCCATTCACCCGGACCGTGGGCGCGAGCTCGTTGGCCAACTGGCGCACCATGCCCAGGACCGCGTGTTTGGAAGCCACGTAAAGGGTTCCGCCGCTGACGTAGAAGGACGAGGTGGACAGGGTAAACACCATGTTTCCCCGGGTCTTCATCAGCTCCGGAATCGCGGCCTTGGCACCCAGGAAATAGCCCTTGACGTTCACCCCGAGGACCTCTTCGTAGCCTTTCTCCAGCTCTTCGTCCGAGAGTTCCGCCAGAGGCCGCCGGGCGTCGTGGATGCCGGCGTTGCCCACGAACACCGTGAGCTTGCCGAACTCCGACACCGCCGTGGCCACCGCCCGCCGGTTGTCGTCGAGGCTCCGCACGTCGCCGGAAACCACGGACACGTCTTCACCCACCTCATTCTTGAGTGCGGCCAGCCGTTGTGCCGAAAGATCGAAGGCCACTACCTTCGCGCCCTCCTCCACGAAACGCGTCACCACCGCCTTGCCGATCCCCGACCCGGCCCCGGTCACGACAGCCACCTCGTTCTCAAGCCATTGCATGGGCGTTACCTCCTTGATGTTGGGCTGTACCATACCAATCCCCGGTACGGTTCGGAACCCGCCGAACCTTGACACTTCCACGGGCACGGGGATAGAGTCGCATGAGCGGACGGCGTGTCATGACGGTACGATTCCCCACCACCGGCGCCATCGCCGGCGACCTTTACGGCATGGTCCTGCGCGAGTTGACGCTGTGCAGGGCCACATCCGACGAGACCGTCGTCGTCTTCACCGACACCCGCACCAACACCAACTATGCCGCCGCCTTCCTGGCCGCCGCCAAGGAGGTGGCCGCCAGCGCGTTCGAGATCAAAATTCCCCTTCTGCCCGGCACCGAGGGCGGCGAAACCGACGTGGCTCCGGTGGTGGAGATCCTGAAGACCGCGCACCTGGTGGTGGACCTCACCACCGGCGGCGTCCTCTATCTCTACAGCAAGACCCTCGCCGACGTGCTGTCCGGCGGCACCCGGGTGCTCCAGGTGCGCGGCACCGAGGACCAGCTCCGGCGCTGCTTTCCGGACGAGGCGGTGCGACAGCGGACCCTCGACGGCGCCCGTAAGCTGGAGCAGGCCGGGGAAATACGCGTCACCACCGAGACCGGCACCGACCTCACCATGCGCAAGGACGGCCGGCGCGGCGTCACCCAATACGGCATCAGCGACGTGCCCGGACGCTGGGACAGTTGGCCCTCGGGGTTTCTCTACTGCGCGCCGCTGGAGGACAGCGCCAACGGCACGCTGATGCTGGACCCCGGCGATCTGCTGGTGATGCTGGGCCGCTACGTGCAGGAGCCGGTGCGCATCGGGGTGAAGGACGGACAAATCACGGCCGTCGAGGGCGGTGTGGACGCCATCCTGCTCAGGGAGCACCTGGAGCAGTCCGGCGATCCCCAGGCCTTTGTCATCTCGCACATCGGCTGGGGCACGGACCCCCGCGCGCGCTGGGTGGAAGTAGCGCAACGCGGCACCGAGGAAGGCGCCCGCGACGCCCGCTCCACCTACGGCAACGTGCAGATCGCCTTTGGCGCCAACTACGCCCTGGGCGGAAAGAACACGACACTGGCCCACGAGGACCTGATCCTGCGCCGGGCCGCTTTTCATCTCGACGGGGAGATGATCGTCGACGACGGCCGCATCATCCCTGAAGAGTTGCGGTAAGGGAGCCCGAGAGGGACGCGCCCGGCAACGGGGCGGGCGTCGCGAACGTTTTGTTGCAGCCCGGGGAATCCTCGTCGTCGCAAGACTTCGGGGACGGGGCTCCAGGAGGTTAATGCCATGAGCCTGACCGTCAAACCCGTCTGCGCCGCCATCGGCACCGAGATCGAGGGCCTGGACCTGCGGCAGCCGCTGGACCCGGAAACCCGCGAAGCGGTCCTGGACGCGTTTCACGAGCACGTGCTCCTGCTGTTCCGCGGACAGGACCTCAGCGAGTACCAGCAGACCGTCTTCGCCACGACCTTCGGCGAGTTGGGCAAGCGCACCGTGGGGGCGCGTTTCGTGAAATCCCCGAAGGACACCTACGCCAGCCCGGTGATGATGGTGACGAACCGCGCCGACGACGGACCGACCGGGAATACCGCCTCGTTCGGCGACGGCGAGATGTGGTTCCACCACGACACCTGCTTCTACCCCGTGCCCAACATCGTCACCATGCTGTACGGCATCGAGGTCACCACCGAAGGCGGCCTCACGCGCATCGCCAACATGTACCGCGCCTACGACAACATCCCGCGCGAACTGCGCGACCGGCTGGAGGGCCGGACGGTCTTCCAGGTGTACGACTACAACCGCTACCGCATCGACCCCAACGTGGACCTGACCGGCGCGCGCAGCCACTCGCAGCCCATCTTCGTGCGCCATCCGGTTACCGGCAGGAAGGCGCTGTACGTGAACCGCACCATGACCGCCCACATCGAAGGCATGGACCGGGCCGAGAGCGACGCGATCCTCGACCAGCTTTTCGACATCTCCGAGGACGACCGCATCGTCTACGACCACCAGTGGCGCGTGGGCGACCTGCTCATGTGGGACAACCGCTGCTCCATCCACGCGCGCACCGACTTCCCCGCCGAGGAGGCGCGCATCCTGCGGCGCTGCACCGTGGCCGGGAAAGAGCCCGTCCACGCGTGAGCATGGCGAGAAATGGAATGGCACTCAGGTACCCTTCCGTCATTCCCGTACCCCCTCCGTCATTCCCGCGGAAGCGGGAATCCAGGCGGGGTGGGGCGTGGTCGGTTCAGCCGCGGCACCCCTCCGCCACCCCTGGATTCCCGCTTCCGCGGGAATGACGGAGGGGGTGTAGCGGGATTCCGTAACTACCAGAAGTCATTGAACAAGATTTGATTTTCATATCAATGACGGAAAGGCGCGGGAACGACGAACTCGATTTGGAGGCAATGACATGAGCCTGACCACAAGACCGCTTTCACCGGCCCTGGGCGTGGAGGTGCTGGAACTGGACGTCAGCGAGCCGCTGGACGGCGCGGTCCGCGACGACATCCTCGACGCGTTTTACGAGAACGTTGCTCTGCTCTTCCGCGGCCAGAGCCTCACGGTGGAACAGCAGAACCGCTTCACCACCACCTTCGGCGACATCGGCAAGCGCACCATCGGGCCGCGCCTGCGAAAGTCGGCGGACGACATCTACACCACGCCGGTGATGGTGGTGAGCAACATCCGCGAGAACGGGAAGCCCCTGGCGGGCTCGTCGGCAAACGGCGACCGGGAGATGGGTTTTCACCAGGACACCGCCTTCCACGAGATCCCCGACCACGTCACCATCCTCTACGGCATCGAGGTGTCCGCTCACGGCGGCCACACGCTGCTGACGAACCAGTACGCCGCCTACGACAACATCCCGGCGGACCTCAAGACGAAGCTGGAAGGTTGCGAGGTGCTGCAGGTCTACGACTACCAGCGGCACACGGTGGACGCGGACATCGACCTGAGCGGCGCCCGCTACTACGTGCAGCCCATCTTCATCACTCACCCGGTGACGGGCCGCAGGGCGCTGTATGTAAACCGCATGATGTCGGTGCGCATCGAGGGCATGGAGCGGGGCGAGAGCGACGCTATCCTGAGCGACCTGTTCGACATCGCCGAGGACCCGCGCTTCCGATACGAACATGTCTGGGAGGTGGGCGACCTGCTGATGTGGGACAACTTCTGCTCCATTCACGCGCGCACGTTCTACCCGGACGTGGAGCGCAGACTCTTGCGCCGCACCACGGTTGCGGGCAAGGAACGGCTGCGCGCGTGACACCACCCCACGCCCGCCCCCTGGATTCCCGCTTCCGCGGGAATGACGATTCGAGAGGTCCTGGCGTCGTGAGTTTGCCACAGCGTGGCTCACGGAGCAGAGACGGCTTGTAGCTCCCGGCCCCGCTCGTCAGGTGAGTCCGGTCTTCACCTCGATCTGGTTGCCGTCGGGATCGAGGATGTACTGCGAGTCGCTACGTCCGGTGGCACCGGTCCGTGGCACCACGCCGCCTTCGAGCCTCACGCCCATGGACTGGATGCGTTCCAGGATTTCCCGGAACTCCGGATCGGTGAACGTCAAGCAGAAATGGTCTACGCCGCCGTGCTCCTCGGGGCTGCGGGCCTGGTATGATGCTTCGTGCAGCAGAAAGATGATACTTCCGCCCACCTGCATGGCGGCCGCCTCGACGTTGCTCCTGCCGAGCATGCGGCGATCCACCATCTCGAAGCCGAAGAGATCGCTATAGAACCGTATGGAGCGGCCGAGATCCGTAACCTTGACTCCCACGTGGTCGAGTAGCGGCATCACGCACCTCCTTGTCTGATACGCCATGTATAGCCCGAAGAACGCCCGATGGGTATCGGAAACCCGCCCGTGCTTCATGAGCGGCGCGGGATCGGGTAGACTAGCACTCAAACCTGGAAAGCCTTCCTCCAACCCATGAGCAAGACCCCCAAGACCGACACCGCCGGCAGGCACGAGCCCCCGCTGGATTTCATCCGCACCATCGTCCGCGACGACCTGGCCGGCGGCAAGCATCCCGGCGGCGTGGTGACGCGTTTCCCGCCCGAGCCCAACGGCTTCCTCCACATCGGCCACGCCAAGTCCATTTGCCTGAACTTCGGAGTCGCGCTGGAGTTCGGCGGGCGCTGCAACCTGCGTTTCGACGACACCGATCCGGCCAAGGAGGACACCCTCTTCGTCGAGGCCATCAAGGACAACATCCGCTGGCTGGGCTTCGACTGGGGCGAGGGGTTGTACAACGCCTCCGACTACTTCGAGGAACTGTACCGCTTCGCCGTGCAACTCATCGAGCGCGGCGGCGCCTACGTGTGCAGCCTGAGCGAGGCGGAGATCCGCGAAACCCGCGGCACGGTGACGGAGCCGGGCCGCGAGAGCCCCTACCGCAACCGCCCCGCGGATGAGAACCTCGACCTGTTCGCGCGCATGCGCGCCGGCGAGTTCCCGGACGGCGCCCACGTGCTGCGCGCCAGGATCGACATGGCGTCGCCCAACATGAAGATGCGCGACCCGGTGATCTACCGCATCCGTCACGTCACCCACCACCATACCGGCGACACCTGGCCCATCTATCCCATGTACGATTTCGCCCACCCGCTGTCGGACGCGCTGGAGGGCGTCACCCACTCCCTCTGCACCCTGGAGTTCGAGAACAACCGCGAGTTCTACGACTGGATCCTGGAGCAGGTGGACGTCCCGTCGACCCCGCGCCAGATCGAGTTCGCCCGGCTGAACCTCGACTACACCGTCATGAGCAAGCGCCGGCTCCTGGAACTGGTGGAGGAGAAGCACGTCGCCGGCTGGGACGATCCGCGCATGCCCACCCTGGCGGGACTGCGGCGGCGCGGCTACACGCCCGAGGCCATCCGCGGCTTCTGCCACAGCGTGGGCATCGCCAAGAGCGACAACACCGTGGAGATGGGCCAGCTCGAATACTTCATCCGCGACGACCTGAACCAAAAAGCGCCGCGGGTGCTGGCCCTGGAGCGCCCCCTCAAGGTAGTGCTTACCAACTACCCGGAAGACCGGGTGGAGGAGCTGGAGGCCCCCTACTACCCGCATGACGTACCCAAGGAAGGGTCGCGCACGGTCCCCTTCTCCCGGGCGCTGTACATCGAGCGGGACGACTTCCTCGAAGAGCCGCCCAAGCGCTACCACCGGCTGGCACCGGGCCGCGAAGTGCGACTGCGCTATGCCTACATCATCCGGTGCGACGAAGTAGTCAAGGACCCCGTCACGGGGGAGGTAACCGAGCTGCGCTGCTCCTACGACCCGGAAACCCGGAGCGGTTCCGACACAAGCGGCAAGAAGGTGCAGGGAACCATCCACTGGGTGTCCGCCGCCCACGCCCTGGAAGCCGAGCTGCGGCTCTACGACCGGCTGTTCTCCGTGCCGTATCCCCAAGGCGACCTGGAGCGGGACTACCGGGAGCTGCTGAACCCGAAATCCCTGGAGACCGTCAAGGGGCTCGTGGAGCCCAGCCTCGGCGCCGCCCTCCCAGGTGAGCGGTTCCAGTTCGAGCGGCTGGGCTACTTCTGCGCGGATCCGGACTCCACCGCCGATGCCCTGGTGTTCAACCGCATCGTCACGCTGCGGGACTCCTGGCTCAAGATCGTGCAGCGGGGTGGCGGCAACGCGCCCAGGCGGCCCCGCAGGCCACGGGCCGCTCCCAAGAGCGGGGCCCAGAATCCAGCCGAGCGAAAGCCTCCGGCACACGCGGGCCTGACGCCGGCGCAACACACCAGCATGGAGCGCTACCGCGACCAGCTCGGGCTCGCGGCGGGCGACGCGCTGCTGCTGGCGTCCGACAACGATCTGGCAGGGTTTTTCGAGGAGGCGGTCCGCGTCCACGAAAACCCCAAGGCGGTGGCCAACTGGGTCATCCACCAGTTGCGCGCGCACCTCAAGGAAAAGCCCCTGAATTCGCTGCCGCTGACCCCAACGGCGCTGGCGGAGCTGGTGGCGCTCATCGACGCCCGGACCATCTCGGGCAACGCCGGCAAGCGGGTCTTCGCCGAGATGGTGGAACGGGGTGGGCGCCCCACGGACATCGTCGGGCGGCTGGGGCTCCGGCAGGTGGCGGACGCGGAGCAACTGGAGCCCGTGGTCGACGCCGTCATCACCGCCAACCCGGACAACGTCGCCCTTTACCGTCGGGGCAAGAGCAATCTATTGGGATTCTTCGTCGGCCAGGTGATGAAGTCCACCCAGGGCAAGGCCAACCCCCGCCTGGTGAACGAGTTGCTGCGGGCAAAGCTGGACTGACGGCCGGGGCCGCTTCAGACGCTGGTCCGCGTCGTCCGCGCTCCCCGGTCAGCCGGGAAGCGCGGCATCCTGTATCACTTCTTCGTGCGGAAGGCTCGATGGCAGCCCGAGCAGGTCTGTTGCAGACCGCGCCTCAGAAGATCCCGTTGGCCCGTTGCAATGCGCGGATGTAATCGATGACCGCCCTCACGTCCGCGTCCGACAGGCCCGGAACCGGCGGCATGTTGCCGAAACGCCAGTGGTGCGCTCGAACACCCCTTCTCACCGCCAGGAGAAACGCCATGTCGGAGTGATGGCCCGGCTCATAGTACCGGTGAACCAGCGGCGGTCCCTGGGGCGAGCCGGCCGCTTGCACGCCGTGGCACACCGCGCACTTCTGATTGAAGATCGCCTCCCCCGGCATTCCCGCCGTGGACGACAGCGAAACCCCTGCCGCTGGCCGGTTGCCGGCCGGCGGATGCCCGCCGTGATGGTCCGGCCACAGCGCCCATGCCGCCACCCCGACGGCGACGGCCGCGACCGC
>JAJDXX010000012.1 GCA_022823055.1 Candidatus Binatia bacterium | reverse complement strand
GGCGCGCTCCAGCCCGAAGCGCGCGGTCACATCGGCGACCGCGTAGGCGAGGGCCGTCCCCAGGGCGAACAACAGTGCCGCGTCGAACTCCATGGCTTCAGGCCATACCTATCAGATAGGCGGTACGCGGTATATACGGTGACCGCGCCCGGCTCGGGACCGACCTTGACCCACTCCCGCGGGTTGTATAAACAAGGTTTGAGCGGAAACCTCGAAGGGAGAACAAAAGATGGCTGAGTTGGTCAAGATCAACGTGGAGAGCGCGGAGGCGGTCCTCGGGCTCCACTGGTTCGTGGCGCAGGAAGAGGGGCTGTTCGAAGAAGAAGGCATGGAGGTAGAGATCTTCCTGCCGGGCGTGCGCGAGACCAAGTTCGCCGACGACGATCCGCGCCGCACCGACCACACCCTGGTGAAGTCCACCAACTACCAGTTCCTGTACGAGCAGAAGAAGGTGGACATCATGCGGGCCTGCTCCTGGGGACAGGTGCGGCGGGCCTACGACAGCGAGCGCGGCGCCCCCATCTGGACCAAGCGCCCGGCGGTGGTGTGCCAGGGCATCTACGTCCTGCCCGACTCGCCGGTGAACGCGCCCATGCAACTCGCCAACAAGAGCGTCGGCGTCCAGTACCACCAGGGGTCGCACTACCACACCTTGTCTTTGCTGGAGGGTTTCGTCTCCCGTGACGAGATGAACGTGGTGCACGCCGGCACCGTGCATGAGCGGTTCGTGGCACTGGAGAACGGCGAGGTGGACGCTGCCACGCTGATGGAGCCGTGGATCTCGCTGGCCAATAAACGCGGCTACAAGATGATTACCGAGGGCCACTACCTCGGGGTCGAGAACGGACCCGCCGACATGGACCCCGACCTGCTCAAGCGCATGCTGCGGGCCATCAAGAAGTCCGTCACGTACATCAACAAGAACCCCAGGAAGTACATCAAGCACATGCTGGCGGAGATCCCGGAGCACTACGCCAACGAGCTCACGGAGGACGACTTCTACCTGCCCCGGCTCCGCTACGTGGATCCGGCGCCCTACACCGAGGAAGAGTTCGAGCGCCAGTACAAGTGGATGCTGACGTGGAACCTGATCCCCGAGGACGCGGACTACACCGAGTTGGTGTGCAACGTGACCGTGTAGAGGGATAACCCCGGGCGGTTGTTACGGCGTCCTTCGACTTCGCTCGCCCCCCGGCTCGCTAAGCCCAGAACTAACGGAACAAGGGCCCGCGCTTCACTTAGAGGCGCGGGCCCTTTCGATTTCCGCCCACACCCGCTCGGGCGTGAGCGGCAGGTGGTCGAAGGTGCAGCCCAGGGGCTCCAGCGCGTTCTCCACCGCGTTGCAGATGGCGGCCGGCGCGGGGATGGCGCCGCCCTCCCCCACCCCCTTCATCCCCAGAGGCGTGTACGGCGACGGCGTCACCAGGTGGTCCATGCGCACGTCGGGGATCTCCACCGCTGTGGGCTTGAGGTAGTCCACGAAGGTGGTGGACTTGAGGTTCCCCTCCGCGTCGTAGTCGAACTCCTCGTAGAGCGCCGCGCCGATGCCGTGGGCGGTGGCGCCCTGCACCAATCCTTCCACGATGGCGGGGTTGAGCACCGTGCCGCAGTCGTGCACCACGCCGTACTTGAGGATCGTGACCCCGCCAGTGTCGGGGTCCACTTCAACGATCACCCCGTGAGCGGCGTTGCTCGCGAAGAGCTGGTTGCGCACGCGGCGGTTCTCATCGGGAACGTTGGCGAGGTCCGAGCTGTAGTAGAACCGGCCCTCCAGACCCGGCTCCATCCCGCGCGGCAGCGACAGCAGGTCGCGGTAGGCCACGAAGGCCAGCTCGGCCAAGGTCTTGCGATGCTCGTGGCGGTCGCGGGCGCGCACGCCCCCCTCGGCCAGCTCCAGGTTCTCCACCGGTTCCTGCAACAGGTACGCCGCCAGCTCCAGCAGCTTGTCGCGCACCTTGCGCGCGGCCCCAAGGATGGCGCCCACGTCGGTGCCGGCGAACTTGTTGGAGTAGTTGCCGGTGGCGTAGAGCCACGGCGTCACCGCGGAGTCGAAGAACGGCGACACGCGCACGCCGTCCATGGCGACGCCCAACTCGTCGGCGACGATCTGCGCCGCGGCGGTCTCGTGCCCCTGGCCGCTGCCCACGTCTCCAAGGAGCACCAGGATGCTGCCGTCGTGCTCCACCCGCACCATGGCCGCCTCGGCCGAGCCCGAGGCGTTGCGCCGGCCCGACGAGAGAATGTAGGCCGACTGGTTGGAGGTGCTCGGCTCCAGGCCGATGGCGATGCCGATGCCGAGGTAGCGCCCTCGGACGCGGGCCTCCCGCTGCTCCCGGAGAAAGTCCTGGTAGTCGATGAGCGGCAGCAGCTTGTCGAGGGTGCCGTTGAAGTCGCCGCTGTCGATGAGAGCGCCGCTGGGGCCGGTGTAGGGCATGGCGTCCGGCGGCACCAAGTTCCTGCGCCGCAGCTCGATGGGGTCCATGCCGAGCTGTCGCGCCAGGTAGTCCATCATCCGCTCCATGGCCAGGCACATGAACGGCTTGCCGATGCCCCGGTTGGCGCCCGACGGGCACTTGTTGGTCATCACCGAGTTGACCTCGTAGCGCACCACCGGGATGCGGTAGCAGTTGGTGAGGTTGCCGAGCTTGAGGATCGAATGCACCGTGGGGTTGAGGACGTTGGCGCCCTCGTCGGCGATGTCGTGCACTTTCATGCCGAGGATACGGCCGTCCTCGTCCAGTGCCGCTTCCAGGTCCATGACGCCGTTGCACGCGTGGATCAGCGCCATGAGGTTCTCGCGCCGGTCCTCCAGGTAGTGCACCGGCTTGCCGCCGCTCAGCTTGGACAGGAGCGCCGCGATGATCAGGTAGTGGGCCTTGCGCTTGTTGCCGAAGCCGCCGCCCACGTCGGGCGTGACGAAACGGATCTGCGCATGGGTCAGGCCCAGACTGTGGGCCACGATGGGCATGGCCTGGCCCGGGCGCTGGTCGTTGGACCAGACGGTGAGCTGCTCCCGGTGGTCGTCGTAGACCGCGGTGCAGCCGAAGGTCTCGAGCGCCGTGGACGAGTAGCGCTGGATGTAGAAGCGTTTCTTGAAGACACGGGCCGCGCGCGCAAAGGCCGCGTCCGTGTCGCCGTAGTCGAAGCGGTCCCGCCACATGACGTTGGTGCCCATGGACTCGAAGAGCAACGGCGCGTCCGGCTCCATGGCGGCCTCGGGGTCCACCGCCGCGGGCAGGGGCTCGTACTCCACCCGGACCTTCTCCAGCGCGTCCTCGGCCAGGTAGCGGCTCTCGGCCAGGATAGCGGCCACGGGCTCGCCCACGTGGGTGACCTTGCCATAGGCCAGGCAATAGGCGTCGAGAGCCACCGGGATGGGGATGAGGGAGCGCAACGGCTTGGTCATGCGCCCCGCGTCCTCGCCGGTAAGGCCGCACACGACCCCGGGCATCGCCAGCGCCTCGCTCATGTCCACGCTCACGATGCGTGCGTGGGGGTGCACGCTCCGCAGCAGCGCGACATGCAGCGTGTCCGGGAACTTCATGTCGTCGACGTAGGTGCCCCGGCCGGTGGAGAACCGCAGGTCCTCGCGCAGCCGGACCGGACGGCCCTTCCATTGGGTGGATGAAGGTTCCATGGAGAGACAGTCAGCCTTTCAGTCTATCCCGCGGTATGGCGCCCCGCCTGATCGGCGCGCCGCTCAACCGGACCGGACGTGCGGCGCCGCGGCGCGTACCGCCCGAACAATGTTGGCGTATCCGGTGCACATGCACAGGTTGCCGGAGAGCGCCTCGCGCACCTGGCTCTCCGTGGGATCCGGGCAGTGCTTCAGAAGGTCGACGGCCGCCAGCAGCATGCCCGGCGTGCAGAAGCCGCACTGGAGCGCGTGGTGCTCCACGAATGCCTGCTGCAACGGGCTCAACGCCTCCTCGTTTCCGAGCCCCTCCACCGTGACGATCTCGTGGCCGTCGGCCTGCACGGAGAAGAGGATGCACGAGCGCACCACCTGCCCGTCCATCAGCACCGAGCACGCGCCGCACACGCCATGCTCGCAGCCCACGTGGACGCCGGTGAAGCCCGCGTCCTCGCGCAGGAAGTCCGCCAGGGTCTTGCGCACGTCCACGTCGGCCGTGCAACGCCGTCCGTTGACCGTCACGGAGATGGTACGCCTATCCGTCCGATCGTCCGTCAATTCCGACTCCATCGCTCCAGTGCGTGCGCGACGGCGCGCTTGACCAGCACCGCGGCCAGCCGCCGCTGGTAGGCCGTGGCCTCCGCATGGGTAGGGAGCGCCGCCACCGCGGCCTCGGCCGTCCTGCCCACCTCTTCCACCAGATCGCGCTGGGCCGTGCCGTCCGTACGCGCCACTCCGGAGCTGCCTACCAGCCGTTCGACCGCGTCAAGCCGGGACGGTGTCCACGCCGGGCCGGCCGCGACCACCCGCGCGCTGGCGCAGGTTCCACCCCCTTCCAGCACCACCGCGGCCTCTGCCAAGGCGAAATCGCCGTGGCGGCGGCTGAACTCAACGAAGCTCGCGGGGCGGGGAACCGGCGCCAGCGGAATCCGTGCCTCCACCAGAATCTCGCTCGCGTCCAGCGCGGTCTCGTAGGGACCCAGGAAAAAATCACTCGCGGCCATCACCCGCTCGCCTCCCGGCCCCGCCGCCACGAACTCCGCGTCGAGGGCCGTCATCACACAGGGAAGCTCCGCCACCGGATCCGCGTGGGCGAGGCTGCCACCGATGGTGCCGCGGTTGCGGATCGCGGGATGTCCCACCTGGGTCAGCGCGTCCACGAGAAGCGGGCAACGCGCCGTCAGCACGGGCGAGAACTCGGCCTCGCGCTGGCGGGTCATGGCGCCGATGCAGAGCCGCGTGGCTTCGTCGCGGATATAGGACAAACCCTCCACCTGGTTGAGATCCACCAAGACCTCGGGATAGGCCAGCCGCAGGTTGAGCAATGGAACGAGACTCTGCCCGCCGGCCAGCACCCGTACGTCCCCCTGTGATTCTCGCAGCAGGTCCAGCGCTTCGGACAGGGACCGAGGCGTGTGGTAACGGAACGGGGGTGGCTTCATGATGGGATGCTTGTATAGTCGAGTGGGGAAACTGCTCTGTACCGTAGCGTTTCGCGGCGAAGGCCGTCAAGTGTGCGTGATCCTCGGTTTTGGTGGTGTTGTCTGGCAGATGGACCACGGGACTATCGATCCCCGGTTGATTACAGCGCATCCGCTCAGGAGATGACAAATGTTCAAGGAGCATGAACAGATAGTGCTTACGGCGGGAGTCGTCGGCGACAAGGGAGAGAATTTGAGACCCGGTGACGTAGGGACAGTGGTACACCTCCACCCGGAGGGAGAGGCATTCGTGGTCGAGTTCATGTCGCTCAGGGGCGACACGGTCGTGATCGCGACGGTTCTACCGTGGCAGGCCCGGTCAGTGAAGAGGTCGGATTTGACTCATGCGCGAACCGTCTCCGCTTCCGCTACAGGGAATCGGAATGCGCCCTGAAATCGTTCCGTTTCTCTCCGCCATGGGTTGGGCCGTGGACTCGATCCTGGTGCGCAAGGGCGCGCGCACGTCGAGCGTTCTCAGCGCGGCCTTCCTCAGCTACGTGGTGACCACCATCCTGATGTGGTCCTACGTGGCGATCAACTTCCCCCTCTCCATCGTCCGCTCCCCGGCGGCCTTCTACTTCATGGCCAGCGGCACGCTCCAGCCTCTGCTGGCCCGCATCTTCCTCTACATCGGCATCGACCGCCTGGGCGTCGCCCGGGCCATGCCGCTGCGCGGCGTCGGTCCGCTCTTCTCCGTGGCCATCGCGGTGGTCTTCCTGCACGAACGCCCTGTGGTCCCGGTCTATCTGGGCGCGCTCCTCATCGTCGCTGGCGGATGGCTGGTGCTTTACCGGAAGGACGGCGCCAGCTCCGACTGGCGGCTACTGGACGCGATCTATCCCCTGATGGCGGCGTTCCTGGCGGGGGTTTCCCAGAACTTCCGCAAAGCCGGTCTGCTCATCCTGCCCAACCCGTTCGTGGCCGGCGCGGTGACCACCGGGACCTCGCTCACCATCTTCGTGCTCTACCTCTGGATCAAACGGCAGTTCCCGGTGGTGATTCCGAGCCGCGAGAGCCTCCCTTACTTCGGGCCCACGGCCTTCGTTTCCGCGATCTCGCAACTCCTGGTCTTCACCTCGCTGAACCTGGGCGACGTGTCGGTCATGATCCCGCTGCTCAACACCACGCCCCTCTTCTCCCTCCTCTTCAGCCTGATCTTCCTGAGGGATCTCGAGAAGGTCACGGTGCCCATCGTCCTCGGCGCACTGTCAATGCTGGGCGGCGTGACCCTTATCGCTACCCGGTAGCACGCGCGTGACACGACCTGGCACACGCGCGACCCTGTGAAGGCAGTGCACCCATAAAAAACCGGATCAGTCCACGCGGTTGCGGCGTTCGCCGCGCCGGAACGCCTGGATATTGTCGAACACCTCGTCCATAAGCCGCTGGCGCGTCTCCCGCGCCGCCCAAGCGCAGTGGGGGGTGATCAACAGGTTGTCGAGCCGTGCCGCCGCCTCCATCATCGGATGGCCCTCGTCGGGCGGTTCCTGCGAGATCACGTCCAGGGCCGCGCCCGCGATCGTGCCCTGTTCCAGCGCCTCTATCAGGGCCGCCTCCTCCACCAGGCCGCCGCGGGCGGTATTGACCAGATAGGCCGTGGGCTTCATGAGCGACAGGGTGTACGGGTTGATGAACCCCTGGGTCAGGGGCGTCAGCGGGCAGTGCAGGCTCACGAAGTCGGCGCGCCGCAGGACCTCCTCCAGGGGCAGCCGGTCCGGCGGCGGCCGGTCCTCTCCCACGCGGGCGGCCACGATGACCTCGAGCCCGAAGACCCGCGCCATCTCCGCAACCTTGCGGCCGATGTCGCCGTAGCCGACGATACCCAGCACCCGCCCCTGGAGCTCGAAGCTCGGGTAGTCGTGGCGCGTGAAGATGGTGCTCTCCTGCCAGTGGCCCAGGCGCGTTCCTTGGGCGTAGCGTGCGGCCTGGGTGGCCAGCTCCAGGATCAGCGCCATGGTGTACTGGGCCACCGCGGTGGTGGCATAGCCCGGCACGTTGCACACCGCGATGCCGCGCTCCCGCGCGCAGGCGATGTCGACGTTGTCGGTGCCGGTGGCGCCCACGGCGATGAGCGCGAGCCGTGCGGCCGAGGGATGCTCCAGCCGCGGCCGGTCCAGCACGAACTTGTTGATGACCACACACTGGCGGTCCGCCAGACGCTCGGGCAGCTCATCCGCTTCCGTCAACTCGTGGACGACGCAGTCCGCGACCTCCTCGAACCGCGTCAGGGAGATCACGCCGAAGGTGGCGGCGTCCAGAAACGCCATGCGGAACGCGCTCACGGCTATCCTTTCGCGTCGGGTCCGGTTTCGTCCTGGAAATACGGAACCTCGGTACCCTTCTTGTAGATGCCGCGGAACGGCTTCTGGGCCGACGCCCCCGGACCGGCGTAGACCCCGACCTTTCCCGAGTCGGGGTAGTGGACGATGTCGGGATACTGCATGGTGCTCACGCACAGGTAGCGCAGGTCCGCCTGCGACGTGTTCACGAGCTGGTGGCTCATCTCCACGCCGCCCGGACAGGCGATGAACGTCCCGGCGCGCACCGTCACGGTCTCGTCCCCGAACCGCAGGCTCCCCTCACCCTCCAGGATGTAGATCAACTCCTCGTTGAGGGTATGGACGTGAAGCGGGAACGCGGTCTTGCCCGGCGGAACGGTGAAGAGCCCGTAACCGAGCTTCTGCGCCCCCGCAGCCAGACCCACGCGTTGCCGCATCCCACCAAACGAAGTGCCTTCAGGGGTCGGCAACGGCTCCTCGGCGACATCGGAAACATGCACGATATGCTTGTGGCTCATCGGTGTTCCTCCCTACGATAAAATGATTCGTGCCCAGGCTTGGCGTCAACGGAGCCATCGTCGCGACACGGCCGCTGTTTCGTTTGGGACGCCGCGTTGCTACGCTCCCGCCATGAGCCTCCTGCTCGCGTATGCGATGGGGTTCTCCGTCGCCTCCATGCCGGGCCCCATCCTGGTGCTCATCACCACCGAGACGCTCCGCAGAGGCGCGTGGCCGGGCGCGCAGACGGCCCTGGCGCCCATGTGCGTGGACGCTTGCGTCATGCTGCCGCTGGTGTTGGCGCTCCATTCCGCCATTCCGTCCGGGGCCGGCGCCGTGGCCGTGGGCGTCGCCGGCGGCGCGTTTCTCCTCTGGCTCGGGCTCCAGTCCCTCCGGGCGGGGTCGGCGCCCGTCGCCGCGGAGCGCCATCACGGCTCGCGGCGGCTTTCCCCTTTCCTCAAGAGCGTGCTCACCCAACTCATGAACCCCTATGCCTACATCTTCTGGGGGACGGTGGGTTTCGGCTTCGTGCGCGCGGGCTTCGCAAGCCAGGGCATCCAGGGAGCGCTGTTGTTTCCCGTGGGCTTCTGGCTCGGGGCGGGCACCATGAACTTCCTGGTCGTGTACCTGGTCAGCCGCGGGAGGCGCTACCTGCCCCCTCGTCTGGAGCCCTATGTGCACGTCTTCTCCGGTATCCTGTTGATCGGGGCAGGCACCTTTCTCGTGTGGGCCGTCGCGCGAGACCACCTCTAGTGCCATGTCCGGTTCGTTCGCACGATGATCTGCGAGTCCTTACCAACGTCGGGCGGGCGAACCTCTACGTAGTCTCCCCGGTTTCCACGGCCTTGGCCTCCTCCCACAGCGCGTCCATCTCCTCAAAGGACGCCTGCTCCACGGTCTTGCCCCGTTCCGCCAGTGCGCGCTCGATATGGGCGAAGCGCTTGTGGAAGCGCTGGATCGTGCCCTCCAGCGCCTCTTCCGCCTGGACCTTCAGAAAGCGGCTCAGGTTGACCACGGCGAAGAGCAGGTCCCCCAACTCCGCCTCCACGCGCTCCGCCTTCCCGGTCCCGGCCGCTTCCTTCAACTCCTCCAGCTCTTCCGCGACCTTGCCCCATACCGGCTCCACGTCGGGCCAGTCGAAACCCACGCCGGCGGCCTTGTCGCCGATGCGCTGGGCGCGCGCCAGGGCCGGCATGGCCCGGGGCACCGAGGTGAAGAGGGAGTGGCCCTGGGCGGCGGCGGACGGCTTCTCCCGCGCCTTGATCCTCTCCCAGTTCCGCAGCACCGCCCCGGCGTCGCTCGCGTGCTCGTCGCCGAAGACGTGGGGGTGTCGCCGCACCAGCTTGTCGCGCAGGCCGGCCATCACCTCCTCGATGGCGAAACGGCCGTCCTCGCGCGCCATCTGAGCGTGGAACAGCACCTGCAGCAGAACGTCCCCTAGCTCGTCCCGGATGGCAGCGGCGTCGTCCTGGTCGATGGCCTCGAGAAGCTCGTAGGTCTCCTCGACGGCGTAACGCTTGAGCGACGCGTGGGTCTGCTCCCGGTCCCACGGGCAACCGCCCTCGCCGCGCAAACGCGCCATCACTCCGACGAGCTCCTCGAACAGCCCGCCCGTGGTCTGCCGCTTGTCCTCGCCCACCGAAAGCCGCCCGGTCCTTCTACTTGTCGCGGGGCGCGCCGACCCAACCCGTGTCCGACACGTCGATCTCCTGCTCCTCCGGCCCGGTGACCTTGACCTCGAAGTAGGACTGGGGACGGGACGGATCGGTGGGATTGATGCGCGACAGGTCCGTGAGCTGTCCGCCGCCCAGCTTGGCGACCCGATCCACCGCCTCCTCCAGGTTGTCCACCTGGAACCCGAAATGCTCCACGCCCGCCGGGGACGTGGGTGTCCTGAGCTTCAGGATCGCCATGTTGATGTGGCCGTCGGAGAGGTAGATGCCGCTCAGCCCCTTCCCTACCTCCTCGAGGTCGAACGCTTCCTTGTAGAAGGCCGCGGTCTTGGCCACGTCCCCGGTCCTGATCGCAATGTGCTTGAGTCGCGCCATTCGAATCCTCCTGCTTCAGACCTGAATCGGTCACAATCTACAGGAAAAGCCCGCGAGTTGCATTCCACCTGCCCCTGCGGCCCGTCGGGCGCTCACAAACCGTTCCGTGAACCGCTAGACTTGAGGCTCCATGAGCTTCGGGCGCCACGGCATTTCCATTTCGGTTTTCTGGTTCACCTTTTTCGGGGCGCTGGGCATCTTCTTTCCCTACTATAGTCTCTACCTCAAGGAGAACGCCGGCCTGACC
Organism: Candidatus Binatia bacterium; assembly: GCA_022823055.1. GTDB lineage: Bacteria > Desulfobacterota > Binatia > UBA9968 > JAJDTQ01 > JAJDTQ01. The sequence continues at coordinate 12,599 of JAJDXX010000012.1, read as the reverse complement.
GGCATCCAGCTCGGCATGGTGCTCTCGGTGACACCCCTCGTGGGCATCGTGGCGCAGCCCTTCTGGGGCCAGGTGGCGGATCGCACCGGCGCCCGCGGCCAGCTCGCGGCGTTCCTTTCCATGATGGCGGCCGCGGGGTTCGTCCTCCTGGGGCTGGCCCCCGGATTCGTCCTCATTCTCTTGGCGGCCATCTTCCTGGCCTTCTTCTCGACGCCCGTGATCCCGCTGTCGGTGTCCGTGGCGCTGGCCGCCTTCCGCCACTCGGGGCCACACGCCTACGGCTTCGCGCGCGCGTGGGGGACGGTGGGCTTCCTGGCCTCGGTGCTGGTCTTCCCGCTGGTGCTGGACCAGGTACAGGAATGGCGCGGGCTCGTCGCCGTTCCCGGAGGCCCTTCCGAGCCCGGCCTCGGGGTGATGTTTCTGGGGACCGCGAGCGTGGTGTTCCTGGCCGCGGCCATCGGTCTCGCGCTTCCGCGGGAAGGCTTGGCGTCACAACGGGCGGGCCGGGGCGAGTGGCGCATTCTGCTGCGCCGCGGCCCCATGCGCCGCATGCTCGTCTTCGCCTTCAGCGCGTACCTCTTCGTCACCGGGCCCATGGGGCTCCTGCCGGTCTACGTCCGCGCCCAGGGCGGTACCCTGGAGACGGTGCAGAACATGTGGATCCTGATGCTCATCGTCGAGATCCCGCTCATCCTGTGCACCGGCATGGGCCTCAAGCGCATCGGCGCGCGCGGGCTTCTGGGCGCGGGCGTGCTGGCCGGCGGCATCCGCTGGACGGTGTGCGGCCTCACCGCCAACCCGTACTGGATCTATCCCGTGCAGATGCTCCACGGCGTGATGGTGACGGGACTGATGATGGGCGGGCCGCTGTACGTGGACCGGGTCGCCCCGGGGCGGCTGCGCTCCACCGCCCAGGGCCTGGTGGCCATGGTCGGACTCGGGCTCGGCGGCATCGCCTCCAACACCGCCGCCGGCTGGATCCTCGACCACGCCGGCGCCAACGCGCCCTACCTCATCGGCGGCGCCGGCGCGCTCGTGGTAGGGCTGGCGATCCACTGGATCCTGCCGCCCGTGGCGCACGAGGACGAGGCCCCTGAGGCTCCGTCCGCGAGCGGCTAGGGGCGCCCGCTGGTCGCCCTTACAACGGGTCACCCCGCGGCGGGGTCGAGGCGCCCGGCGGGGCGGCAAGGATCAGTTCAGCTTGACGAGCTTCTGCAGGCTGCGCATCTCGCGCGGCGGTTCGAGCCGGCGGCCCATGATGGTCCAGGAGACCTCCGCCACGTAGAGGTTGCGATTCGAATCCAGGCAGAGGCCGTGGGGCGCGATGAACTGGCCCGGCCCTTCGCCCATGACGGGATCGCCGAAGCGCCCCAGCTCGATGCCGTCGGCGTCGCGGATGACGATGCGGTGGCCGATGTTGGGATAGGCGCCGTTCTGCGACGTGCCCGGCCCCAGCTCGCCGATGTAGCAGATGGGCTTGGCGCCGTTCCCGACGTTTTCCATGTAGAGCGCGCACGGGCGGTGCAGGTTGTCGCACCACTGGGCCTCGAACCGGCCGTTGCCGTCGAACACCTGGATGCGGTGGTTCTCCCGGTCCGCCACGTAGACCCAGCCGTCGGCGTCGGTGCAGATGTTGTGCACCAGGTTGAACTGCCCCGGATCCGTGCCGGGCTCGCCCCAGGAGAACAGGAGCTTCCCGTCCGGCGAATACTTGTGCACCCGCGAGTTGCCGTAGCCGTCCGAGACGTAAATGTCGCCGCCCGGCGAGAACGCCACGTGGGTGCAGCGGTTGAAAGGATCTCCCTTCTGGAACTCCGCCGCCTTGCCCGGAATCCCCAGGGTCATCAGCACCTTGCCGTCCAGCGTGCACTTGCGCACCGTGTGGTCGCCGTCATCGGTGAGGAAAACCGTGTCGTCATCCTGGCCGATGGTGGCGCCATGGGCACGGGTGAAAACTCCCTCGCCCCAGGTCCGCAGAAAGCGCCCGTCCTTGTCGAAGACGATCACGGGGTGTTCGCCGCGGGTGAAGCAGTAGACGTTGTCGCCCTTGTCCACCGCCACCGCCGCCACTTCCTTGAACGCCATGCCGTCCGGCAGTTGCGCCCAGCCATCCTGTGCCTCGTAGCGGAAGTCACCGCCGCCCAGTATCGTGCTCATCAATAAAATCTCCCTGTCGTTCGTCGGGGCCAGCCGTGAACCACTCCGCCGCGGAGAGTCATTTCGCTACGGAAGTCCCGACATCCGGGTTGAGCAGGTTAACGATGACCTCCCGCGTCCTGGGCACGACCACGAGATCCATGTCTTCCATGGGAATGGCTCCCAGCAAGGGCGTGTCTCCCATGACGAGTGCGCGGGAGGCGGATAAAGGCCACTCGGTAAGCGTAGGTCCTTTCACCCCAAACGGCAACCAGCGCCAGTCCCCACGGGGATGGCCCTCATGTTGCCCGCCGCCCGGACGACCCGGCTTGAACAATAACCCTCCCCTGTCTAAGATCGCCCGATGGCTGTTCGGCTGGAAACGGACGTGCTCGTGATCGGGGGCGGCATCGCCGGGGCCTTTGCGGCCTACCGCGCGCGGGAGGCGGGGGCGCGGGTGCTGCTGGTGGACCGTTCGTACTTCGGGCGCAGCGGTTGCAGCGCGCTGGCCTCCGGAGTCTACCCCGCCTACATGCCGGGCGACGACAAGGACGCGTGGATGCGGGCCTTCGGCGGACCGCTGGTGAACCAGCCGCTGGTGGCCAAGTCGCTTCCGGTCATGCACGAGCACGTGCTGCTCATGGACCGGTGGGGGGTGAACTGGGTCAAGGAGGGGCGCAAGATCGTGCGAATGGGAGCGCCGGGGCGCTCCTTCGCCAACGGCGTGTGGATGGCGGAGGGCGGGCCGCAGATGATGATGGCGGTGCGCTCCGGCGTCGTCGGCAGCGGCGTGGAGGTGCTCAACCGGGTGGCCCTGACCGAGCTTCTGACCTCGGACGGCCGGTTGCCCACGGCGGGGCGGGTGGTGGGCGCGGCCGGCTTCCATACCCGCACCGGCGAGATCCACGAGATCGCGGCCAAGGCCACGGTGGTGTGCACCGGACCCTACAAGTTCCCGTATCCCTGGCCCGGAAGCACGCTGGGCTATATGCCCATCGACCTCTCGGGCGACGGCATCGCCATGATGATGCGCGCCGGCGCGGAGCTTTCGCGCCTGGAGCTGGGCGGCATCAACCTTAATCCCGACAACGCGCTTTCCGCTCCCGGGTTGGAGTCGCTGATGCCGTCGGGGGCCAAGTGGGTGGACCAGGACGGCCGCCGCTTCCTCGAGGACTACGACCCCAAGCGGATGGAGATGACCCAACGGGCGCTCCTGTATTTCGCCATCGCCCACCAGAAGGAGTTGGGCCGGGTGCCCTCCATGGACCTGCGGGAGGTGTCCCCGGAGCGGATGCAGCTCATCCGGCGCGTGATCCCCATCGTGGTGAACAACCAGGAAGCCATGGTGGGCGACCTCACCGAGAAGCCGGTGCCGTACACCTACCAGGTGGCCGGAACCAGCGGCATCTTCGGCGCCGGCGCGCGGGTCACCGAACGGGGCGAGACCACCGTGCCGGGGCTCTACGCCGCCGGCACCTGCACCGACATGACCTATCTGCCGGGCGGCAACCTGCCCTTCTGCTCCGTAACCGGCGACTGGACCGGCCGGGCCGTCGGAGCGGCCGTGGAGTCGGTGGAGCCGCCGCAACCGCCGGCGCAGCAGGTGGAACGGGTCACGGCACAAATCCTCGAGCCGCTCCAGCGCCGGGACGGCGTCGCGTTCGAACCGGTCCACCGCCGGCTCGGCGAGATGCTGATGGAGAAGGTCGGGCTCGTGCTCCACGCCGACCGCCTCGATGCGGCCCTCGCCGAGCTCCGCGACATCCGGGAGCACGAGGTGCCTCTGCTTGTAGCGCACAACCCTCACGAGCTGGCCAAGGTATGGGGGCTCACCCAGTACCTGCAGGTCCTGGAGGCGACGTTGCGCGCCTACCGCTACCGCACGGAGAGCCGCGTCGCCTTCATCCGCGAGGACTACCCGGTCATCGACAACGTCAACTGGGTCAAGATGGTGGTGGTAAAGCAGCAGAACGGCGCGCTCAGGCTCTGGGACGAGCCCCTGCCCGAGTCCTGGCACGACCCCCATCCGGTGCGGCCGACGCAGAACCTGCATCTCGTATTCCGCAACCAGGAGGCGCCTCATGCCGCGCGTTGAAGTGAACGAACAGGCGTGCACGGGCTGCGGCGTGTGCGTAGACACCTGCCCCACCGACGTCCTGCGGCTCGACCCGCAGGAAAAGGCCTTCGCGGCCTACCCCGCGGACTGCCAGGGCTGTTTCGTGTGCCAGTGGGACTGCGCCTATGGGGCCATCCGCGTCGTGGTGAACGGATAGCGGCTCCCCATCAGGAGATGTTCACTCGTTCCCTCAGCGTCCGCTTGTCCACCTTGTCGCCCGACGCGACCTTTGGGAACTCGTCCATCAATTCGAGCCGGTCGGGGCGCTTGAAGGGGGCCAGCCCTTGTTCCCGAAGGAACTCGGTCACCTCTTGCAGCGTCAATGAGGCGCCGCCCTCGGCGACAACGCACGCGGCGATGCGCTCTCCCATCTCCGGGTCGTCGTAGCCCACCACCGCGACCTCGCGCACCTTGGGATGACGGGCCAGCAGGTTCTCGATATCGGCCGGGAAAATGTTCTGCCCGCCGCGGATGATGAGGTCCTGGTCCCGGCCCATGAGGTAGATGTTGCCGGCGTCGTCCATGCGGCCCCACTCCTCCAGGTCCAGGAAGCCGTCGGGGCGCCGGCGCGCGTTGAGGTCGGGGTTGTCGAGGAAGCGCGCGTCCGAGGGCAGCCCCCGGACCCACAGGCGGCCGGTCTCGCCTCTCGGAACCTCGTGGCCGTCCTCGTCCATGATGCGCATTTCGTTGCCTTCGAGGGGCCGGCCCACGGAGCCGATGCGGACGTCGGGAGGATCGTCCCACGAGGTGGCGCACAGGCCGCCGCAGTCCACGCTGCCGTAGCCCTGCATGATGCGGCAGCCAAGCCGCGCCTCGGCCGCGTGCCCGAGTCCGTGGGGCAGCGAGGAGCCGTGGCTGACGATGATGCGCAGGGAGCTGAAGTCGTGGTTGTCCAAGTCGGGCAGGGACAGCAGCCGGGAGATCATCGTGGGAACCAGAGGCAGGACGTTCACCCGCTCCCGCGCCACCGTCTCGCAGGTGGCGCGGGGGTCGAAGTGGTCCAGCAGCACCACCCGCGCGCCGGACTCGCAGACCCCGTTGTACACCAGTCCGTCCGCCACCCCCGATATGATGGCCGTGACCGCGCACAGGGTGTCGTCCGCGCCGACCCGGAACCGCTGGAGGTGGAGCCAGGCGGTCAAAAGGCGCGTGTAGAGCGGCACCGCCGCGCACTTGGGCGTGCCGGTGGAGCCGCTGGTGGTGGCGAGTTGGCACACGTCCTCGACTCCGTAGCGCGTACCAGCGAGGCGCCGCCTGCCCTCGTCCGTCACCGGTCGGGAAAGAACCGCCTCCAGCGGCAGGCACCCGTCGGGCACCTCGTCCCACGCTGCCAGCACGTGACGCAGCTCCGGCAATCGCACCTGATCGAGAAGCCCGGCATGGCTGAAGCCCCGGTAGGTGGCGGGGATGATGGCGACCTCGGGGCGGGTGAAGCCCACGATGGATTCCATCTCGGCGCGCCGCAGGCTGGGCGCCACCGTCACGAGCCGGAGCCCGGCCTTCTCGCACGCCAGCCGCGCCAGGAAGAGTTCCGCCGAGTTGGGCATCTGGATAAGAACACGGCCGTCGCGCTCCAGGCCGAGGTCGAGCAGGGCCAGCGCAAGGGCGTCGGAAAGCTCCGCCACTTGGCCCCAGGTGAGACGCCGGCGCGCATCAACCAGCGCCTCCTTGGAGCCGGCGCGGCGCGCGTTGTCGTCGCAGAAGTCGGCCGCGGTCCTGAGCGGCATGTAGCGCGAGACCGCGTCCCGCAGAGCCGTGTGCTGGTCCGACATAGACTGCCCTCCGGCCACGAGCACGCCTCGGGAGTTCGTCCCGACAGCGGTCCTGCATGTCTTTCTACTTTACGCCTTGGCTCCACATCAAACCGGCGACGCCTCCGATCGCGTGCGCCGGTGTTTCATAGTAGATTCGGTCCAACGTGAACCGCTGAGCAACGGAGGGACGCATCGCATGGTGATGATCATCAACGAGGAAGAGGCCAAGGAGCTGATCTCCATGGGCGAGTGCATCGACCTGATGGAGGACGTGTTCCGGGAGTTGGGGCGCGGCAACGGGGTCAACCCGCCGCGGCTGCGCTACTCCTGTCCGACGCCCGACCCCAAGGCCAACTACTTCGCCAACATCCACGCCGGCGCGCTGCCCAAGTACGGGGTCGCGGCGCTGCGTTTGAACTCCCGGCTCACGGAGGAAAAGGACGACGAGACCCGCCGGGTGGAGTTCAAGCATCCCACCGGGCGCTACTGGGGGCAATTTCTCATCTACAGCCTGGAGACCGCCGAGCTTCTGGGCATCATCGTGGACGGCACCATCTCGCCCTTGCGCGTGGGCGCCACCAGCGGCGCCGCCGTCCGGCTGCTGGCGCGCCCGGACTCGCACGTGGCCGGGCTCTTCGGCACGGGCCATCAGGCGGAGTTGCACGCCCTTGCGCTGGCGGCCGCCCTGCCCCTCCGGCGCTTGAAGGTGTACAGCCCTTCGCGCGTCCACCGGGAGGAATTCTGCGCCCGCTTCGGCGACGAACTGGGCATCCCCGTGGTAGCCGCCACCGAGCCGGGCGAGGTAGTGAAGGGCTCGGACGTGATCTGTTGCGCCACCAACTCGTCGGGTCCGGTGTTCGACGGCGAGGACCTGGAACCCGGTCAGACGGTGGTGTCCATCGTCAACAGCGACGTGGTGTTCGAACGCCACGAAGTGGACCGGCAGACCATCGCGCGCAGCGATCTCATCGTGATCAACGGACGCGAAAGCGTTCGCGCCAACCGGCAAAACGAACTCCTGGATCCCATCGAGGCCGGCGAGACCTCGTGGGACAAGGTGGTGGAACTGGGCGAGTTGGTGAACGGGACCGCGCCCGGCCGGCGCGACCCGGCGGACATCATCTACTACAAGAACAACTCGGGCATGGCGATCCAGTTCGCGGCCGTGGGCAAGATGGTGCTGGACAAGGCCCGGGCCAACGGCGTAGGCCGGGAGCTTCCGGGCGAGTGGTTCTCCGTCGACCTCGAGCCGTGGTTCGCCAGGGGGTACTCGCCGGCCTCGTGACTTGGTGGCCTGCACCACAATTGCGGGTGAAAGGAGACCCGCCGGGGATGACGCGTATTTGCCGGAAAGGCCGCTAATGTCCCAAGCCATGACCGAGGCCGCCCTCTCCCGGCTGGCGGGGCGGATCAAGGAATGGGGGCGCGAGCTGGGTTTCCAGCAGGTGGGCATCGCCGGCGTGGACCTGAGCGCCGACGAGGCGCTCCTGCGGCGCTGGCTGGCCGAGGGCCGTCACGGCGAAATGGCCTACATGGCACGGCACGGGACCCGGCGCTCGCGCCCGGCCGAACTGGTGCCGGGGACCGTGCGCGTCATTGCCGCGCGCATGGACTACCTGCCGGAGACCGGCGCGGATCCTTGGAGGTTGCTCGGCGACGGACGCCTGGGCTACGTTTCCCGCTACGCCCTGGGACGGGACTATCACCGCTTGCTGCGCAAGCGCCTGCAGGCCCTGGCGGACAAGGTCGCCGGAGAAGCGGGGCCTTTCGGCTATCGGGTCTTCACCGACAGCGCGCCGGTCCTGGAGAAGCCTCTGGCGCGAAACGCCGGCCTGGGCTGGATCGGCAAGCACACCAACCTCATCCACACCGGCGCCGGATCGTGGTTCTTCCTGGGCGAGATCTACACGGATCTGGCATTGCCGGTGGACCGGCCCGCCGAGGACCGCTGCGGCACTTGCCACGCCTGCATCGATGCCTGCCCCACCGGCGCCATCACCGGACCGTACCGGCTGGACGCGCGCCTGTGCATCTCCTACCTCACCATCGAGCTGCGCGGGCCGATTCCGCTGGAGCTGCGCCCTCTCGTGGGGAACCGTGTCTACGGCTGTGACGACTGCCAGCTCGTGTGCCCGTGGAACCGGTACGCGCGCTTCACGGGCGAGACCGGCTTCCAGCCCCGGCACGGGCTCGACGCTCCGGAACTGGTCGAGTTGTTCCGCTGGAGCAAGGACGACTTCCTGCACCGGACCGAAGGGAGCGCGATTCGCCGCATCGGCTACGAGTGCTGGCTGCGCAACGTGGCCGTGGCGTTGGGCAATGCGCCGTACGACCGCCGCATCGTCGAGGCGTTGCAAGAGCGGCGCGAGGATCCGTCGCCGCTGGTGCGGGAACACGTGGCCTGGGCGCTGGAGCAACAAGACCAGAAAACGGGCGCCAGGAATTAACCGGACACCACACTAGGCACCTGGAAGATTTCTCCGTCGTCGAGACGCAACGCCGTGAGCGGCCCGCCCCACACGCAACCGCTGTCCAGGCACACCGCGCCGTTCTCGCGATGCAGTCCCAGGGCCGCCCAGTGTCCGTACAGGATTGTCTCCTCCGCGCCGTCGCGGGGCCAGACGAACCACGGGCTGTACCCGGCGGGCGCCTCGGCGGGCGGCCCGGAGAACGCCAGCGCCATGTGACCGTCCGCGGTGCAGCAGCGCAGGCGCGTGAACACGCTGACGATACAGTTCCAGCGGTCGGGCCCGACCAGGTCGCCGGACCATGCGCTCGGTCCCTGTCCCGCCTGGTGGCGCAGGAAGCTCCGGTAACCGTCACAACGCAGCCGTGTTCCGACCTCTCGCGCCAGCTCCACGGCGGTGCCGACGTCCCACTGGGGCAGCAGGCCCGCGTGGGTGAGCAGGTAACCGTCCTCGCGGTGGATCAACGGGAGGCCGCGCAGCCAGCCCACCAGTTCGTCGCGGTCTTTCGCGCGCAAGACGTCGTCCAGGGTGTCCTGGCGCTTGGCCGGAGAGACTCCCTCCGCGCGGCACATGAGGTGGAAGTCATGGTTGCCCAGAACCACCACCGCGCCCGCGCCGAGGCTCTTCACGAACCGCAGGACCGCCAGGGAGTCCGGACCGCGGTTCACGAGGTCGCCCGCGAACCACAAACGGTCGGCCGCGGGGTCGAACGCGATGACGTCCAACAACCGCCGGAGCGGCTCGTAGCAGCCCTGAACGTCTCCGATGGCGTAGATGGCCATGCAATCCTTTCGCAACGGGACCTCGCGCGGCCGCCGCGAAACGGCGCGCCGGCCACGCAAGATGCTTGCGCTACCCGCGGGAGAGGCCGAAGCTGAAGGCGCCGGCGCCCTGGCTGGCGATGTAGAGGAACACGAAGCAGAACAGCACCGCCAACTCGCCGCCGTTCTCGATGGGCCAGAAGCCGCGACCGGCATGGGCCATGAAATAGGCCGCGGCCATCTGTCCGCTGCAGATCAGGGCCGCGAGGCGCGCGAAAAGACCAAGCGCCACCAGCAACCCGCCCGCCAACTCGATGATGCCGGCGGCCCCCATAAGGGAGGCTAGTTCCGCGGTGGCGCCCGCACCATCCATGCCGCCGAAATAGCCGAACAGTTTCTGCGCGCCGTGCTGGGCGAACGCGAGGCCGACGACGATGCGCATGAGCGCGTAAGCGTAACGCGAGCTTCCGCGCGACAAGCCGTCCATGATCGAACTCCCCCTTTTCCGGTGTCCTGCCGGCCGATCCGCGAACGAACCGGACAGAATACCAGTATTCTGCAGATTCGGACCGCCGGCGTTGCCTCAGCGGCCCGGGTGAGAGATGGCACGGTGCCGGAAGCACTGCACGAGGTGATCGTTCACCATCCCCACCGCCTGCATGAATGCGTAGCAGATAGTCGGCCCGACGAACCGGAACCCGCGCGCCATGAGGTCGCGGCTCATGGTTTCCGATTCCCGTGTACGCGCGGGAACTTCCTCGTGCGAGCGCCAACGATTGACCCGCGGCCGGCCGCCGGCGAACCCCCACACGTAGCGGTCAAAGGTGCCGTGCTCCTCTCTGACCCGGAGAAACGCCCGGGCGTTGGTCACGGCGGCGGCGATCTTGAGCCGGTTGCGCACCAGACCGGAGTCCTTCAGCAGTTCGCCTTGCTTTCCTTCATCATAGCGGGATACCGCCTCGGGATCGAAACCGGCGAAGGCCCGGCGGTAGGCGTCGCGTTTCCTGAGAATGGTTTCCCAACTCAGTCCCGCCTGCGCCCCCTCCAGGACGAGGAACTCGAAGAGCGTCCGGTCATCATGGCACGGCACGCCCCATTCCGCATCGTGATACGCGGTAGAAAGCTCCGTCCTGGCCCAACCGCAGCGTACAGGCCCCTCGTCCGACCACGGTGGCGACGCCCACGACATCGTACGGCTCCCCCTGGTATCGCTGACACGCGGCGCGTCAGGGACGCGGGCACAAACCCTATTCGTGCCCCGGCAGGTAGGTGATCAGGGTCAGCGCGGCGCCCTGGGGGTCCTGGATGACACAGAACCTGCCCACGTCCGGTATGTCCTGGAGCGGGACGATGATCCTCCCGCCGAGATCCTGCACCTTGACCGAGGCCGCGTCGACGTCGTCCACCGTCACGTAGGCCCCCCAGGCCGGCGGCATCCCTTGGGCCTGCGCCGGAACGGCCATGATGCCGCCGATCTCGGTCCCGTCCACCTTCACCAGGTTGTAATGGACGGGCTCCTCACCGTCGTCGCACTCGTGAGTCACCGATTCCATCGTCCACCCGAAAAGCTCCGCGTAAAATTTCTTGGCCCCTTCCACGTCCGTGGTGAGCAACTCGCACCAACTGAAGGTCCCATGCTTCGAAGCACTCATCCATGATCCTTTCGTTTGCTCAAAGTGCCGGAGTATCCGCGGCCGTGCCGCAATGATCGGTATGCCAGTGGCGCCGTGAGTTGGCAACAATCCCGGACCGGGCGATGGAATGGACGGTCTGGCCGGTTCGTAGTACGGTGGTGCCCTGTCCAAGCCCTTGTCGCAATCCATGCATTACGGAGGTGCTCCATGCTCAAGCTCTACCATTGGTGGAGTTCCACCTGCTCGCGTCGCGTACGCATCGCCCTGGCGGCGAAACAACTTTCCTGGGAGGGCGTCTACGTCAACCTGGCAAAGTTCGAGAACCTGGAGCCTTGGTACGTCGAACTGAACCCCAACGGCGTGGTGCCGACGCTGGTGCACGACGGCCGCATCATCATCGAATCCAATTTCATCCTCGAGTACCTCGACGACGTATGGCCCGAGGTGCCCATGCGGCCGGACGATCCTTACGAGCGCGCGCGCATGCGCATCTGGATGGATCGCTTCGAGCACGAGCTGCACCGCAACGTCAACATCATCTCCTTCATCAAGCAGGGCCGCATCAAGCGCTACGAGCACCTGTCCGAGGAAGAGCGGGAGGCCGCGGTCATGCAGCAGCCCACCGAGCCGAAACGCGCACTCTTGAGAGATCGCCTGAGGAACGGCATTTCCGAGGAGCAGATGGCGTACGCGGAGGCGCGCTTGGCCGAGATTCTCGACGAAGTGGAGGAGACGCTTCAGGACCGTCCCTGGCTCACGGGCGAACGCATGTCGCTGGCGGACTGCTCCATCGCGCCGTTCATCGAACGCTTCGAGTCGAACAAGCTGGAACGGCTGACGGACTGGAGCGCACGCCCGGCATTGGGCGCGTGGTGGGCGCGGATGCAGGCCACGGAAGCCTATCAGACCGCCTATTCCTTCAAGGCACCCGCGTAAGCCGGACTCCGGCCGTCTACGCCCTACTCGTAGCGCAACGCTTCAATGGGATTGAGCCGCGCGGCCCGGTTGGCGGGTTGGAAGCCGAAGAACACGCCGATGGCCGCGGCGAACGCAAACGCCAGCAGGATGGAACCGGGCGAAATGACGATCTGCCAGCCGCCCATGTAGGAGAGCCCCAGCGAAGCGGCGGCGCCCGCGAGGATGCCCACCGTGCCGCCCAGGAGACTCAGCACCATGGCCTCGGTGAGAAACTGGCGGCGGATGTCCCGTCGCCTCGCTCCGACGGCCAGCCGCACGCCGATCTCCCGTGTGCGCTCGGTCACCGATACCAGCATGATGTTCATGATGCCGATACCGCCCACGACCAGCGCCACGCCGGCGATGCCCGCGAGCAGGTAGCCCAGGGTATTGGCGGCCTCGTTGGCCGCCTCGACGATGTCGGTGCGGTTGCGCACCCGGAAGTCGTCCAGCTTGGTGCCGGTGATCTTGTGGCGCACCCGCAACAGCGCGGTGATGCCGTCCTGAACGTCGGAGGTGGCCTGCTTGCTCTCGGCGCTGACCTCGATGCCGCGCACGTAGCGTATCCCCAGGAGTTTCCTTTGCGCGGTCCCCAACGGGACGATGACGACGTCGTCGAGGTCGCCGGCGAACGAGGACGTCCCCCGCTCCTTGAGCACGCCCACCACCTCGAACGGGATGTGCTTCATCCGGAGAGTCTGGCCGATGGGATACTCATCGCCGAAGAGCTCCTTGGCCACGGTCTGGCCGATCAGGACCACCTTGCGGTTGAG
>JAJDXX010000149.1 GCA_022823055.1 Candidatus Binatia bacterium | reverse complement strand
GAAAGCGGGAATCCAGAGGGGTGGAGCGGGGAAACGCCGCGTAGGGACCCCTCCAAGACCCCTGGATTCCCGCTTCCGCGGGAATGACGTATTGGGGGGTTGGTGCCATTTCGTGTCTGAGCAGAGTTTTGACACAGCCTGGAAAACGGGAATCCAGGGGTGGAGAGGGGCCAAACGACATCCTTGCTTGACAGGGAGCAACCCGTTAGAACCTTCTGCCATGCCGAAGCTCCGCAGCCTCAGAGCCGCCATCGCCCAGGAGGTCGAGGACGGCATGTCCGTCTTCATGGGGGCGGCCCTCGAGTCGCTCATTCCCTTCGCCGCCGGTTACGAGATCATGCGTCAGCACAAGCGCGACCTGACGCTGATGACCACCATCTCGGACATGCAGTTCGATCAGATCATCGGCGCTGGATGCGCCGCCCGCGTGTGCGGCGCGTGGGTGGGCAACGTGGCGGCGGGCCTCGGACACAACTACCGGCGTGCGGTGGAACGCGGCGAGCCGGGGCCGCTGGCGGTGGAGAACCATTCCAACTTCTCCATGGCCCTGGGCCTCAAGGCCGCGGCCATGGGGGTGCCGTACCTGCCCACTCGCACTCTCATGGGCAGCGACTTCGGGGAGGAGGCTTCGTTCGCCGGCGTGCAATGTCCCTTCACCGGAGAGAACCTGCTGGCGGTGCGGGCGGTGAAGCCCGACGTCGCCATTCTGCACGTGCAGCGGGCCGACGATGAGGGCAACGCCCACGTCTGGGGCAACCTGGGGGTCACCCAGGACGCGGCCATGGCCGCGGGCAAGGTGCTGCTGACCTGCGAGGAGATCGTGCCGCACGAGGTGATCCTGAGCGACCCCAACCGCACGTTGATCCCGGGTTTCCTGGTGGCCGCGGTGGCCTGCGTTCCTCTCGGCTCCCACCCGTCGCCGACCCAGGGATACAACCGCCGCGACGACGACTTCTACTTCGATTATCATGCCAAATCACGGGACCGGGCCGGATTCGAGGAGTGGCTGAACCACTGGGTGCTGGAGGTGGAAGGCCAAGACGGCTACATCGAGCGGCTCGGCACCGAGCGGGTCGCGCGCCTCAAGCCCGATAGCGACTACATGGCGGCGCCGGTGAGCTATGGTTATTAGTGGCGCGTTCCAGGAAAGCTCCGATCGCCTGGGAATGGCGTCCTTCGACTTCGCTCCGCTACGCTCAGGACGAACGGTGCGTGGAAATTCCTTCCGTTCGTCCTGAGCGGAGCGAAGTCGAAGGGCCATTGAATCGCGGCGCGGGGAATGCTACCGGGTCTGGAGCGGCGGTGGCGGAGGCATCGCGACCCTTCCGTGACAGCCCCGGATCAAGTCCGGGGTGACGACCCATGGATTACACGCGGCGAGAGCTCATGGTCATTGCAGCGGCGCGCGAGATTCGCGACGGCGAGCGCGTCTTCGTGGGCATGCGCCTGCCGTTGCTGGGCTTCGCGGTGGCCAAGGAACTGCACGCCCCCGGCGCCATCGGCATCTTCGAGAGCGGCGTGGTGCGGGACTGGCCGGCGCTGAAGCCCATCTTCACCATGAGCGATCCGCCCAACGTGGCGGGCGCGCTCTTCTGCTGCGGCCTCATCGAGGTCATGAGCCTGCTCCAGAGCGGGCGCGTGGAGATGGGGTTCATCGGCGGCGCCGAGGTCGATCGCCACGGCAACCTCAACACCCATTGGGTGGGAGACGACCGCCGGCGGCTGCGCCTGCCGGGAAGCGGCGGCGCCGCGGACATCGCCACCCTGGCCGGACGGTGCGTCATCATCATGAACCACGAGCGGCGCCGTTTCGTGCCCCGGGTGCGGTACATCACCTCCCCGGGTTACGGCGACGGCGCCGGCTGGCGCGAGGGGCGCGGCCTGTCGGGCGGCGGCCCGAGCCGCACCATCACCAGCCTCGGCATATTCTCCTTCGACCCGGCGACGCGGGAGATGCAGATCGAGTCGTTTCATCCCGGCGTCACCGTGCAGGAGATACGGGACGAAACGGATTGGCCGCTGAAGGCGGTCCCGGACGTCAGGCAGACTCCGGAGCCGTCACGGGAAGAGATCCTGGCCGTGCGAAAGTATGACCCCGACGGCGTCTGGACGTCCTGACGCGCGTTCCGGACACCCGGTCGAAACACCATGATCTACGCCGTCCTCTCCGGTTTCGTTCTGGCCTTGCTGGCGCCGGCCCTGTATCGGCTGAGCGCGCGCTGGTCGGGTGTCGTGTTCTCGGTCTTTCCCGCGATCCTGGCGCTCTATTTCCTGAGCCACATGGAAGCCGTGGTGGGGGGCGAAGCGGTCCGCGTCGCCTGGCCCTGGATGCCGGCCATGGGGCTGGAGCTGTCTTTCAACCTGGACGGCCTCGGGCTCCTCTTCGCCCTGGCCATCACGGTGGTGGGGACACTGATCATCACCTATGCCGGCAGCTACCTTCACGGCCACCCGTCGTTGCCGCGCTTCTACCTGTTCATCCTCATGTTCATGGCGTCCATGCTGGGCGTCGTGCTGTCCGACAACCTCATCGCGCTGTTCATCTTCTGGGAGCTGACCAGCGTCACCTCCTACTTCCTCATCGGCTTCGAGCACGACAAGGACACCGCCCGGGCCGCGGCGCTGCAGGCGCTGCTGGTGACCGGCACCGGCGGCCTCGCCCTCATGGCGGGCGTGCTGCTCATGGGCCAGATCGGCGGCAGCTTCGAGATATCGGCGCTGGCCGCGGACAACGCCGCGCTGCAGGGCCACCGGCTCTACCCGCTGGTGCTGGCGCTGGTGCTGGCCGGCGCGTTCACCAAGTCGGCGCAGGTGCCGTTCCACTTCTGGCTGCCGTCGGCCATGGAGGCGCCCACGCCGGTGAGCGCCTACCTGCACTCCGCCACCATGGTGAAGGCGGGGGTCTACCTGCTGGCGCGTCTCAGCCCGGTGCTGGGCGGCAGCGACATCTGGCTCTACGTGGTAACGGGCTTCGGCGCCGCCACCATGCTGGCGAGCGCGTACCAGGCGCTCTACCAGACCGATCTCAAGAAGATCCTGGCCTACTCCACGGTGAGCGTGCTGGGCACCCTCACCATGCTCATCGGCCTGGGCGACAAGCTGGCCATCAAGGCGGCCATGGTGTTCCTCATGGCCCACGTGCTGTACAAGGCCGCGCTCTTCCTGGTGGCCGGGTCCATCGACCACGAGACCGGCACCCGCGACATCCGGAACCTGGGCGGACTGCGCAAGACCATGCCCATCATCTGCGCGGGAGCGGCGGTGGGCGCCCTTTCCATGGCGGGGCTGCCGCCGTTCTTCGGTTTCGTCGGCAAGGAGGCGCTCTACGAGGCGGTCACCCACGGCAACCTGCCGGTCACCGTGATCGCCGTGCTCACCAGCATGCTGCTGTTCGCGGTGGCGTGGCTGGCGGGCATCCGCCCGTTCTCGGGCGCGGAGACCCACACGCCGAAGCATGCCCACGACCCGCCCTGGACCATGTGGCTGGGGCCGGTTTTCCTGGGCTGCCTGAGCGTGCTGTTCGGGTTCATGCCGGTGCTTCCCGAGAAGCTGCTGTCGGCCGCCGCGAGCTCGGTTCTGGCCAAGGAGGTGCACATGCACTTGGCCCTGTGGCATGGCTTCAACGCGCTGCTGGTGCTGAGCCTGGTGACCTTCGCTCTGGGCGTGCTGGTCTACTGGCAGCTCGAGACCATCAAGCGGGTGACGGCGTTCGCGCTCCCCGCGGTGCATCGCGGACCGTCCCACTGGTACGCCTTGTGGCTGCGTTTCCTGAACTGGTCGGCGGTGGGCCAGACCCGTGTGCTGCAGAACGGCTACCTGCGGCTGTATCTCGCCACCATCATGACCGTGACCGCGGTGCTCGCCTGGTACACCTTCCTGACGTACGGAGACGTCACCGTGGTGGCCATGGACTGGGGCGACATCGGCGTGCACGAGTGGGTCGTGGGGCTGGTGGCTCTGGTCGGCGCCATCGCCACGGTGCGGGCGCAGACGTTCCTGCGCGCGGTCATGGCTCTGGGCGTGGTGGGCTACAGCGTGGCGCTGATCTTCGTGCTCTACGGCGCCCCCGACCTCGCCATGACCCAGTTCCTGATCGAGACCCTGTCACTGATCCTGTTCGTATTCGTGTTTTACTACATGCCCCCGTTCAAGCGGTTCTCCAGGCGCGTGGTGATAGTGCGGCATGCGGTTATCGGCACCGCGGTGGGCGCGTTCTTCACGCTCCTGGTGCTGGTGGCCACGTCGGTGCAGTGGCATCCCACCATCTCCACCTACTTCTCGGAGAACTCGTACCTGATGGGGCAGGGGCGCAACATAGTCAACGTGATCCTGGTGGACTTCAGGGGCTTCGACACGCTGGGTGAGATCACCGTGCTGGCGGTGGCCGGCATCGGCGTGTACTCGCTCATCCGGCTGCGGCTCGGCAAGGGGAGAGGGTCGTGAACTCGCTGATTCTCAGAACGGCCAGCCGGTTCCTGCTGATCCTGCTGTTCCAGTTCTCCATCTTTCTGCTGCTGCGGGGACACAACGACCCCGGCGGCGGCTTCGTCGGCGGACTGGTGCTGGCGGCGGCGCTGACGCTTTATGCCATCGCCTACGACGTGCGCTCCATGCGTCGCTTCCTGCCGTGCCGGGCGCAGACCATCATCGCCTGGGGGCTCTTGGCCGCGGCCGTGAGCGGCGTCTTCTCGATGTTCAAGGGGCAGCCGTTCATGACCGGCCAGTGGACGCACGTCTACATCTTCGGCGTGGACCTGCACCTGGGGACGCCGCTGCTCTTCGACATCGGCGTCTACCTGACGGTGGTGGGCGTGGTGCTGATCGTCATCATCAGCCTGGCGGAGGAAGTGGAGGAGGACGACTGATGGAAGCGCTCCTCGCCATCGTCATCGGCGTGCTCTATGCGTCCGGCGTGTACATGCTCATGCGCCGGAGCATCGTGAAGCTGATCATCGGGCTGGCGCTCCTGGCCCACGGCGCGAGCCTGCTGGTGTTCACCGCCGCGGGGCTCACGCGCGCGGTGCCGCCGGTGATCCCCTACGGAGAGAAGGCCGTCACGGGTGTGGCGGACCCGCTGCCCCAGGCGCTGATCCTCACGGCCATCGTCATCAGCTTCGGCGTGCAGGCGTTCGCCATGGTGCTGGCCTACCGCGCGTACCAGACCGTGGGCACGGACGACCTCGACGACATGAAGGCAACGGACACGTGAACTCGCTCATCGTCCTGCCCATATTGCTTCCGCTGCTGGTGGGGGCGGCCTGCGTGGTGGCGTGGCGCTACGTGGCCGCGCAACGCATCCTCACCCTGGCGGGCAGCATCGTCTACCTCGCGGTCTCCGTCGTCCTGCTCGAACGCGTGGCCAGCGAGGGCATCCAGGCGGTGCAGAAGGGCGACTGGATCGCGCCTTTCGGCATCACGCTGGTGGCCGACATGTTCAGCGCCGCCATGGTGGCCACCACCGGCGTGGTGACGCTGGTGATCGTGGTCTACTCGCTGGGCAGCATGGACCGCCCACGGGAGGCATGGGGCTACTACCCGCTGTTCAACATCCTCATCATGGGCGTGTCCGGCGCCTTCCTCACCGGCGACATCTTCAACCTGTTCGTGTGGTTCGAGGTGCTGCTGATCTCGTCCTTCGTGCTGCTGGCGCTGGGAGGCGAGCGCGCTCAGCTCGAGGGTGCCATCAAGTACGTCACCTTGAACCTGGTGGCGTCGGCGTTCTTCCTGGCGGCGGTGGGAATCCTCTACGCCATGGCGGGCTCCCTCAACATGGCGGACCTGTCGCAACGTCTCGGGAGCGCCGCCGATCCGGGCCTGGTGACCACCCTCGCGGTCCTGTTCCTGGTGGCCTTCGGCATCAAGGGCGCGATCTTCCCGTTGTTCTTCTGGTTGCCGGCCTCCTACCACACGCCGCCGGTGGCGGTCTCGGCCATCTTCGGCGGGTTGCTCACCAAGGTGGGCGTGTACGCCCTGATCCGGGTGTTCACGCTGCTGTTCCTCAACAACGTCGACTACACCCACACCATCATTCTCTGGGTCGGCGCCATCACCATGGTGACGGGCGTGCTCGGCGCCGTGGCCCAGTACGAGTTCCGCCGGCTGCTGTCCTTCCACATCGTGAGCCAGATCGGCTACATGGTCATGGGCCTCGGCTTCTTCACGCCGCTGGCGATGGCGGGCACGGTCTTCTTCATCGTGCACAACATCTTCGTCAAGACCAACCTGTTCCTGGTGAGCGGGGTGTCGCACCGCATTCACGGCACCTACGACCTCAAGAAGCTGGGCGGCCTCTACCGCGCCCACCCGTGGGTGGGCATGCTGTTCCTGCTGTCGGCGTTGTCGCTGGCCGGAGTGCCGCCGCTGTCCGGGTTCTTCGGCAAGCTGGTGCTGGTCAAGGCGGGGCTCGGCATCGAGCAGTTCGTGGTGGTGGCCGCGGCGCTGGGGGTGAGCCTGTTGACGCTCTTCTCCATGACCAAGATCTGGGCCGAAGCGTTCTGGAAGCCGCTGCCGGAGGGGACCGAGACGCATGCGCCGGGCGCGGGCATGGGGCCCATGCTGGGCGGCATCGTAACCCTCGCCGTGCTCGCGGTGGTGATGGGCGTGGCCGCGGGGCCGTTGTTCGTGCTGGCGCAACAGGCGGGCGAGCAGTTGACGAACCCGGCGCCGTACATCGAGGCGGTGCTGCGGGTGAGGGGAGGGTCATGACCGTCCTCTTGTGGAACATCATGCTGGCGCTGAGCTGGGCGGCGTTGACCGAGGAGGTATCGGCGCTGAACCTCGCCGTCGGTTTCGTCATAGGCTTCGTGATCCTGTACGCGGTGCGCCGGCTGCTGCGGCCGTCGCGGTATTTCGAGAAGCTGTGGCAGGGAGTCCGGCTCGGCGCGCTGTTCGCCTGGGAGCTCCTGCTGGCGAACCTGCGCATCGCCTACGAGGTGGTGACGCCGTCGCACAGCATGAAGCCCGGCGTCGTGGCGATCCCGCTGGACGCGGAGACCGACGCCGAGATCACGTTGCTGGCGAACCTCATAACCCTGACTCCGGGTACCCTGAGCCTGGACGTGTCGGACGACCGGCGCGTGCTCTACATTCACGCCATGTACGTGGACGACGCCGAGGAGCTGCGCCGGTCCATCAAGGACGGTTTCGAGAAACGCGTCATGGAGTTGCTGCGATGACGACCCTGGCCTTCGTTCTGCTCGGGGTGCTGAGCCTCGGCATCGTGCTGGCGTTCGTCCGCCTCCTGCGCGGTCCCAACATCCCGGACCGCCTGGTGGCGCTGGACCTGCTGACCACCGTGGGCGTGGGCATCGCCGCCCTCTACTCCATCGCCTTCGACGAGCCGGTCTACCTGGACGTGGCCATCGTGCTGGCGCTGGTGGCTTTCCTGGGGACGGTGACGTTCTCCCGCTACATCGAGAAATGGGCACACCATGGTGACTGACATCATCTGCGCCGCGTTCATGATCATCGGCACCGCGTTCATGTTCCTGGGGTGCGTGGGCATCCTGCGCATGCCGGACCTGCTCACCCGCATGCAGACCGCCACCAAGCCTCCGACCCTGGGCGTGTTCTGTCTGATGGTTTCCGCGGCGCTCTACTTTCCAGAAATCGGCGTCACCATCCGGGTCCTGGCCATCACGCTCTTCGTCTTCCTCACCGCCCCCGTGGCCGCGCACATGATCGGACGGGCCGGCTACCAGGTGGGCGTCAAGTTCTGGAAGGGGACGGTCATGGACGAGCTGAAGGACAAGTACCGCGGCACGTCCATCGATTCGTGATGGGACCCGCTCATCCGATCATACGTTGGTGAGCGGACCGTACTCCATGACGATGTAAAGGGTGTAGACGACGAGGCAGAGCGCGCCCGCCAACCGTCCGAGCCGCCCGCGAAACGCCAACCACGAGATCAGCACGATTGTCGCTCCCAGCATCGTCCATATGGCGAGGTGGAGCAGGTGCGGCGGAACGTCCAGCGGATGGACGGTCGCCACCAGGCCGCCGATGGCCAGGAGGTTGAAGATGTTGGCGCCGAGCACGTTGCCCACCGCCACCTCCGAATGCCCGCGATAGGCGGAGACCACCGCCGTGGCAAGTTCCGGCAGTGACGTCCCGACGGCGACCACCGTCACGCCGATGACCGCCTCCGACACTCCCAGCAGGCGCGCGAGCCCGATGGCGCCTTCCACCAGCAGGTGCGATCCCGCGACCAGGCAGCCGAGCCCTACGGCAAGCGTGCCGAGAGTCATCCAGACCGGACGGTCGGTGGCATCCTCGTCCGTCTCCGTCTCGGGAGGGTTGCGGCGGGCGCGGCGGACGGAAATCGCCGTGAATGCGACGAGGCAGGCCAGCAGCAGCACGCCGTCGATCCGGCTCAAACTGCCCGCCATCCCCAGTGTAATGAAGAGCGCCGCCACGCCCGCGGCGACGGCCCCCTCGAAGCGCACCTCGCGCGGGTTCACCACCATGGGGCAGACGCAGGCCGCGGCCCCGAGGATCAGCAGCAGGTTGCAGATATTGCTGCCGACGATGTTCCCGATGGAGATGCCGGGAGCGCCGCGAAAGGCCGCATCCAGGCTCACCAGCAGCTCCGGCATGGTGGTGCAATAGGCCACCACGGTGAGCCCGATGATCAGGGGCGAGACGCCGAGGCGCCGCGCAAGCTGCACCGCACCCCGCAACACGAACTCCGCCCCGCCCATGAGCAGGACGAAGCCACCGGCCAGTTCGAGATAAATCATGAGGGTCTTTGGGCCTGTTTCGTAGGATCGGGCGGTTCGAGGTTGAGTTCGCGGGACCGGGACGACCCGAGGTTGATCTTCAATAGTCGGATAACCAGCGTGAGTCAAATCCGCGAATCCACCAGGAGAGGCAAGGGGGCGCTGGAAGATGCACCGTGCCATCTGGTAGTGTCAGTACCGGACAAGGAGACGGAAGGACATGGGAATCGGCATCGGTATCGGCTTCACCGGCTGGCCCTTCGGAGAGCCCAACCCCGAGGCGTTCTGGAGCGCCGTGGACCTGGCGGAAAACCTGGCCATCGACTCGCTGTGGCTGAGCGACCGCGTGGTGTCGGAAACCCTGAGCCTCGAGCCCGTGG
Source organism: Candidatus Binatia bacterium (assembly GCA_022823055.1). Classification (GTDB taxonomy): domain Bacteria; phylum Desulfobacterota; class Binatia; order UBA9968; family JAJDTQ01; genus JAJDTQ01. The sequence goes on along the minus strand of JAJDXX010000149.1, from coordinate 1,163 downwards.
TGGCGCTCTCGTGGATAGCCGCGCGCACCCGTAAGATGAAGTTCGGCACCAGCGTCATGGCCCTCCCGCTCAGGAACCCGACGGTACTCGCCAAGGAACTCGCCACCCTGGACTTCCTGTCGGGCGGACGCCTGCTGCTTGCCGTGGGTCTGGGCCGCGACGACGACACCGAGCTTCAGGCCTGCGGCATCCAGCGCTCCGAGCGCGCCGGCCGCACCGAGGAAATGGTGCACCTCCTGCGCGCGCTCTGGTCCGGCAACAACGTCAGCTTCGAGGGGAAATACTACCAACTCGAGGACGTCTCCATTCAGCCCAAGCCCGCCCAAGCGGAGCCGCCCATCTGGGTCGGCGGTCGGAGCGGCCCCGCCTTCCGGCGCACCGCGCGTCTGGCCGACGGCTGGCTAGCCTCCCAGATGGTGCCCGCGGAAGTGGAGACCGCCATCGCGCGCATCCGCAAACACGCTGCCGACTACGGCCGCAGCATCGACCACGACCACTTCGGCGTGCTCTTCAACTACTGCTTTGCCAAGGATTCGGAGGAAGCCGCCCGCATCGCCCGTCCCTACGCCCTGCGCAACCGCACCGACGTGGATTTCACCGAGACCTCCGCCCTAGGCACGGTTCAGGACATCACCGCCGCCATCCAGCGCTTCATCGACGCCGGCGCCTCCAAGTTCGTCGCCCGCCCCGCCTGCCCTCCCGAAGCCATCCACGACCAACTCCGCCGCCTCGGCACGGAGGTGATCCCTCGGTTCGCGTAAGGGACTAGCGCCGGATAGCCCGCAGCTTGACGTTGTTCGGCTTCCGGCTCTACTATTTCAGCCAACGTGCGAGGAACCGATCATTGGGTCGGGGGTAACAGGGGGAGGATACGGCAGTGAAACATACGTTCCGAGTGAAAGCTGTGTGGGACGCCGAGGCAGGTGTCTTCTACGCCGACAGCGATATCGAGGGTCTGCATATCGAGGCCGCCACCCTGGATGAGTTTGAATCGATCATGCTGGACGTCGCGCCCGAGTTGATCATGGTCAACCACCGCAGCTTATCCGAGCTTGCCCAACATCCTCTCAAGGATTTGATACCGGCCATCGTGTGGCAGCGCCCTGATACGGAAGGGGCGGTGGTGTAGTTTGGCCGATCTCTATAACACGGTGACAAGAGAA
>JAJDXX010000117.1 GCA_022823055.1 Candidatus Binatia bacterium | reverse complement strand
AACCACCGTTAAATCCACGCTCTCCCATCCCCGCCGCCTTCACACACACTGCCACGAAGCCGACTGCGTCGGTAAGCCCCTTACAGATGCCCCTCTGTTTCATCCCACGGGGCGGCTCCCCTCGGAACCATGGCCGTTTGCTTCATGTTGACTCGGCGGAGCGTAACCGATAAGGTCCACGCTTCAGTCGCACAAAACCTTTCTCGTGAGGTGCGCACATGTCCGTGAACATCGCTATCGTCGTCGGAAACCTTGGCAAGGACCCGGAGGTTCGCTTCACACAGAGCGGGCGAGCGGTCGCCAATTTCCCCATCGCCACCTCCGAGTCCTGGACGGGTCAGGACGGCAGCCCCCAGGAACGGACCGAGTGGCACAACATCGTCGTGTGGGGCAAACAGGCCGAATCGTGCGGCCAGTACCTGTCCAAGGGCCGGCAGGTCTTCGTACAGGGCCGGATCCAGACCCGCAAGTGGACCGACCAGAACGGCCAGGACCGCTACACGACCGAGATCGTCGCCCAGCGGGTCCAGTTCCTCGGCGGCGGAGGCGGCGCCCGCGCGTCCCAGGAGTCCCAGGACCAGGGATTCGGCGAGTCTTCGTCCTCCTTCCAGTCCCCGCCCATCGACGACGACATCCCCTTCTAGCATCCTGTCTCGCGTATCCTGTCCAGCCCCAGGGGACAGGTGTCCCGCGTCACACCACGCACTGTTTTCCACGAAGTCGGCGCGGCGCAGAACCCGCGCCGGGGACGGCTTTAGAACCCGCCGCGTAGCACCTTGATCGCGGAAGGCTCCCGGGACGCTGAGCCCGTAAGACCTTCGTGCGCCCGAAGCGCCGCGGCGGTAATCCGGCGCCCGCTCACGGAACCAAAATTCACAATGAAAAGGAGAATGAAAGCACTATTTGCCGCGTGTCAGAAGAAAGCACACTTGCCCGTGTTTTGGATTATTTCGTTTGCAAGCGTCCTTTCTTTCCGGAAACCCGTAATGCCCACAAGGAAGACTCCTCCGCTTTCGAGCCCCTCCAAGAACAGGATCCGGGATTTCATCGACGACGAGAAATCCCTGGGACGAGCCACCAAGGGGCAGATTGCGGCCGCCATCGGCATTCGACCGAGCCACTTCTCCAACCTCTTGAACGGACGCAACGAATGGAAGCTGAACCAACTGGAGAAGCTCGCGGAGTTTCTGGGAGTGCCCTTGACCCGACTCTTCGCGGACCGGGGCAAAGAGGCGCCGGAGCGCCTTCCGCGGCGAAGTCGAGAGGCCGACCTCGAGGACAGACTGCGACGTGCGCTGAGGGCCGAGGCCCGGAGGCTACGGGCCGCGTTACGCCGGGATCTGGACATTGTCCTGCGCGAAGGGTCCGCGGGACGCCCCGAGGCCCTGCCTGACGAATTCACGACGGACGACATTCCGTACGTGACGGAAGGCGTCGACCTTGACGCCACCCCGCCCGTGGAAATACGGGAGCTCGACGCCGCCTACGACGCGCCCGCGGCGACGCAAGCCGCCGGATCCCTGTGGTTCGGACGGGACTGGCTGAGCCGGCAAGGACTGGACTCCACCCGGTGCCTCCTCGTCAGGATAAAGGACGACTCCATGGCGGCGACCCTCCCGGACGGGTGTTCCGTGCTGGTGAACCGGGAACAGACGCAGCTACGGGAAGGATGGCTCTTCGCCATCAACCACGAAGGCAAGCTGTTGGTCCGGCGCGCGGGCAAGGATGCCTCCGGCACGTGGCTGCTGGAATGCGATCACCCCGATTGGGAGACCGTGGCATGGCCTGATGACGCGGTGGTCGTCGGCGAAGTCCGCTGGATGGCGCGGACGTTCTGAGGGGACGCCCCGCCTCGAACACCTGCCGCCGCGCTACCCCAGGCGCACGTTCACCAGGATCGCGCCGGCCACGGTCAGCACCGCCCCCGCCGGCACCCGCCAGGTGATGCGCTCCGCCCGGCGCAGCACCGCCAGGGAAATCACCACGACGAACAACGGCGAGGTCTGGACCAGCGGCAGCATGCGGTAGATCTCGCCGAGCTGCAGGGCGCTGGCGTACAGGAACTTGCCGAAGCCTTCGATGGCTCCGGCGACGATGAAGTATTTCCAGCCGACTCCCACGTTCTCGCGGATCTCGCGCCTGCGCGTCGCCAGAGTGTAGGCGGTGATCACGATCAACGCCGCCGCGATGGCGACGGCGGCGGCGGCCACGGTGTCGGGAAAGGCCTGCACCCCGGTGCGCCAGCATAGAGCCGCCCCCGCTCCGGCCACCGCCGCGCCCAAGGGCCAAAGCATGTCCACCCTGCGCCAATGCCCGGTGACGGCCCCGGACGAGATCACCGCGATCCCGGCCACCACCAGCAGGATACCGGCCAAGTTGTACCAAGCCGGGTCCTCACCGAGGAATGCCATGGCCAGCAGGGCGGCGAAGATGGCCGAGCTTCCCTTGATGGGCGCGGCGCGCGACACTCCGATCTTCGAGATTCCGATGAAGAAGGTCACGAAGAACACGCCCGGGTTGAGCGCCCCGCCCAGGATCATCCAAAGGTAGTGAACGCCCCAAGGCGGAAAGCGGACGTCGAGCGCCGCGATCACCAGGATGAACATCATCACCGAGGAAGCGAGGGCCATCATGGCCCCCACCACGGCGTTGGCGCG
>JAJDXX010000177.1 GCA_022823055.1 Candidatus Binatia bacterium | reverse complement strand
AACCACCGTTAAATCCACGCTCTCCCATCCCCGCCGCCTTCACACACACTGCCACGAAGCCGACTGCGTCGGTAAGCCCCTTACAGATGCCCCTCTGTTTCATCCCACGGGGCGGCTCCCCTCGGAACCATGGCCGTTTGTACAGGTCGGTCAGCGCGTAGGGCAGCCACTGCGCGCTGACCTCCAGGAACCCCATCTTGAGTTGCGGGAATCGCTCGGGGATGCCGCCCGCGACGATGGTGTGGAACGCCCCCACCACCACCAGCTTGAACTTCGAGAAGGCCACGGGCTCGTACTTGTAGTAGTCGAACAGAACGGAGCTGCCGTTGGATGCGTGGATGCACACCGGCATGTCCAGCCTGCCGGCGGCGTCGTACACTGGATAGAAGAAGGGATCGTTCAGCAGCCGTTCGCCCTCGGAGCCGCGCATGTAGACGCCTACCGCGCCGTTCTCCTTGGCCAGCTTGGCCTCCTCGTACACCTGTTCCGGGCTGAGGAGCGGCACCACCGCCACCCAGCGCAGGCGGTTGTCGGACTGTTTCCAGCATTCTCCCATCCAGCGGTTGTAGCTGCGGCACAGCGCCAGTTCGATCTCGGGCCGGGGCGTCAGCGGGATGATGAAGATGGTGGGGAAGATCACCTGGATGTCCACGTTGAGCTCGTCCATGTGCTTGAGCCGCGCGGCCACGTCGCGCAGTTCGCGGGACTCCAGCGGCGTGTCCTTGCCCACGTTGCGGGTCTTGAGGCGCAGGGTTCCGTCCACCAGCCAGTATTGGTCTCCGGACCCGGAGCCGTTGGTGGAGCCGACGACCTCGGGCCGGTACTTGCGGTCGGCGCCGTCCATGAACTCCCAAGTCTCCTCGGTTTCGAGAACGTGTGCGTCGGCATCGATTCTGAGCATCTCGGTTTCCTCCACTAGTGGGATTGCACTGACACCGGCCGGTTCTCGGCCTGATATCCGTGTCCTGTATCCGAAGTCCGGGAACGAATCAACGGCCCTTCCACACCGGCGAGCGCTTCTCGACAAAGGCGCGCGGCCCTTCCTTGCTGTCCTCGGTGGTGAGCACGAAGGCGGCGAGGTCGGACTCCAGCCGCAGCGCCTGGTCCAGCGGCAGGTCGATGCCCTTGTGCACCGATTCCTTGACGTAGCGCAGGGCCAGCGGCGCGCCCTTCGCGAAGGAGGCGGCCATCTCCTCACCCGCCTGCGTCAATTGGTCCACCGGTACCAGCTTGTTGACCAGCCCGATGCGGTACGCTTCCGAGGCGTCGATCAGTTCGCCCGAGAGGCAGATCTCCAGCGCCTTGGCCGGACCCACGATGCGCGCCAGCCGCTGGGTGCCGCCGGACGCCGGCATGAAGCCGCGCCGCACCTCGGTGACACCGAGCCGGGTGTTGTCCGCGGCGATGCGGATGTCGCAGGCCATGGCGATGAGCAGGCCCGCGCCCACCGTGTAACCGTGCAGCAGCGCGATGGCGGGCTTCTGCAACAACGCGAAGGCCTCGATGGGCGAGGGGCTGCCCGGCACCTGCCGGGCCTGACGCGCCTCGAGCGGAGACGCCTGCGCCTCGGCCGGGTCGGCGTTGCGTTGCGCCCGCTCCTTCAGGTCCCCACCCACGGTGAAGGCCTTCTCCCCTGCCCCCCGGACGAGCACCACCTGCACGTCCCGGTCCGCCTGCGCCCGGGCGCACATCTCGACGATGCCCAGGCGCATCTCCTCGTTGATGGCGTTCAGCGCCTCGGGGCGGTTGAGCGTGATCCACGCCGTCTGCTCTGTTACTTCGTAGAGAACCTTGTCGTTGCTCATTCCGTTGCTCATTCGCGTAGCCTCCATGACGTCGCCTCGCATCCGTCGTTGCCGCCCCTCTCCTCCGTCATTGCCACCTCTCATTCGTCATTCCCACCCCTCTCATCCGTCATTCCCGCGGAAGCGGGAATCCAGGCGGGGTGAGGCGGGGACCCACGCCTGCTTTGCCCCTCTCCACCCCTGGATTCCCGCTTCCGCGGGAATGACGGATGAGAGGGGTGGGAATGACGAATGAGAGGTGGCAATGACGGATTCAAGGTCCTTGTGCCAATCTCATTGGCTCAGGCCGCTTCGCCGCCCAGCCGGTAGACCCTTGCGGCAGTGTCGTGGAACAGCGCTCTCCGCTCCGCCCCGGAGTACCCCCGCGCCACGATCTTGAACGCGTTCCACACGGAGACATAGGTATACGATACCCGGTCCACCGGGAAGTTGCTTTCGAACATGCAGCGGTCGGCGCCGAACTTCTCGATGCAGAACTCGAAGTACGGCCGCATGGCCTCGGCCAGTTCGGCGGAGGCGGGCCTGGGCTCGCGCGTGTGCCAGTCGTAACCCGAGCGCAGCGAACCGACGCCGCCGAGTTTGAGCGCCACGTTGGGGCACTCGGACAGCGCGGCGATGTCGGTGCTCCAGGCGCGGAACACCTCGGCGCGCCGTCCCTCGTAGGGGCCGAGTCCCAGCGGCCCGCCGATGTGGTCGAGGATGATGGGCAGGTCCGGAAAGTCACGCGCCAGTTCCACCAGCTCGGGGAGCTGCGGGTGGTAGAGCCAGGCATCGAAGCTCAGGCCGTAGCGCCGCAGGCAGGCGACACCCTTGCGCACCGCGGCGTCCCGCAGCAGGCCGGGCCGCTTCACGCTCCGGAACGCGTCCGAGGCGTCCCACATGGTGGAATAGCGGATGCCGCGCAGCCGCGTGGGGCTGGCCTCCTGGTGGGCTTCGAGGACTTCGGCCACGCCGTCGCCCAAGGCCAGGTCGGCATAGGCCACGATGGCGGCCGCCACCGAGGCGGGGTTGTCCGCGCGCGCGTTCTCGGTTGCGATGCCCTCCAGGAACTCCGTCTCCCCTACCGGCCGCAACTCGGGGGGCCCGGTCTCCCGGTACATGGCGCCGCACTCCACGGCCACGCCGGAGACGATGCGATGGGCAGCGGTGGCGTCGCGCAGGAAATCATCCAGCAGGTACGGGTTGCTGGGGCGCCGCCACAGGTGGTGGTGCGGGTCGCAGATGGGGAGACTTGGCTCCAGTGGTGTTTCGTTGGTTGGTTTGGTTGTTGGATGGCTCAAGGTAGCGCTCCCCTCCACCCATGGATTCCCGCTTCCCAGGGTGTGTCAGAACTCCGCTCGGCTACGAAGTGGCACCGCCACCACATATCGTCATTCCCGCGGAAGCGGGAATCCAGGCGGGGTAAGGCGGGGAAATACACGGTTTCGCCCCGCCCCACCCATGGATT
>JAJDXX010000044.1 GCA_022823055.1 Candidatus Binatia bacterium | reverse complement strand
GCACCGTCTGTTCCGCGGGACTGACGATCCGGGCGCCGCCTTGCTCTGCCAACGCCCAGGGTCATCTTGACCCATTCTTCCATTCACGCCACTATGAGCAGGCGACGGGCATGAATGCGGCGCACCACGACCCGCGAGACGAATACAGGTTCCTTTCAGGAGACATCATGAGCGACATCCACTTCATCGACACCACGTTGCGCGACGGCAACCAGAGCCTTTGGGCGCTCAACATGAAGACCGCGGCCATGGTGGAGGCGGCGGAGCAGATGGACCAGGCGGGCTTCGAGTCCATGGAGTTCTTCGTCACCAACATGTTCAAGAAGTACGTGCGCGAGCACAAGGAGGACCCGTGGGAGTGGCTGCGGGAGGGCACCAAGCGGCTACGCAAGACCGAGCTGCGGCTGCACGGCGGGCTCAAGGGCGGGCTCGAGAAGAAGCCCGCGTCGATCCTGAAGCTCATCATCGAGAAGGTGGTGGACAGCGGCATCACGCTGACGCGCACCTCCAATAGCTGGAACGACTACGAGGTCTTCGGCGAGGAAGTAAAGGGGCTGCGCGAACTGGGCATGGAGACCGTGGTGAACCTCATCTACTCGGTGTCGCCGCGGCACACCGACGAGTACTACGCGCGGAAGGCGCGGGAGGCCGCGGCCATCAAGCCCTACCGCATCTGCTTCAAGGACGTGGGCGGGCTGCTCACCCCGGAGCGCACGCGCTCCCTGGTGCCGCTGGTGCTGGAGAACATCGGCGACACCCCGGTGGAGTTCCACGCGCACTGCAACAACGGGCTGGCGCCCCTCAACTACCTCGAAGCCATCGAGCTGGGCATGACCACCATCCACACCAGCGTGCCGCCGCTGGCCAACGCCTCGGCCCAGCCGTCCATCTTCAACATGGTGCGGAACGTCCGCGCCGTGGGCCACACGCCGCTCGTGGATGACGAGGTGCTGCGGCCCGTGGAGCAGCACTTCACCTACGTGGCCAAGCGCGACGGCCTCCCCATCGGCAAGCCGGTGGAGTACAACCACGGGCAGTACCTGCACCAGGTCCCCGGCGGCATGATCTCCAACTTCGTGCACCAGCTCAAGCTCGTGGGCATGGAGGACAAGCTGCCGGCGGCGCTGGAGGAGGCCGCGCGGGTACGCGCCGAGTGGGGCTATCCCATCATGGTGACGCCGCTGTCCCAATTCGTGGGCACCCAGGCCGCGTTCAACGTCATCCTGGGCGAGCGCTACAAGGAGGTGGCGGACCAGTCCATCCAGTACGCCCTGGGCATCTGGGGCCGCGAGGGCGCCGAGCTCATGGACCCGGACGTCAAGGACAAGATCCTGGGCCGGCCGCGCGCCAAGGCGTGGGAGGAATGGGAGCAGCCGGAGCCGTCACTGGCCGAGCTGCGGTCGCAGGTGGGCGGACCGTCGATCTCCGACGAGGAGCTGGTGCTGCGGGTCTACGCCGGCGTGGACGAAGTCAAGACCATGATGGAGGCGGGACGGCCGCGCGAGTACCTGAGCGCGCGCCAGCCGCTGGTGCGGCTCATCAACGAGCTGACCCGACAGAAAGAGTACACCCAAGTGTACATCCGCAAGCCGGGTTTCTCGCTTACGCTGGGGCGGAACGCGGATGGCGACGGGGGCAACGGAAACGGGGCCGGCGAGGCCGCGGACCTTTAGGGGCGGAGCTCAAACCCGCCCGCGACTTGGGCGATCGCCGCCGTACCGGCACGCAAAGGCCACCGAGGAACAGTCATGAGCGACGTCACATTCGTAGATACCACGCTGCGCGACGGCAACCAGAGCCTGTGGGCCTACAACATGAGGACCGCCGCCATGCTGGAGGCCATCGAGGGCATGGACCGGGCGGGCTTCGAGTCCATGGAGTTCTTCAGCGCCACCATGATCAAGAAGTATGTGCGCGAGCACAAGGAGAACCCGTGGCGCTGGATCCGCGAAGGCACCAAGCGCGCCCGCAACACCTCGTTGCGGATGCACGGCAGCATCCGGGGCGGGCTGGAGAAGAAGCCCACGTCGGTGGCCAAGCTGGTGGTCAGCCACCTGGTGGACAACGGCATCCGCCTGACGCGCAACTCCAACCCCTGGAACGACTACTCGGTGTTCAAGCAGGAGGTGGACGATCTGCGCGAACTCGGCATGGACGCCGTGGCGAACATCATCTACTCGGTGTCGCCGCGGCACACCGACGAGTACTACGCCCAGAAGGCGCGGGAGGCCGCGGCGCTCAAGCCCTACCGCATCTGCTTCAAGGACGTGGGCGGAATGCTGACTCCGGAACGCACCCGCACGCTGGTGCCCATCGTGCTGGAGAACATCGGCGACATCCCGGTGGAGTTCCACGCCCACTGCAACAACGGCCTGGCGCCGCTCAACTACCTGGAAGCCATCAAGCTCGGCATGACCACCATCCACACCAGCGTGCCGCCGCTGGCCAACGGTTCGGCCCAACCCTCGATCTTCAACATGCTCAGGAACGTGCGCGCCATGGGCCACACCGCATCGGTGGACGAGAAGGCGCTGGAGCCGGTGCGGGAGCATTTCACCTTCGTCGCCAAGCGGGACGGCCTGCCCATGGGAGTGCCCAGGGCGTTCGACCAGTCCGTCTACAGCCACCAGGTGCCCGGCGGCATGATCTCCAACTTCGTCCACCAGCTCCGCCTCGTGGGCATGGAGGACAAGCTGCCGGCCGCGCTGGAAGAAGCCGCGCGCGTGCGCGCCGAGTGGGGCTACCCCATCATGGTCACGCCGCTGTCTCAGTTCGTCGGTACACAGGCAGCCATCAACGTCATCATGGGCGAGCGCTACAAGCAGGTCACCGACCAGTCCATCCAGTACGCCCTGGGCATCTGGGGGCGGCAAGGCGCCGAGTACATGGACCCGGACGTCAAGGACCGCATCCTGGGGCGGCCGCGGGCCAAGGCCTGGGAGAACTGGGAACAGCCGGATCCGTCCCTCAAGGAGGTGCGCGCGAAGCTCGGCGGGCCGTCCATGTCCGACGAAGAGATGATCATGCGGGTGTACGCCGGGGACGAGGCGGTGGAAGCGCTGCAGAACGCCGGCCGTCCGCGGGAGTACCTGAGCGCCAGCCAGCCGCTTGTGCGCCTCATCAACGAGCTGACCCGCCAGCAGGAGTACACCCAGGTCTACATCCGCAAGCCGGGGTTCTCACTCACCCTGGGGCGGCAAGCCGACGGAGCCGCGGCCTAAAGCGCGGGCTTTCGGGACCAGGACGCCCCCCGGCGCGGCCGCTCCGAAGCGCCCCGAGTTCCGCCTACTCAACCCCGCACAGGCGTGTAGTTGAAGTCCTCGCGCGACAGGATTCCCCGGACCCCCCCAAGCCGTTCGATCCGGGCGCGCTGGTCGGCGAACACAATCCGGTTGACCGCTTCCGGATCGACAATCCCGCGAAGCTCGGCGTGGAGCCGCGCCTGAACGACAGATGCTTCAGGGTTACCGGCCAAGTCGCACTTCTCGAACGGATCGCGTGATAGATCAAAGAGTTGAGGCGGATAGTCTACGTAGTACACGAGCTTCCAGGTTCCCTGCCGCACCATGAATTCACCGGTCAGGGAGCCGTCGTCGTGCAACTCGCTGAACACGACCCGGTCCGGCGTGCACTCCCGCGCGACAGCGACCAGGTTCTCTCCGGGAAGCGCGCGCTCGCGTGCGTCGAGTTCTCCGCAAATCGATTCCACGACGGTGGGATAAATGTCCACCAGGGACACCGGGATTGAACATCGTTGGCCGCCGGCGATCCCCGGGCCCGCGATCAGCAGCGGGACGCCGCTGGACTCCTCGTACATCACCGATTTGCCCCACAATCCTCGATTGCCCAGGTTTTCGCCGTGGTCCGAGGTGTAGATGACCAGCGTGTCGCCGGCCAAACCGCTCTCGTCGAGCGCAGCCAGGATTCTGCCGACCTGGAAATCGAGGAAGGAGCAGAGTCCGTAATAGGCCCTCAACCCTACCGCGAGCCGCTCCGCGTCGAAGTAGTCGTCGTAGTTCCAGGTATCCCGATAGTGGGCGATGACCGGGTGGTCCGGACGGTCGTGCCTCTCGTAGAGCCGCGGCCGCGGCAGTGCGATGGAATCGTAGAGTTCATAGAACTCGTCCGGAGCAATCAGCGGATAGTGAGGCGAGAGCATCGACGAGAACAGCACCCACGGCCGGCCGTCCTTCCGGCGCGCCCGCTCCCGGATCCAGCGCACGGCGGCATCGGCTACCCGCGTGTCGAAACGGGTATAGGCCGACATCCCGCGCCCAGTCTCCGCGGCCAGTTCGCGCGCCACCCCGCGCACCCGTTTGTCCGTGCGCAACAGACCGTGAACGTCCCCTATCCCGTCCACGACGTAGATCGGATGGCGCACCTCGCTGAAGCCATTGTCGTCACCGCCGCTGCGGAAGTGAAGCTTGCCGATCGCCGCGACGTCGTATCCCGTCTCACGCACGCGATGGTGCCAGGATGGGACCCTGCCGTCATAGGCGGCGGCGCTGTCCCAGTAGCCGGTACGGTGGACGTAGTCTCCGGTAGCGAGGCTCGCGCGCGAGGGCACGCAAATGGGCGAGTTGCAGTAGGCGCTCTCGAAGACCACTCCGCGCGCCGCGAGCGCATCGAGGTTCGGCGTGCTGACCAGCGGGTTCCCGTAGCAACCGGTGACCTCCCGGTTGTGCTCGTCCGACAGTATGAGAAGAACGTTCATATTTGTCGTTCTACTCAATGCGGAAGGGGCGTCTCAAACAGAAAAGCGGCCGTTGGCCGTCCCGAGTCCCTGCATACACCTCACCTGCTTGACCTTGCGGCCCACCGCTGGTACCGAACAGGCCACCAAGGAGCATCCGATGAGCGACGTCACATTCGTGGACACCACGCTGCGGGACGGCAACCAGAGTCTGTGGGCCTTCAACATGAAGACCGCGGCCATGCTGGAGGCCGTCGAGCGCATGGATCAGGCGGGCTTCGAGTCCATGGAGTTCTTCACCGCCACCATGTTCAAGAAGTACGTGCGGGAGCACAAGGAGAACCCCTGGCACTGGCTGCGGGAAGGCAGCCGGCGCGCGCGCCACACCCCGCTCCGGCTCCACGGCGGCATCAAGGGCGGCCTGGAGAAGAAGCCCTCGTCGGTGTCCCGGCTGGTGGTCCAGCACGTCGTGGACAGCGGCATCACGCTGACGCGCACCTCCAACCCGTGGAACGACTACTCGGTGTTCAGGGAGGACGTGGAGGCGCTGCGCAAGGCGGGGATGAACTGCGTGGTCAACCTGATCTACTCGGTATCACCCCGGCACACCGACGAGTACTACGCGCAGAAGGCGCGCGAGGCAGCGGCCCTCAAGCCCTGGCGCATCTGCTTCAAGGACGTGGGCGGGCTGCTCACGCCGGAGCGCACCCGCGCGCTCGTGCCCCTGGTGCTTGAGAACATCGGCGACACCCCGGTGGAGTTCCACGCCCACTGCAACAACGGCCTGGCGCCGCTCAACTACCTCGAAGCCATCAAGCTCGGCATGACCACCATCCACACCGGCGTGCCGCCACTGGCCAACGGCTCGGCCCAGCCCTCGATCTTCAACATGCTCAGGAACGTGCGCGCCATGGGCCACACCGCGTCGGTGGACGAAGAGGTGCTGAAGCCGGTGCAGGAGCACTTCACCTTCGTCGCGAAGCGGGACGGCCTGCCCATGGGCGCGCCGCGGGCGTTCGACCAGTCCGTCTACAACCACCAGGTGCCCGGCGGCATGATCGCCAATTTCGTGCACCAACTCCGGCTCGTGGGGATGGAGGACAAACTGCCCGCGGCGCTGGAGGAGGCCGCACGCGTGCGCGCCGAGTGGGGCTATCCCATCATGGTGACGCCCTTGTCCCAGTTCGTCGGGACCCAGGCCGCCATCAACATCATCATGGGGGAACGCTACAAGCAGGTCACCGACCAGTCCATGCAGTACGCCCTGGGCATCTGGGGCCGGGAAGGCGCCGATCTCATGGACCCGGACGTGAAGGACCGCATCCTCGGACGCCCCCGCGCCAAGGACTGGGAAGGCTGGGTGCAGCCGGACCCGTCGTTGCCCGAGGTGCGGAAGCAGCTCGGCAGCTCTTCCATGTCCGACGAAGAGCTGATCCTACGCGTATTCGCGGGGGATGAGGCAGTGGAGGCGCTGGAAACCGCCGGACAGCCGCGGGAGTACCTGAGCGCCAGCCAGCCCCTGGTGCGGCTCGTCAACGAACTCACCAAGCAGAAGGAATACACCCAGGTCTACATCCGCAAGCCGGGCTTCTCCCTCACGCTCGGGAAGACGCAGCCCGCGGCCGAACCGCTCTGAGAGGAAGGTTTCCCGCGGCCCTCATCGTCCTTCCCGCCCTCTCTCCACCCCTGGACTCCGGCTTCCCAGGCTGTATCAAACCCCGCACGAATAGGGAATGACGAACAGGGAATGGCACGGCCGCCCCGAATCGTCATTCCCGCGGAAGCGGGAATCCAGGGGTGGAGAGGGGCCAAACGGGCGTATTCCCCGCCTCGCCCCGCCTGGATTCCCGCTTCCGCGGGAATGACGTACTCGTAGCGTCTCTGCCTAGTGAGTTTTGACACAGCCTGTTCCGCGGGAATGACGAGTCGGGGCAGCCGTGCCATTCCTTGGTCGCGTGGAGTTTTGACACAGCCTGTTCCACGGGCACGACTCGGAGGCATACTCAAAGCTCAAAGACAGGACGGGCCGGCCGGGGGCTACACCTCCGCGGCCATGGGTACGGGCACGGGCATGTCGTAGAGCCGCGCCACGTTGTCCCGCAGGAGCTTGGCGCGCACGTCGTCGGGCAGGTGGCCCAGGTCCCGCGCCACCACCTCGCGCGAGTGCGGCCAGGTGGAGTTGGCGTGGGGGAAGTCGTTGGACCACATGCAGTTGTCGTGCCCCCACCAGGCCAGGTTGCGGGCGCCCACGGCGTCGTTGAAGAAGGTGGCGAACACCTGCCGGTTGAAGTACTCCGTCGGCAGCTTGTCGATGGTCAGCGGGTCCGAGGGGCGGTGGCGGTCGAAGTAGTAGTCCCACTGCTCCAGCACGTAGGGCAGCCAGCCGATCTCGTTCTCCACCAGCACGATCTTGAGGCGCGGGTAGCGCTCCAGGACGCCGGAGAAGATGATGTCCATGAGGCTGTCGGTGATCTCCGCCAGCTTGAGGTTGACGCTGCCCCGGTAGCGCTCCAGGCCCTTGCGGTCGCGGCGGGTCTTGACGTAGCCGAAGCCCGTGAGGATGTGCAGGCTGACGGGCATCTCCATCTCCTGGGCCGCGGCCCAGAAGCGCTCGTAGTGGTCCGAGGCGAAGGACAACTCCTTGGGCGGCACCTGCCAGATCAGCCCTCCCCGAAGCCCGGCCTTCTTGCAGCGCTCCAGCTCGGCCACCGCGTGGTCGATGTCGAAGGTCGCGATCATGGGCACGCCCACCAGCCGGTCCAGGTCCACCGAGCAGTACTCGATGAGCCAGTCGTTGAAGGCCCGGCAGGATGCCTCCTGCAACTCCGGATCATCCTCCGAGAAGAGGCTCAGACCGTGAGTGGGATACAGCACCTCGGCGCTGACCCCGTCCACTGCCATCTCCTTCAACCGGGCGTTGGGATCGGAGCCGCCGGGATGGGTCTGGAAGCCTTCCCCTATCTTCAACTCGGGGAAGCGCACCGCCCGGTCGCGCATGGCCTGGGGCACGCGGTCCACCACGGTGTCCGCGGGCTCCATCACGTGGGAATCGGACGAGAACAGCACCTCTTCGGTAACGGCCGCGTCTTCGCTCTGGAGTCTGTATGTACGGCGGTAAAGGCCTGTATCGATGCTCATGAGAGGCTCCTTTCGTCGGGTCGTTCAACCTGAATATCTATTTCCTGGAAGATGGCGTCCTTGGCCTTCCCCATACTCACGCGCGCTCCCGGCCGGCGATCTCCAGCGCGGCGAACGCGTACATGCGCGCGGCGGCTTCGAGGTCTTCCACCTTCTGCATCTCGCTGGTGGCCGGCTTGGCGTCGGCGGCTTCCGGTGCCGGGCCGCACTTGATGGCGGGAATCCCCACCTCGGCGAACACCGTCAGGTCGGCGTAAGTGCTGGTAAAGGCGCTGCGGATGGGCTCCACCTTGCGCCCGCGGACGTACTCGTGGGCCTCCTCCATGGCAGCCACGAGGGGCTCGGCGCCCTTGGACTCGTAGCTGTTAACCGACAGGAAGAGCGACGACTTGGCCTCGATCTCCGTCGCCGCCAGCACCTCGCGGACCTCCCGGAGCACGTCGATGGCCCGCTGGTCCGGGGTCATGAAAGCCTCGACGTAGAGGTTGCAGATGGCCGGCGAGAAGTTGGGCTTGAACGGCGCGCCGCCGAAGATGGAGCCGATGTTGACCTTCGGGACCATGGTGCCGGCGCCGAACTCGTAGCGGTGCTCCTTCTCGTAGCGCCGTGCCCAGTCTTCCAGCGCCGGGATGATGGAGGCCATGCGCACCACCGCGTTCTTGCTTTCCTTCGCGTCCACCGGGTGGTCCACGAACGGCCCGTACATGGGCTCGCCATACGTGGTGATCTTGATGAAGACGGCGCCGCACTGAGCCCAGGTGATGCGGAACTGGGACGGTTCCACCACGATGCAGTAGTCCCCCACCACGCCGTGGGTCACCAGGTAGCGCGCGCCGTGCCCCTTCCCGCGGTAAGCCGGACCCTGGTAGTGGTCCACCGGGGAGCGCCCGATCTCCCCCGCCACCCCCGTGACGATGACGTCGCCCTTGAGCTTGACGCCGCTTTCCTTGAGCGCCTTGGCCATGGCCAGGGTGCAGGTGAGCGGACCCTTGTCGTTGACGATGCCGCTGCCGTAGATGACGTCGTCCTCGCGCCGCGCCAGCGCCTGCCACTCGGGCCGGGTGCTGCCGGTGATCCACAGGTCCTCCTGGGTCCCCGCTAGCGCCGTATCCATGTGGCCATTGAAGAGCAGCGTCGGCCCCTGGCCCGTGCCCGGGATCACCCCCACCACGTTGGCACGACCGGGTTCCGTGTGCTGGAGAAAGGTCTCGATGCCCTGCTTCTGCAACCAGTCGTGGATGAACCGCGCCACCTCCTCCTCGCTCCCGGTGGGCGTGGGGAAATTGACGACGTCCATGGCCAGTTGGGCCAGCTCCTCCCGGTCGATGTGGGAGAAGACCTTCTGCAGGGTCGCTTCGTCGGTTTGCATGCTTCGAACCCCCTTTGAATTGCAGCCCGGAGGCTACTCAACACGGTACTCCAGGAACCGCTTCACCACCGAATGCCATGCGGAGGGCTGATAGCGCTTCCAAGACGGATGATGGATAGCCAGAACCGCGCTCTGCCCTTCAGAATGGCGGTAAAAGCCCAGAATGCTCTTCGGCGGCCTCCAAGCTCCCTCGACTCCGGCATGCTGTCCCAGAGCGTCATGCTACACATGCACATGACGGGGTTCCCCACCGTCGCTGGAGTAGAAGAAAAACCGGTATGGCCCCCGCCTCAATATCGTGGGCATTGACCATCCCGCGATGGACCCATTCTGTCCACCCTACCGTTTTCACCAAGTTCGCTCAAGGCGCTTGACGAACCATGCAAAAAGGGTGCCCAACCATTGCTGTCACGGCCCCCGACAGCACCGGCCTTGAAGACTTGACAGCGAAAACTAAAAGTCAGATAGTAAGATTATCCGATTCTCGTCAAAGGATCTCCCATGGCACAAACACTGACGGTGACCGAAATGGCTCGCAACTTCGCGGAGTACATCAACCGCGTCTCCTATCGTGGCGACTGTTTCGTGCTTGTTCGCGGCAACAGGCCGGTAGCGGAACTCCGCCCGCTTCCCGCGGGAAAACGCCTCGCGGAACTTCCCTCGCTGTTTGCATCGCTGCCTCGTCTCTCCCCAACCGAAGCGGCGCACCTTGCCGATGACTTGGCAACGGCCCGCGAGGAGTTGGCACACGCGGAGGTTCGCGATCCGTGGGCGTCCTGATCGACACAAACGTCCTGATCGAGTACGAGCGGGGCCGCCTGGATCTGGAGCCGCACCTTGCGCGGCGCGGACAGGAAGAGTTTTTTCTCTCGGTAGTTACCGCCAGCGAACTCCTCCACGGAGTGCATCGTGCGGTAGACCCACAGATTCGGATGAGGCGCTCCGCCTTCGTCGAAGCGCTGCTGGAGCGTTTCCCGTTGTTGCCTGTGGACTTGGCAACCGCCCGAGTGCACGCGCAAGTCTGGGCCGAACTGGCCCGAGCAGGCAAACTGATCGGCCCGAACGACCTCTGGATCGCGGCCACGGCTCTCGCTCGCGGCTTGGCCTTGATCACGGCCAACGTCCGCGAGTTCGATCGCGTTCCCGGCCTCGTCGTCGAGGTGTGGACCTGATCCGGGGCAACGTCATCACCTGACTCCTGGGCAACGCCCTTGTCTCCGACGACGAAGCTGGTGCAACACGTATCCGTGCATCCGCCTGCAACCGCGCCTTCATTGACACGACCGGGCGCGATCCGCTATTTTTACGGCTTCACGCTGGAGCCCACCGTTTCTTTCCGACAACTGCCCGAGACCCCGAATCCGGGCTGCAAGACACGGGGTTACGGGAACTCACCGCGACATCGTTCGAGAAATCGATTCAGACAGGAGGCAGCTAATGGGTTATGCAGATCTACATGAGCACCTGAGAATGCTCGAAGAGGCGGGGCACCTGCGCCGTATCAACCAGACCATCAACAAGGACACGGAGTTGCACCCGCTGGTGCGCTGGCAGTACCGGGGCGGCATCCCCGACGAGGAACGCAAGGCGTGGTACTTCTCCAACGTCACTGACTCCCGCGGGCGCAAGTTCGATTTCCCCGTGGTGGTGGGCGCGCTGGCGGGCAGCAAGGCCATATACTTCCTGGGCATGGGCTGCAACAGCGCCGACGAGATGGACGCCAAGTGGAAACACGCCCTGTCCAACCCCATCAAGCCCCAGGTGGTGGACGACCCGGCGTGCCATGAGGTCGTGATGACCGGCGATGCCGTGGAGAACCAGGGGCTGGACAAGTTCCCGGTCCCCATTTCCACGCCCGGGTTCGACAACGGCCCCTACACCACCTGCTCCCACTGGATCACCAAGGACCCCGAGACCGGCATCGGCAACATCGGCAACTACCGGGGCCAGATCAAGTCGAACTCACGGGTGGGCGTGTTCCCGTCCGGACTGGGCCAGGACATCTACCTGCACTGGAAGAACGCGCAGAAGCGTGGCGAGCCGCTGGAGGCGGCACTGGTCATTGGCGCGCCGCCGGTGGTCTCCTATGTCTCCGTGCAGAAGGTCGACTACGGCGTGGACGAGATGGCCATCGCCGGCGGTTTCGTGGGCGAGCCCATCCGCATGGCCCAGTGCAAGACCGTGGACCTGCAAGTGCCGGCGGAGTCCGAGATCGTCATCGAGGGACACCTCAACACCGAGTTCGTGGAGCCCGAGGGGCCGTTCGGCGAATCCCACGGCTACATGCACCCGCGGCAGTTGAACCCGTTCATGGACGTCACCGCCATCACCCACCGCAAGGACGCCATCTACGTCTCGTGGCTGAGCCAGCTCACCCCCAGCGAATCGTCGGTCATCCGCAAGATCGGCTACGACCGGCTCATGCTGGTGCACCTGCGCGATCACTGCCGCATCACCAGCGTCATCCGGGTGGAGATGCACGAGCCCCTGACCAACACCTACAAGCTGGTCATCGTGCAGATGCGCAAGCCCAAGGAGGCCGAGGTGTGGCGCGCACTCCACGCCGCGGCGTCGTTCCACCCCGGCGTCGGCAAGATCGTCATCGCGGTGGACGAGGACATCGATCCGTCCGACGAGGCAGCCGTCTTCTGGGCCATGTGCTACCGCATGAAGCCCCACCAGGACGTCCAGATCATCGGCGGCATGGAGAAAGGCCACGCCCCGCCGTTCCTGTACAAGGACGATAACAAGGGCACCGACGTGGTGTCGTACCACCTGCCGGCGGACGAGTCGGGCATGCTGTGCAACGCCATCCAGAAGGAGCCCTTCCCGCCCGTGTCCCTGCCCAAGCGGGAGTACATGGAGCACGCGCGGGAACTGTGGGAGGAGTTCATGCTGCCGCCTCTCAAGCCCAAGATGCCGTGGTACGGCTATTCCCTGGGCCAGTGGGACGACGAGCTGGACGAGGAAGCCAAGCTCGCCGTGGAGGGCCGCTACTTCGAGACCGGCGAGAAGCTCAAGTCGCGGCGCGTCAAGGCCAGCGACGTGGAAGAGCAGGACCATTAGCCGGCAGTCAGCGGTCTGCACAGACCACAAATCTCGTAACGCCTGAGGCCAAGATGTCGGTCAATGTGGTAGAGAATTTGACGAGCATGTTGAGCTGGTTGCAAGGGTACGCGGCTCAGGCGGTTCGCGTTTTGCGGGACGCAGTGCCGACGGAGTCCGTCTACAAATCGGCGAGCTTGGCTTGGCACTTCGTCGGCGCGGCAGGCGAGAAGATAGCGGTCACGATAGACGTTAGGTGGGTGGTCCGCGCCCAGGTGGTCGTGAAACGTGCCGGACGGGTTCCGCGAGTATTGAAAGATCTGCCAGACGTTGCCAAATCGCTTGCCAACAGGCGGGGCGGTGTCGACCCGAACAGCCTGTTTGAACTCATACCGCGCGGGGTGAGGCTGACGGAAGAAACCATCAAGGAGTTTCTCAAGCGCCACGATGTAAGTCACATCGAAGCGATCAAGAATAATCCTGCGAAAGCAAGTGACGCCAGTAACGTAAGGTTTGAGCCGTCGCAGATAAACCGCGCACGTGGGGCAAGGGACATGACGCCTGCCGAGTTGAAGGGTGTTCGCATCGACAACCTCAAGAGTGGCTGTGTCTACGGCATTAGGAATATCGCGGGGGCGGCGACCAAAGGAGCTGTGTTGGGTGCACTCATGGAGTTGCCTGTCACTTGTCTGGAAAACGCTATCCACCTCAACAAAAACCGGAAAACACCGAAGCAGGCTGTTCAAGATGTAGCAAAAGACGCTGGCAATGCCGCCTTAGCCGCGGGTGGGGCTACCGCGACATTCACCGGATTGAGTTTGCTAGGCATGACCTTAGGTCCTGCAGCGGCGCCGCTAGCCATCATCGGGGGAGTAGCGTATTTGTGGTCGGCGCAGAAAAGGATCTGGCAGGCGTTGGATGAAGACTCACATGCAAAGCTGATAGAGTCCGAGTCGGTACTCTTCCTCGCATCGGTGGCTCGATTCAGCGACGGACGCGACTGCATCTCCACGGTTAAGATGTTGCCCGAGTGAGATCATGCAGATCGACACCGTCACGCTGTTGCATCCCGGCAACATGGGCGCCACCGTCGGCGCCGCGGTAAGGGGCGCCCGCGTGCTGTGGGTCTCGGAGGGGCGGCGGGAGGACAGCCGGCGGAGGGCGATCGACGCCGGGCTGGTGGAGGTGACGACGTTGGCGGAGGCCGTCGACCAGAGCGACGCAGTGCTTTCCGTGTGCCCGCCCCACGCCGCCGAGGAGGTGGCCCAGGACGTGGCGGACCTGGGCTTTGCCGGGCTCTACGTCGACGCCAACGCCGTATCCCGTGAGACGGCGCAACGGGTGGGGGCGATTGTCTCCAAGGCTGGAGCTCATTTCGTCGACGGCGGCATCATCGGCCAGCCGGTGCGCACGCCGGGCACCACGCGCCTGTATCTTTCGGGAGCCGGAGCAGAGCCGGTTGCGGCGTTGTTCTCCGGAGGTCCGCTCGACGCCCGGGTCATCGACGGCGGGCCGGGGGCGGCCTCGGCGCTCAAGATGACCTACGCGGCCTGGACCAAGGGCAGCGACGCGCTGATCCTGGCCGTTCGTGCCCTGGCGGTCAGTGAAGGCGTGGAAGCGGCGCTCCTGGAGGAATGGGCGGCATCGCAGCCCGCCGCCGCGGGCAAGAGCGAACGCGCGGCCGCGGTGGCGGCGCCCAAGGGTTGGCGCTACGTGGGCGAGATGGAAGAGATCGCCGCCAGCTTCGAGTCCGCCGCACTCCCGCCGGGGTTCCACAAGGCCGCGGCGGAACTCTACCAGAGGCTGGCGCCGTTCAAGGACCGGACCGACCCGGGGCCCGCGGTCGAGGAAGTCCTCGAAGTCCTGGCTACGAGACGACGGTAGAGGTCAGCCGGCCGTCACGGCAACCCCCGCGATTCCCTCACAGTCTCAGTAGCGGGCGGTCGGGCGATTCCGGTCGAGGACCCAGCGTCCGGCGTACGCAGTCGGCGACCAAATCGAGCGTTTCCATAACGACTTGGCCCACCAGAGCATCGGCGCCCGTCGGCACAACGACGCAGTTGGTGGAGGTCCAGCGGTCACCAATACGGACGGTGAGCGGACCGGCGATCGGCCGTTCATCTTGCCGTCCGTCCGCATACGTGAAGGAGGCACTGTCCACCACCTTGACGCCGAGCCGGTTCACGGCGTCCTCGGGCAATGCCAGCATGACCGCCCCCGTATCCGCGACGGCCCGAACCGTCGCTCGCCGAATGTCTTCCTCCCGGCGATACCCTTCCTCGAACAGTCTACGGTCTCCCGGATTCTCCAACTCGATATCGACGACAATTTCACCCATTGCATTCTCCCGATGTTCTGCCCGATTCACGCGCCATACATCATAAGCATACAGCGTGACGGTAGCCGCGCAAGGCTTTTGTCGGCCCGTTCTCCTTCTCGTTGGACGAAGGGACTTCGGGGCCAGGTAAGGGAACGGCCCAACGGCTATGGCGATGCCAGAACCGCGTAAAGCGCCCACACCGCGATGACGCTCCAGACCGCCATCACCGGCCACAACCGGCCGAACCCCTCGCCGGCCATCTCCTTGCCGAGCTTCAGAATCGTTCGCGAATAGGGCGTGATCCCCAACCCCGTCAGCAGAGACGTGAGCAGCATCGCCGAGACCACCTCGACGATTTCCATCCGGGTCAAGACGAAGTATCCCACCACCGCGGCGAGCACGGCGTAGGCCCAAGTGCAGGCACGGGGATAGTTGAGCATGGCTCCGGCGCTGTCCATCCACCACGCCGGAGAGACCAGCAAGGCGGCGAGCTTGACGAGCACCACGACCGCGAAAATGACCGCCATTACGTCGAGCGCATCCATGACCTCCCCCTTCAGCGCCAATTGTTGTCCACTCAATCAAGTATGGCACGCAAAGAACCGCCCCCGGCAAGCCGCGATGACAGTCACAGAATCGACGTCGCCGAGAGCGGCTTCGCCTTCCCGTGATACCACTCGAACCAGTCTTCGCCGTCCCGCGGGCACGCCGACAACATCTCTTCCATGGTCACGGGCGCAATCTCGCCCTCTCGAATCTCCCGCAGCCGCTCCTCGGGCATGGGTTGCCCGTACTGCTCGTTCCTCATCTCCAGCCGTATGGCGCCCATCTCGGCGATGATTCCCGAGGCGGTCTCGACATCGTCACGGCCGCGGATGAGCCGGTACAGGTCTTCCCTTCCCTCCGAGGCGCCGTGCTCGATCTCGTCCCGCAGAATCGTCTTCGAGGCGCGAGAGAGCGCCTCCTCGTAGTCGCCGCCCCGGAGCGGGATCATGCCGTAGAAGAGCGCGCCGCCTCCGCCGCGGGTGAAGAGCGCCGCCGCCAGTTCCAGCTCCGACCCGCCGGCCTTGAGCTCGGCCCACCGCTGGTGCTCCCGGCGCGACAGCTCGTACCACGACGCCTGCTGCGCGGTTTCCCGCAACTCGCGCCACTGCACCCGCTCGCCGCTGATGCCTTCGTAGATGTAGGCCAGCATGCCGTAGTGGCGGACCTCCTGATAGTCCTCGGTGAGCTGGTCCACGAGCGTTTCCCGTGACACGGACCGGTCTACCTGCTCCACCAGCTCGCAGCGCTGATGGGAGGCGATCTCCTCCAGGTTCCGGGCTTCCCGCGCCACCTGGAAACGCAGCCAGTCCAGGTGCTGGCGGAGCGGGCGCTTCTCCTCGAAGAAACGCCGCGCCACCTCCGCTTCACCGGCGCGGAACTTTCCGACGATCTCTTCGATTTCGGGTATCGGCGTCATTGTCTCGACTCCAGGCAAGGCCAGGGATTGTTGTCGCGGACGGTAGCACCCGTCAGGCGCACTGTCAAAAGTTCCGGGCCTTCCGGGCCGCGCCGGTGGTGGGTACACCGGTAACCGGTTATGATGGCTCCATGTCCATGCCGAAAGGAGCCGCCCTCGTCACCGGCGGAGCCAGGCGCATCGGCGCCGCCATCGCCAAGGCGCTGGCGCAACACGGCTACGACGTGGCGCTTCACTATCACACTTCCGCGGAACCGGCCGAACGCATGGCGCGGACCATCGAGGATCTCGGACGCCGGTGCCGGCTGTTCCGTTGCGACCTGAACGACCATGACGACACGGCCGCGCTCGTCCCGAGGGTGCGGGAGCAGTTCCCCCAATTGACCGTCCTCGTCAACAACGCCTCCGTCTTCGAACAGGCCACCCTCCGCGACACCGGACGCGAGCTGTTCGAGCGCCACTTCAACGTCCATTTCAGGGCGCCCTTCTTCCTGACGCAAGCCTTTGCGGAGGGCTGCTCCGAGGGGCAGGTCGTCAACATCCTCGACACCCGTGTCCGCCGCTCCGACCCGCACCACACCGTCTACACGCTCTCCAAGAAGGCGTTGCTGGAGCTGACCCGGATGGCCGCGCGCGAACTTGGCCCCGGCATCCGGGTCAACGGCGTCGCCCCGGGAATGATCCTGCCGCCGCCGGGCGGCGTCGTGGACGAACTGGAGCGGCGCAGCGCCGGCCTGCCCTTGAAACGCATCGGCGACACGGCTAACGTGGTCGCCGCCGTGCTGTTCCTCATCGACAACCCCTTCGTCACCGGCGAGTGCGTCTACGTCGACGGCGGCGAGCACCTGTAACCGCACTCCACGTCACCGCGCCATGATCCATCGAAACCCGGTCAAGATCGCCATCGAGAACCTGCGTGTGCGCGCCATCATCGGCATCAACGAGTGGGAGCGCCACACGCGGCAGGACGTGGTCGTGAACGTCGAGCTGGAACTTCTGCCGGGGACCTCCTTCACGCGCGACGCCATCGACGAAACCGTGGACTACAAGCGGCTCAACAAGCGCATCATCGAGGAGGTGGAGGCGTCTTCCTTCTTCCTCATCGAGAAGCTCTGCGAGCACGTCCTGGGGCTGGTGATGGATGACCCCCGGGTCGCGCGCGCGCGTGTGCGTGTGGCCAAGCCCAGCGCGCTCCGCTTCACCGATTCCGTGTCCGTCGAATGCTCGGCGGAGAGGACCGGACCGGAGAGCGCATGAACCGCGCCGTCATCGGTGTCGGCTCCAACATCGAGCCCGAGCGCAACGTGCCGGAAGCGCGCCGGCACATCGCCCACCGGCACGTCATCGTGGCCGCGTCGCCGTTCGTGCAAACCAGTCCCGTGGGCCGCGTCGACCAGCCGGACTTCACCAACGGCGCGCTCCTGGTGGAGACCCCCGTGGACCGGGAGCGGCTCCGGGCCGACCTCAAGGCCATCGAGGCCCTGCTGGGCCGCCGGCGCGGCGAGAAACGCTACGGACCCCGCACCATCGATCTCGACATCGTCGTGTGGAACGGCCGGGTCGTCGACCCCGACTTCCACACGCGCGAGTTTCTCCGTCAGGCGGTGATGGCGGTGCTCCCGGACCTGGAACCGTGATGCGACCGCGTTCACGCCCATGGCGTCCACGACAGGCACATGCCGTCGCCTTTGCGCTGTCGCTCGCCGGCTTCCTGGCCGCGACCAACGGGTTCGCTGGCCGGTTTACGGTCACGGCGCTCCCGGTGGCGCTGGAACCGGGAAACACCGGCGTCACGCGGGTCGGCCGTCTGGCGTTCCTGAGCGGGTTCGAGCTGTCCTCCGACCACGGCCGCTTCGGCGGGCTCTCCGGCCTGAGCGTCAGCCCGGACGGCACGCGGCTCCGGGCCGTTTCCGACCGCGGCTACTGGGTTGCCGCCGCCCTCGCCCACGACCACGAGGGGCGGCTCACCGCGCTCGACTCGTGGCGCGACGCGCCTCTGCTGACCCCCGCGGGCCAACGGACGGGCCTCTACGAACACGACGCGGAAGGGCTCGCGCGGGACTCGAGCGGCTCGTTCCTGGTGTCCTTCGAGGGGAAGCACCGGATCTGGCGCTATCCGGCGGGACTGAGCGCATCCCCCAAGCCGGTGGCGACCCCTCGGGACCTGCGGCGCGCGCCCGTGAACGGCGGTCTCGAAGGCATCACCGTGCTCTCCGACGGCTCCCTCCTGGGCATCACCGAGAAACAAGCCAATCGCGACGGCAGCCTCAAGGGCTGGTTCATGAAGGCCCGCAACGCCCGGGAGTTCGCCTACGTCCCGGCCGACGGCTACAGCCCCACCGGCGTTGCGGCGGCGCCCGGCGGCGACGTGCTGTTGCTCGAACGCAGCTTCGACCTCCTGCGCATGCGCGTGCGCATCGTACGCCTGCCGGGGGAGCGCCTGCGAGAAGCCCGGCGGAAGCCCGGGACACGGGTGCGCGGGGAGGTGATGGCCGACCTCCAACGCCCGCTGTCGGTGGACAACTTCGAGGGACTGGCCCTGCGCCGCGACCGCGCCGGACGCGTGTTGCTCTACGTGGTCTCCGACAACAACTTCCTGCCGCTGCAGCGGACCCTGCTGCTCCAGTTCCGCGTGATTGATGATTCGTGATTTACCGATTAGGATCCCACGAATACGAATCCATCCCCTGGGGGTAGACATGAGCGTTCAACAGACCGAACAAAAACCGCTGGAGAACCTGAGCCTGGACGAGCTGCGGCAGCTCTTTCACGCGCGGGTCAAGCCCGAGGCCATCGAGCACGTCATGGGCGCGGCCGAGAGCCACTCCACGCTCAAGCGCAACCGCACCGCGCTGGACCGGCTGCTGTTCCGCCAGCGCATCTTCCACGACGTCACCGACCCCGACACCTCGGTCGAACTGTTCGGGCACCGGCTGCCCTCTCCCGCCATGATCGGCCCGGTGGGGAGCTTCCGGCTGGTGCGCAAGAACGGCGAGCACGAGGTGGCGGAAGGAGGCGACCTGTTCGGCACCATGGTGTTCATCAGCGGCGCCACCCAGTCCACCGTGGACCAGTGGAAGGACGGGATCTCCACGCCGCTGGTGTACATGGCGTACCTCAGCAAGGGACGGGACAAGGTGTTGAGCGCGGTGCGCCGCGCCGACGAGATCGGTTACGCCGCGGTCGGGCTCACCATGGACACGTTGCAACCCACCAAGCTGGGAGACCGGGTGCCGCTGTCGTCGGACGGCAAGCCGCGCACGGTTCACCTGTCGTCGCCGGACGACGTCACGTGGCTCAAGAACGAGGTATCGGTCCCGGTGGTGGTGAAGGGGATCATGAACCCGGACGACGCGCGCATCGCCATCGACGCGGGCGCCGACTGCCTGGTGGTGTCGAACCACGGCGGCCGCATCCTCGATTTCAACCGCGCCGCCATCGAGGTGCTGCCGGAGGTGGTGGACGCGGCCGCCGGGCGCGTGCCGGTGCTGCTCGACAGCGGCGCGCGCCGGGGCGGCGACATCGCCAAGGCGCTGGCCCTGGGCGCCAGGGCCGTGCTCCTGGGACGGCCCATCTGCTGGGGACTGGGGGCCGCCGGCCCCGAAGGGGTGGCACGGGTGCTCACGATCCTTACCGACGAGCTGAAACGCGTGATGATCATGACCGGCACCGCCACGATCCGGGACATCACGCCGGCGCTCCTGAGCCTGGACCCCGACAACGTCTGGTTCAGAGGACTGTAGGGAGGTCGACATGAGTGCCGAAGATCGTCTGAAGGAGCTGAACCTGAGCCTGCCGCCTACCCCGCGCCCCATGGCCAACTACGTCAGCGCGGTGCGCACGGGCTCGCTGCTGTACCTCGCCGGGCACGGTCCCTTGGGGAACGACGGCAAGGCCATCTTCCACGGCAAGCTCGGTCGCGAGCTGACCATCGAGCAAGGCTACCAGGCGGCGCGCCAGACGGCGCTCAACACCCTGGTCACGCTACGGGCGCAGCTCGGCAGCCTCGACCGCGTGCGCCGCATCGTCAAGGTGCTGGGCATGGTCAACGCCGATCCCGAGTTTCAAAAGACCCCGCAGGTGATCAACGGTTTCTCCGACCTGATGGTGGAAGTGTTCGGCGAGAGCGTCGGCAAGCATGCCCGCTCCGCGGTGGGCATGGCGACGCTGCCCAACGGGATTCCGGTCGAGATCGAGTCCATCTACGAGGTCGAATGACGGGTTGCGTGGACGGCCCGCCGTTCGACGCAGCGTTCCGCGGGTTCGACGGAATGGTCGACAGGCTGCACGGCGCGACACGGTGGAAGCCCGCCAACCCCCTGGAAACACGCTACCTTGCCGTGACAACGGCCGTTGGCACGGAAGATGCTTCCCTTAAGCGGCAGCATTTTCAGAAGGAGGTAGCTCAATGCTCCGTAAACCGTCTCGTTCCACCTGCATGAAGGCGTTGGGCGTGTGCGCGGTGTTGCTCGCCGTGATCGCCCTGGCCGGCGGGTTCAGCCGTCCGCCTCTCAACGCATCGACGCAGCCCGCGGCCGCGGAACCGCGGCCCGCGAACACCATCGTCCAACTGGTCAAGAAGGTGAGCCCCGCGGTGGTCAACATCACCGCCAAGGGGGAGACCCGGGCGGCCAGCATGTCCGAACGCTTCGGCCATCAGTTGCCCGAGGCTTGGCGCAAGTTCTTCGAGTCGCCGCCGTTCGCCATGCCCAATCCCTTCGGGACGCCCGAGGCCCCTTCCCGGCCGAGAAGGAGCCGCTCGTTCGGCTCGGGCGTGATCATCGACGGGAAAGGCCTGATCCTGACCAACCACCACGTGGTAAGCGGCCGGGAGAACATGGTCATTACCGTCACGCTGTCCGACGATAACGAGTTCGAGGGAGAGATCATCGGCACGGACGAGAAGACCGACATCGCCTTGATCCGCATCAACCCCGGTTACGCCCTGCCGACGGTGCCGCTGGGGGACTCCGACGGCCTGGAGATCGGTGAGAGCGTTCTCGCCATCGGCAACCCCTTCGGGCTCGACCGCACGGTGACGTCGGGGATCGTCAGCGCCAAGGGACGCCGTATCGGCGCCGGCCCCTACGACAACTTCATCCAGACCGACGCCTCCATCAACCCGGGCAACTCCGGCGGCCCGCTGATCAACCGTCAGGGCGAGGTGGTGGGCATCAACACCGCCATCTACAGCCGCGGCGGCGGCAACGTGGGCATCGGCTTCGCCATCCCCATCAACTTGGTGAAGGAGGTGCTGCCGCAGCTCCGGAACGACGGCCGGGTCACGCGCGGCTGGCTGGGCGTCTCGCTGCAAAAGGTGACGCCGCTCCTGGCGGAATCGTTGGGCATCGGTGACGTGCGCGGCGCGCTCGTGGCCGAAGTCCTGCCGGACACGCCCGCGCAAAAGGCCGGGTTCAAGGCGGGTGACGTCATCGTGGAGTTCGACCGGAAGCCGGTCAAGGAATCGGGGGACCTGCCGATGATCGTCGCCCGAACCCCGGTGGGCAAGGCCGTAGACGTCAAGGTGATGCGTGACGGCGGCGAGCGGACGCTCCGAGTGGAGATCGGCGAGTTGCTGGACGAAAAAGCCGTGGCGGCGGTGGAGCAAGGCTCCGACCTGGGACTGACCGTCCTCGAGGTGACCGACAGCGTTGCCAAGCGGTTCTCCCTCAAGCGCGCCGCGGGCGTTCTGGTGACCGGGGTCAAGCCCGGCAGTCCCGCGGACCAAGCCGGGCTGCGCCGGGGAGACGTGATCCTGGAGGTGAACCGGACGCCGGTCCCGGACCTGGCCGCCTACAAGAAGGCGCTGGAAGATCTCGACGAGGGCGGCAACACGCTGTTTCTCGTGCAACGCGGCGAAGCGAAGCGGTTCTTTGCCGCGAAGCGCTGACCCGGGCCGGCGCGTTTCGGCGCGAAGCCGGAACACCGCGCCGGGCATGGAGCGATTGAAGGCCGATGGGACCGAAGCCGTCCCATCGGCCTGTGCGCGTTGCAAGGCTCCGTGCGGACCCGCCGGCGTTTGCCAAGTTCCCGCCCATTTGTATAATGAAATCGCGTGAGCACGCACCGACGGGGGGCCGACTGAAACCCGTCGCCCACTGACATGAAACGCAATTCGCTGGTCCCTTACTTCCTGGCCTCGGTCCTGCTGCTGGTGGGGCTCTTCTCGCTCTACGTGTTTTACGAGAGCCGCTGGCTCGAGGAAGAGCTGGTGCGGCAGGTGGAGGTCAAGGCGCTGGCCCTTACCCGGACCATGGAGACCAGCGCCAAGAAGTCCATCAAGGGAAACGCGTTGATCGAGGAGCTGGTACGGCAGCGGCTGTTGGACAACGCGAGGCTGATCGACCGTCTTCTCACCGCCAACGCCCCCGCGCCGCTGGTGCAGCGCATCAGCGCTCTCAACCACCTGCACAAGGTGGAGCTCCTGGACCTTCAGGGACGGCCTTGGGTGACACATACCGGAACCGTGCCCCTCGACGTCGAGAGCTTCCTGGCGGAGTTGCGCGAACGATGGTCCGGCCAGGACTCCACGGTGCACATCTGGGGGCGGCTCTGGTCTCAACCGCGGGGGCAGGTCCCCACGCTCCCGCAGCACAAGTTCTGGGAAGACAGCGTCTTCGGCGTCGCCCTCGAGGCCCGCAGCTTCCCGGGATTCATCGCCATCCACGCGGACGCCGCCTACATGCTGAAGCTGCAGCGCGAGATCGGCGTGCAGCGCCAGATCCAGGACCTCGGGCGGCAGGAAGGCATTCACCACCTGGCGCTCCTGGACAACGACTTCACCGTGCTCGCCCATACCGACCCGGGGCTGGCCGGAAGCCGGATGGTGGACGACCTGAGCGCACGGGCGCGCGTCACCGATCGCTCGGCCCACCGGATCGTGGACACGGAAGGCGGCGGGCGGCGCTACGAGCTGGTGAAGCCCATGCGGTTGGATGGCGACCCCATGGGCTTTCTCAGGATCGGCGTGTCCATGGACGCGGTGGACACGGCGTGGTGGCAGAGCCTCTGGTCCATGGTGGGCCTGGGATGCGGCATCCTGGGGCTGGGCATGCTCGGATTCGCGGCGATCCTCTACAACCAGCGTTTCCACATGCAGGAGATCAAGGCGCTGGAAGCGGAAGTGGACCGGCGCGAGCACCTGTCGATGATGGGCAACCTGGCGGCCACGGTGGCCCACGAGGTGCGCAATCCGCTGAACGCCATCTCCATGGGGTTGCAGCGCCTCAAGGCGGAGTTCCAGCCGACGCAGGACGAGGGCGAATACAGCCGCTTCATCGAGTTGATGCGCGCGGAGGTGCACCGGCTCAATTCCATCGTCGAGGAGTTCCTGACGCTGGCGCGGCCGTTGAACATAAAGCCGGACCTGGTGAAGGTCGACCAGTTGCTGAAGGACCTCACGACCCTGACCGAAGGCGACGCCGAGTCCTCGGGCGTGGACATCGCGGTGGTGCATCACGGCCCGCGACCGGTGGTCAAGGCCGACCCGGACTACCTCAAGCAAGTGCTCCTGAACCTCATTCTCAACGGCCTCCAGGCCATGCCCGAGGGAGGCAGGCTGACCATCGAGACATCGATTCGCGACGGCAGGATGCGGCTCTCGGTGAGCGACACCGGCGAGGGTATCGCTCCGGAGAACCTGGCGCGCATCTTCGAGCCGTACTTCACCACGAAGTCCGAAGGCTCCGGGCTGGGGCTCCCCATCGCCCGACGGATCGTGGAGAGTCACGGCGGCACCATCGAGGTGGCCAGCCAGACGGGCACGGGCACCCGGTTCGACATCGTTCTCCCGCTCGATCATGCGTTGACTTGAGCCCATGCTCCCCACAGGGCGCGCGGCGGCAGCAGCCAGCGCGCGGACGACGAACGTGGACATGACAGAACAGTCATATCGGGAAGACCTTGGCGCACAGCCGCCGCGCCGGCGGGAGGCACCCCACGGCGACCGTTTCCACATCATGGTGGTGGACGACGAGCGCACGCAGCTCGAGTTCGTCGGCGGCTTTCTCGGCAAGGCCGGCTTCGAGGTGGCGCTCATGGGAAGCGCGGCCGAGGCGGTGGAACGGTTTCGCGGGGAGGCTTTCGACCTGGTGTTGACCGACCAGCGCATGCCCGACATGTCGGGGCTCGATCTTCTGAAGGAATGCCGGGCGCTGGATCCCGAGGTGGCGGTGATCATCATGACCGCCTACGGCAGCATCGAGACCGCCGTGTCCGCCATGAAGGAAGGCGCCACCGACTACCTGACCAAACCCCTCAACCTGGAGGAGTTGCGGCTCCGCATCGAGCGGGTCAAGCGCGGCCACCAGCTCCTGCGGGAAAACACCGAGTTGCGCGAAGCCTTGCAGGAGCGCCATCGCATCGAGGGCGTCATCGGCGAGAGCGGCCAGATGCAGGAGGTGCTGGACTTGGTGCGGCGCGTGGCCCCGAGCGACGCCACCGTCCTGCTGCGCGGCGAGAGCGGCACCGGCAAGGAACTGATCGCCAAGGCCATCCACTACGCCAGCGCCCGCAGAAAAGGGCCCCTGGTCAAGGTGAACTGCGCCGCGCTGCCGGAAACCCTGCTGGAATCGGAGTTGTTCGGGCACGAGAAGGGAGCCTTCACCGGCGCCTTCGCCACGCGCAAGGGCCGCTTCGAGATCGCCGACAAGGGTACGCTGTTCCTCGACGAGATCGGCGATTTGCCCGCCCATCTCCAGGCCAAGCTGCTGCGCGTCCTGCAGGAACGCGAGTTCGAACGCGTGGGCTCGAACCATGCCATCACCAGCGACGTGCGCATCATCACGGCGACCAACCAGGACCTCGACCAGCTCATGCGCCAAGGCGTCTTCCGCGAGGATCTCTACTACCGGCTCAACGTGGTCACCATCATCCTGCCGCCGTTGCGCGACCGCCGTCAGGACCTCCCCGCCCTCATCGACCACTTCCTCCGCAAGTTCGCGGAAAAGAACGGGAAGACGATACAGGGTTTCTCCCGCGAGGCGCGCGACGCGTTGCTCCGCTATGACTATCCCGGCAACGTGCGCGAATTGGAGAACCTGGTCGAACGGGCCACCGTGCTCACCCGCGACGACATCATCGGAATCGGCGAGTTGCCGCTGACCATCAAGGAGACACGCCCCGGCTCCGGCGACCAGACCAACCTCTCCGCCGCCGTCGAGGGAATGGAAAGGCGCATGATCGTCGAGGCCCTCGAGGCCGCGGCCGGCGTCCAGACCAAGGCCGCGGACAACCTCGGCATCAGCGAGCGCGCGCTGCGCTACAAGCTCCAGAAATACGGCCTGCGCGACGACAAGTGACACGCCCCCCGCTCCGGCGGTTCGGGCCTAACGCCATGCTTGACAACGATTATTTTCAGTGATACCGTAGGTTGTTGCTGGCTTTCCTCAAGGACGAATGCTTAGTCGCATTGCTTGATCTTGGTGGTCCACAGGGACTGTCTCAACAAATCATTTCAGCAGCGTGCCGGATCCGCCGATCCTTCGATGACGTTGAACCGACGTCAAGGTCATCGCGAGGGCGGCGGATATTTTTAACCTACGGATCGTTGGTTTGCCGTCCGGTTCGGAGGAGCTTGGCTCTTCGACCCGCGGCGTAACGGAAACTGTGGAAGCCAAAATGATGGAGAGAGCCTTGAACATCGAAGACAACGAGGACGCGATGGACGACTCGATCGACGAGCTTGACGATATCGCCATTGGAGAAGTCGACGAAGAGGAGCAAGCCGCGAATTTCTCCGAGGAGTCCTCGCCGAGCCAGGTGCCCGTGGACAACGATCGGGTGGACGACAAGACCGACCCGGTCTCCCTCTACCTGCGCGACATCGGCTCCACCCCACTGTTGACCCGTGAGCGCGAGGTACAGCTCGGGATGCAGATGGAGGAAGGCCAGGAGGAGTACATCGCCAGCGTCATCGCCGCCCCTTACACGGTCCGGCGCGTGCTGGATCTGGCCGAAGAGGTCAAGCGCAACGAGATTCCCTTGAGCCGCGTGCTCGTGGCCGGCGATGACGGGGAAGCATTCGACGAGACCACCGAGCGGCGCCGCTTTCTCAAGGGCGTCACGGTGCTGCGCGGGCTCGTGCGCGAGCGGGAGCGCATGCAGGCGGAGATGGCGCGGAAGCGGACCTCCCAGAAGCGGCGCGCGGCCCTGACCGTCGACCTGGACAAGAAGCGGGTGCGGATCATCGACACGGTGAAGGGGCTGCACCTGTCCAAGGAATGGATCGACGATATCGGCGTGAGCCTCAAGGAGTCGCACCAAACGCTGGTCGAGCTGGCGCGGCAGGCGAGCACCCATGCGCGCGGCAACGCGGCCAAGCGGATCGCCGCCGACATCGAGGCCGTCGAAGCATCCCTGGGGTCTACCGCCGCCGACATCGCGAGTCAGGTGCAGGCCATCACCGCCGCGGAGTACAAGGCCGCGTCGGCCAAGAAGATCCTCATCGAGGCCAACCTGCGGCTGGTGGTAAGCTTGGCGAAGAAGTACGGCAACCGCGGTCTGCAGTTCCTCGACCTGATCCAGGAAGGCAACGTGGGGCTCATGCGCGCCGCGGAGAAGTTCGACTACCGGCTCGGATACCGGTTCTCCACCTATGCCGGCTGGTGGATCCGTCAGAGCATCACGCGGGGGATCATCGACTCGGCGCCGACCATCCGCATCCCGGTGCACATGATCGAGACCCGGAACAAGCTCATCCGCGCGCACCGTTCGCTACACCGCAAGCTCGGACGGGAGCCGCAACCGGATGAGGTCGCCGCCGAGATGGGGCTCACCGCGGACGAGATCCGCAGACTGATGCGCATCGTGAAGGAGCCGGTTTCACTGGAGACTCCCATGGGCGACGACGAGGAAAGCCGGCTCGGGGACTTCGTCGAGGACAAGCATGTGCCGAAGCCCCTGGAGGAGACCATTCACGCCAACCTGCGTGACAAGGTCAAAAAGGCGCTGGCCACGCTGCCGCCCAGGGAGGAAGCCGTCCTGCGCTACCGCTTCGGCATCGGCGAGGTGCGGGACTACACCCTGGAGGAACTGGGCGAGCGCTTCTCGCTCACCAGGGAGCGCATCCGCCAGATCGAGCAGCGTGCTCTGAGAAAGCTCCGCACCACGGTGGCGGGATTCAACCTCCAGGACTGAGAATCGGTCCGGGTCCGCGCGACCCATCGCCGAACCCGCCCGCCAACAGACAAAAAGGGCCGTCCCGAGGGACGGCCCTTTTTTTACGCGGCCGGTCCGTGGGCCACGCGTACGGTGCTTGCCTGAGGGCCTTGCCGGCCTTCCTCTTCCGTAAAGTGGACGCGCGTCCCCAGCGTCAGGCGGTCGAAACCGTCCACCACGCTGTTCCCGTGGAAGTAGATCTCACGCCCGTCGCTGGTTTCGATGAAGCCATAGCGCTCGGCCGCGAAGAGCTTGCTGACCCGGGCCGGCGGTTCCGCCGCATGCGTCTTCACTTCGCCGCGCCGGCGGCGCGCGTATTCCTGGAGTTGCCGGCGAGCGGCATCAAAGGCATCACGAATCGCCACGTGGACGTCATGGTGCGCCGCGGCCCGGCCGCTGTCCCGGTTCACCACCACCTCCCCGCCGGGTACCGTCAGGTCAATGCGCACGTTGTAGAGCCGCCCCTTCTGGTGGTGGCGGTGCGGCGATCCGACCACGACCCTGCAGCCGGTGATGCGATCATGAAACTGGTCGAGCTTGGCCGCCTTCTCGCGTATGGCCTGCTCAATGGCGCGAGAGGGCTCCATGTCGCGGAAAGTCACTTGTGGTTCGAGTATCATCGGTCCCTCCTCGTTTTCTTTTCTATCGTCTTGGACAATACTGCGCAAATCACAACCCGCTTTCCTTCGGTCTTCCGCTCATGAGCGACTCGTTACGCAACCTCGTCTCCCCGGCCCAACGACGGCGGTTTGAACGCCTGGCGCGGTGGGCGGCATCTCCCGAGACCGCCCTGGTGCAACTCGGCCGGCTGCTGGAGGCCGGCGGTTCCCGCCCCCTGCCCGACCTCGCTCCGCGGGAACTCCGCATGCTGCTCCAGCTCCTGGGCGGTAGCACCTACCTGGGCGGCATCCTTGTCCGCGCGGCGGACGCCTGGGGCGAGACCTTCGCCGAGGCGATCCACACCAAGGCAAAGACGCGCCCCGGGCATGCCGCCGGTTTCGGCGCCGTCGCCCCCGACGCATCCCCGGAAGACCTCCACGCCAGGCTGCGCCGCTACAAGCGCCGGGAGTACCTGCGCATCGGCGCCCGCGACCTCGCGGGACTCGCGCCGGTGGAGGAAACTACCGCGGAGCTGAGCACCCTGGCCGACTTCACCCTCGACACGGCCTACCGGTTCTGCCGCGCGAGCCTCGAACGCCGCCACGGCCAAGTGCGCATGCCGGGGTCGTCTCGCCACAACCGTTTCGTCATCCTCGGCATGGGCAAGCTCGGCGGGCGGGAGCTCAACTTCAGCTCCGACATCGACCTCATTTACCTGTACGAGACCGACGAGCCGGCCACGTCCCGGGCGCTGCCGCCGCCGGAGTTCTTCAGCCGCCTGGCCGAGGACCTGACCCGCGCGATGGGCGAGGTTACCGAGGACGGCATCGTGTTCCGCACGGACCTGCGGCTTCGGCCCATGGGCAGCCAGGGACCCAGCGCACAGCCGGTGGCCGCGGCGTCGCTCTACTACGAGTCCTGGGGCCAGTGCTGGGAGCGGTCGGCGCTGATCAAGGCCCGGCCCGTGGCCGGCGACATCGAGCTGGGCGAAGCATTCCTGGAAGACATCCGGCCGTTCGTCTACCGCCGCTACCTCGACTTCTCCACGGTGGAAGAGCTGCGCGAAATGAAGGCGCGCATCGAGCGCCAACAACTTGCCGGCGGCGACGGCGCGCGGCGCAACGTCAAGCTTGGGCACGGCGGCATTCGCGAGGTGGAGTTCTTCATTCAGGCGCTGCAACTGGTGAACGGCGGATACGACGCGCGCATCCGGCAACGCAACAGCCTCGAGGCCCTGGCGGAGTTGTCCCGCCACGGCTACGTGCCCGCGGAGGAAAGCGAGGCCCTGAGCGCGGCCTACCGTTTCCTGCGGAACGTGGAGCACAAGATCCAGATCCTCGCCCATCAGCAGACCCACGAGATCCCCGACGGCGCCGCGCACGAGCGGACACTGGCGCGGCGGCTCGGCTACCTGGAGCCGCGCGACGCCGAAGAGCAGGCCTTTTGGCAGGACTACCAAACCCATACCGGCGTCGTGCGCGCGTCCTTCCAGCGGCTCTTCTACGGCGCGCGCGCGGAGACCGCCGCGCACGGCGCGCGGCCGGAAGCGGGGGTGTGGCTGGAGCTCGACCGCCGGGAGGCGGTGGTCCAGGCCCTCCGGGAACACGGGTTCGCCGATCCGGACAAGGGCTACCGGGACCTCCTGGCGGTGCGTGACGGCAGCGGCGCCACGCCCCCCGGCCCCAAACGCCGCAAGGTCATGCGCGACCTGATGCCGGCCC
This sequence comes from Candidatus Binatia bacterium, assembly GCA_022823055.1. GTDB lineage: Bacteria > Desulfobacterota > Binatia > UBA9968 > JAJDTQ01 > JAJDTQ01. Next base: position 4,827 of record JAJDXX010000044.1, on the reverse strand, counting down.
TGATGGAAGCCATTGCCGGGTCGGCGGAGCCACAGCAGGCGCTGCACCACATGGCCCGGTTCGGCTGCCGCATCGGCGCCCGCACCGGTTTCCTCTCCCTGCTGGCGGAGAACCCCAAGACCACGCGCCTGCTCATCGACCTCTTCGCGCACAGCCGGTTCCTGTCGGAGCTGTTCGTGAACCGCCCCGAGTTGCTGGACAGCTTGATCCGGGTGGACCTTACGCGGGTCGTGAAGACACGGACCGAGATGCTGGAGGAACTCCGGGCCGCCATGGCGGAGGACAGGGACCTGGAGGAGCGGCTCGATCACCTGAGACGCTACCGCGTCGAGGAGTTCCTCCGGCTCGGTCTCCACGACCTCGGCGGCGAGCTGGAGTTCGACGATGCCATCGCGCAACTGACCGGCCTGGCCGAGGCGTGCCTGGAAGCGGCCTTGGCTCTAGCCGGGAACGAGCTGGAGCGCCGGCAGGGAGCGCCGGAGCCCGGACGCTTCGCGGTGCTGGCCATGGGGAAGCTCGGGGAGCGGCAGCTCGACTACAACTCCGATCTCGACCTGATCTTCCTCTACGACGCCCCGGACGGAACGCAGGCCGGGAACGGAAGGACGGGTTCGCCGCCCGCCCACGAGTACTACGTCAAGCTCGGACAAACGATCATCACCTGCCTCTCCGCGCCTACCGCCGAAGGCATCGCCTATCAGCTCGACATGCGGCTGCGCCCCTCGGGACGTTCCGGACCGCTGGTGTCGTCCCTTGACGCGTTCCGCCGCTACCACGAGACCAGCTCCGAGCTGTGGGAAAGGCAGGCGCTGATCCGCGCCCGCTTCGCCGCCGGGGACGCCGGCCTCGGCGCCGAGGCCGAGGGCATCGCCGAGCGCTTCGCATTCCAGGACAACTTCCGTCCGCAAGACGTGCGGGAGATCGACCACCTGCGCATCCGCATGGAGCGCGAGCTGGCGCGCGAGGACGGTTCCCGCTTCGACGTCAAGACCGGACGAGGCGGACTGGTGGACGTGGAGTTCCTGGTGCAGATGCTGCAACTGCGCTTCGGCCACGATCACCCCGAGCTGCGCGTCAAGGATACACTGAGCGCCGCGGACGCGCTTCGGGGCCTGCGACTCCTGGGAGCGCGGGACCACCGCACCCTGGTGGAAGGATACCGGTTCCTGCGGCGCCTGGGGCACCGCCTGCGGATCGAGCGCGACCACGACACCCACGTGCTTGAACGCGAGCCCGACAGACTCCGCGCCGTGGCGCTGGCGTTGGGTTATGAGGGAAAGGGCCGCCGGTCGCCCGGCACGGCCTTGCTGCGGGACTACGAGCGACGCCGCGAACGCATTCGCGCGTGCTACGACAGGTTCTTCACCGGCGAGGAGTGACGCGCCGCGCCCCGGCCGAACCGCGTCCGGGGCGTGGGGCTCCTACTCCTCCAGCATCTCCGCCAGGTCGGCCACCACGATGTCGGCGCCGTTCTCGCGCAGGGCGTCGGCGTCGCCGTGCCGGTCGACGCCGATCACCAGTCCGAAGCCGCCGCGGTGGCCGGCCTGCACGCCCGAGAGCGCGTCCTCCACCACCACCGCCCTCCGCGGCTCCACGCCCAGCTCCTCGGCCGCCTTGAGGTAGGTGTCCGGCGCGGGCTTGCCGGGAATCTTGAGCCGCTGGGCGATCGCTCCGTCGACCCGTGTATCGAACAGGTCCTCGATGGCGGCGGCCTCCATGATCGTCTTGCAGTTCTTGCTCGACGACACTACCGCCGTCTTCATGCCGCGGGCGCGAAGATCACGGGCCCAGCGAATCGTCCCCTCGAACGGCTCTGCGCCCTCTTCGCGCAGCACCTCGTTGAACAGCCGGTCCTTGCGGTTGCCGAGGCCGCACGCGGTCAGCTTGTCCGGAGGGTCCTCCGGATCGCCGAACGGCAGCTCGATGCCGCGGGATTCGAGAAAGCTCCGCACCCCGTCGTAGCGCGGCTTGCCGTCCACGTACTGCTTGTAGTCGCCGTCCATGTCGAAGGGAACGAACGCCGTGCCCGTCTCCGCGGCACGCCGTTCGAGAAAGGCGTCGAACATTCTCTTCCAGCACACCGAGTGGACTCGGGCCGTCGAGGTCAGCACCCCGTCGAGATCGAAGAGCACCGCGTCGAAGTCGTCGACGGTCACGCGCGGATGCACGCTCACGACGCCTCCCCGGTGAGTTGCGCCAGGATCGCCTGTCCCACCTGCTCCACCGGACCCACGCCCGGCACCTTGATGTAGCGGGGCGCGGCCGTGCCTTCCTGGGCGCCCCAGCGCGTGTAGTAGTCCACCAGCGGCGCGGTCTGTTCGCCGTACACGTCGAGGCGGCGGCGCACCGTCTCTTCCCTGTCGTCGTCGCGCTGCACGAGGTCCTCGCCGGTGACGTCGTCCTTGTCCTCGGTCTTCGGCGGATTGAAGGTCACGTGATACACGCGTCCCGAGGCCGGATGCACGCGCCGGCCGCTGAGCCGCACGACCACCTCCTCCGGCGGCACTTCCATCTCCACCACATGGGTGATGGCGATGTCGTTGTCGCGCAACGCCTGGGCCTGGGCCAGCGTCCTCGGGAAGCCGTCGAAGAGAAAGCCGTCGTGGCAATCCGGCGCCTGGATCCGCTCCTTGATGAGCTCGACGATGACGTCGTCGGAAACTAGGGCGCCCGCCTCCATCACCGCCTTGACGCGCAAGCCCAGCGCCGTCCCTTCCTTGACCGCCGCGCGCAGCATGTCGCCCGTGGAAATCTGAGGGATGCCGAACGCCGTCGCGATGGACGCTGCCTGCGTCCCCTTGCCCGCTCCCGGCGGACCCAACAAGATGATGCGCATCAACGTGCTCCCCGATGCATGCTCGCACGCGCGAGCCGACGCCCGAAAAACCGGGCACGGACGGAATTTCCGGAGGTTGCCGTCGGCGGGCGGGAAACCCACCCCGGCTGGGGTGGAAACCCGTTAAGAACGAGAAACGGGGTAACATGAAAACCGCGCGCCATCAAGGCGAAGCCGCTCCGGGGTTCAGGCTGGCAACCACGCGGTCCATCGAGTAGAATCAGGTTGGGTGCATATTGCCACCAGGCAACACGTACTCATCTCACGGACCAGCCACCGGAGGGACCTTACGCATGCCTGACGCCGGGACCGACGATCATCCACTGCGAATAGCCATCATCGGTTCGGGTCCGGCGGGTTTCTACGTGGTCGAGCGCTTGTTTCGCGAGAAGGGCCTGCGCGTCGAGATCGACATGTTCGACGAACTGGCGACGCCGTTCGGATTGGTGCGGGGAGGCGTGGCACCGGACCACCAGAAGATCAAGTCGGTGGTGCGGGTCTATGACCGGAACGCCCGCGATCCCCGGTTCCGCTTCTACGGCAACGTGCGCTACGGCCGCCACCTGCGCCTCGACGACCTCAAGGACCACTACCACCAGATCTGCTTCACCACCGGAGCCCAGACCGACCGCAGCCTGGACGTTCCGGGAGAGGACCTCCAGGGCAGCCACGCCGCCACCGAGTTCGTGGCCTGGTACAACGGCCACCCGGATTACCGTGACCGCCGCTTCGACCTCTCCGGGGAATCCGCCGCCGTCATCGGCGTGGGCAACGTCGCCATCGACGTGGCGCGCATCCTGTGCCGCACCCACGAAGAGCTGGCGGTCACCGACATCGCCGACTACGCGCTGGAGGCCCTGCGCGAGAGCCGCATCCGCGACGTCTACCTCATCGGCCGCCGCGGCCCGGCCCAGGCCGCCTTCACCAACCCGGAGATCCAGGAGATGGGCGAGCTGGGCGGCGCCGATGTCGAGGTGCTCCCCGAGGAGGCCCGGCTCGACGCTCTCAGCCAGGCCGACGTGGACGCCCACCCGGACAAGGCCCTGGTCCGCAAGATCGAGATCCTCCAGCGCTACGCCGCCCAGCCGCCCACCGGCAAGCCGCGCCGCCTCCATATCCGCTTCCTGCTGTCGCCCACCGAGCTGATCGGCGACGGCGACGGGCGGGTGCGCGCCGTCCGCCTGGTGCGGAACGAGCTCCACGCGGACAACGGCTCCCTGCGCCCGCGACCCACCGACGAGCACGAGACCATCCCCGCCGATATTGTCTTCCGCTCGGTGGGTTACCTGGGAGTGCCACTGCCCGACGTGCCCTTCTACGAACGCCGGGGGGTGATTCCCAACGATCGCGGCCGGGTGTTGGCCCGTGATCGCGGCGACCCTGTGCCGGGCCTCTACGCCTCCGGGTGGATCAAGCGCGGACCCAGCGGCGTTATCGGCACCAACAAGCCCGACGCCGTCGAGACCGTCGAGCGCATGCTGGAGGATCTGCGGGACGGCGCCGTGCTGACCCCCGCCCACCCCGAAGTAGCCGCCGCCGAGCGCCTGGTGCGGGAGCGGCAGCCCGACTACGTGTCCTATGAGGATTGGCTGCGTCTCGACCAGATCGAGACCGCCCGCGGCCAGGAGAGCGGACGCCCGCGCGTCAAGCTCACGCGCACCGAGGACATGATCGCGGCACTGAAGGGGACGGGCACCTAATGTCCGCACCCGCGTCACGGAACGTCATTCCCGCCGAACAGACTGTGCCAATACTCCACTTGGATTGGAAATAGCACCGACATCCCATACCGTCATTCCCGCGGAAGCGGGAATCCAGGGGGGTGGGGCCGGGCAATGAGGCTGCCACACGTAAGCGTTCAGGCATGCCGTGGAGTCCCGTGTCTGCCGGGTCATTATCCACGCCGAACCGAAGGTGTGCAAGGATGGGCTGGTAACACGATTCGATCTGCGCTATCCTTGAGCGCATGTCGATTCTCGACAACGACTTCT
>JAJDXX010000112.1 GCA_022823055.1 Candidatus Binatia bacterium | reverse complement strand
CGTTCTCGAACAGATCGGTGTCGAACTCGTTGGTGGAGATCGAGAAGTGCTGCCACAGTCCGGGCAGGTCGCAGAAGCGCAGGTCGACGATCTCCGCGCCGTTCTTCTTGGCAAAGTCGAGCACTTGTTTCGCTGTCATGGCGTTCTTCCTTTCAAGAGCGTAGTTGACGGTAATTCCTCTGATTCAAACGCAACGTTCGTGCCAAGCCCGCGTCAGGTCGATCGGTGGTGCATTTGTCCATCCGAGCGGGGTCGACGTGTCCGACAGGTGACCGCGGGCTGGATGAATGCACAGTTTTTGTTCAACGGTTGCCCAATGATTGAGCATCGCGTGCACCGCTGTCACCAAGGCCAAGAGTGGCGCAGGTCGTGAAGCCGCGAATCCGGTCGGCCCGGTGCACGTCGGCGCCACGAGGTCATAGAGGGCGTACCCTGAAGTCGGAGAAGGATTCTCTGAATACGGCGACATGACTTTCTCAAGTAAAAGAAATCCTGTCGGGCTTCTTGAAAAATGATAGGTGGGTGGTTACACTTGACATATGATACGAAGCTTCCGCCACAAGGGTCTCAAGCTCCTGTTCGAGAAGGGAGACCGGCGGAAGGTACAGTCGGCCCATGCAGACAAGATCGGACGCATACTCGCGCGCCTCGAAGAAGCGTCGGAGATCGGCAACATGGACCTGCCGGGCTTCCGGCTGCACCCCCTCAAGGGAGATCTTGCAGGTTTCTGGTCGGTCACGGTGTCCGGCAATTGGCGTGTAGTCTTTCGCTTTGAAGACGGCCATGTCGGCGACGTGGACCTGATCGACTACCACTAGGAGGAACAAGTCATGCCGATGAAGAACCCGCCGCATCCAGGGCTTTCGGTGCGGCACGATTGCCTGGAGCCCTTGGGGCTGAACGTCACGGAAGCGGCAAGGCGCCTGGGCATTAGCCGCAAGCAGCTTTCCGACATCGTGAACTGTCACGCGGGCATCTCGCCTGAAATGGCGATCCGACTCGACAAGGCATTCGGAGGCGGTGCCGACACGTGGCTGCGGCTCCAGGCTGCCTACGATCTAGCGCAAGCGATGGAGCATGCCGATGAAATCAAGGTCGAACGGCTGTCGCCTGCGGCCTGATACGGTATTTGAAATCGCTCCACATACCTGCGCCTCATGCCGCAGGTAGTATGTCGGGTTACGATGTCATCTAGTGCGACGACCTCCGCGAGCCGGCGAATCCGAGGCTGAGGCTGATCACCGGAGCGAGGCCCGCGGCCACGATGGCGAGGGCCGGAAGCGCCGCCTGCTCGAACGCCTCGTAGGAGGCGTACTCGTAGACGTGGGTCGCCAGGGTGTTGAAGTTGAAGGGCCGCAGGATCAGGGTCATGGGCAGCTCCTTCATGGCGTCCACGAAGACCAGCATGGCGCCGGTCATGAGGCTGCCCCGCAGCAGGGGGAAATGGATACGGGCGAGCAGCCCCGCCGGACGGTGGCCCAGGGAGCGGGCCGCCGCGTCCATGTTGGGAGTGATCTTGGTGAGCCCGGCTTCCACCGAACCGAAGGACAGGGCGAGGAAACGCACGGTGCAGGCGAAGACCAGGGCGTACAACGTGCCGCTGAAGATCAGCCCGGTGGCGGTGCCGAAGTACTGGCGCATGAAACCGTCGATGAGGTTGTCCAGGGCGGCCGCGGGGATCAGCACCCCCACCGCCAGCACGACGCCCGGGACCGCGTAGCCGATGCTCGCCAGGCGCGTGGCCGTGCGCACGAAGCCGGTGCCGGACAGGCGCGCTCCGTAGGCGAGAAAGAGGCCGCCGCACAGGCACACCAGCGCGGCGACGCCGGCCACCGCTATGCTGTTGAAGGCGAGGCCCAGGGTGCTGACGCCGACGGCGGCCTCTTCGCTGCCGATGGCGGAGGCGCCCAGCAGCACCGCGGGGACCAGGAAGCCAAAGGCCACGGGCGTGGCGCAGGCCAGGAACGCGAGCATGGCGCGGGCGCCGTGGAGGCACGCGATGGGATCGCGCCGCGGCGCGGACTGGCTGAACTGAAAACGCCGCCGCCCCCGGGCGATGTGCTCCAGGGCGGCCATCACCAGCACCAGGACCAGCACCATGGAGGCCAACTGCGCCGCCGCCGGCGTGTTGTTCATCCCGAACCACACCCGGTAGACGCCGACGGTCAAGGTCTGCACCGCGAAGTAGTCGACGGTGCCGAAGTCGTTGAGGGTCTCCATGAGCGCAAGCAGCACGCCCACTGCGATGGCCGGTCGCGCCAGCGGCAGGCCCACGCGCACGAAGCAGCCCCAAGTGTCGTGCCCGAGGCCGCGGGCGGCGTCCCACAGGTTCTGCGACTGCTCGACGAAGGCCGCTCGCGCGAGCAGGTACACGTAGGGGTAAAGCACCAGGGACATGAACGTCGCGGCGCCGCCCAGCGAACGGATTTCCGGAAACCAGTAATCGCCCGGGCGGTGCCAGCCGAAGAGCTGGCGCAGGCCGGTCTGCACCGGACCGGCGAATTCGAGCAGGTCGGTGTAGGCGTACGCCACGATGTATGAGGGCATGGCCAGCGGCAGCAGCAATGCCCACTGGAGCACGCGCCGGCCGCGGAACTCGAACAGGGTGACCAGCCAGGCCGTGCTCACGCCGATGACCAGCACGCCCGCGCCCACTCCGGCGATGAGGAGCAGGGTCTGGCCGATGTAGGTTCCCAGGACGGTGGAGGCAAGGTGTGTCCACGCGTCCCCGCTGTTGTCCAGGGCGATGCCCAGTACCGCCAGCATCGGGCTGAAGAACAGCGCCGCCAGGGCGAGGATTCCGAGGGTCCAGCCGTCGAGCCGGGACGATCGGGAGCGGGCGCGTTGGTTGGGAACCTGCAGCGCTGCCGAGGCCGCGCCGGCGGGATTGGTCTGCGTGTCCTGCATCTGCTGGCTGCTCCGGCCGCGGCCGGGGTGATGCCCATGCGCGGTGCGGCCCAGGGCGCGCCTGAAGCCCGCCCTGCGTCAGATGCCGGAAACTAGCACAAGAAGTCTTGTGACTCAAACCCCTAATGTTTGAGTGGTGGAACTTTTTAGGAACCTGTTGCCGAACGTACCCGTTTCGGCTCGCTGGCGGCCGGTAAACGGGGACCCATTGGTTGTCCCGCCCCGGCGTCGGCCTCCCCGGCGTCGGCCGGTTCCTCCGCCGCGACATCCCTGTCCAGGTAGGTGCCGGCGGCCAGGACTTGCGCCAGGAGGCGCTCCAGGCGCGCCGAAGGGGCATCCGCCTGGGCCGGGTCGGGCACGGCGTGGAGCTCCCTCGGGGCCTGCTCGCGGGCGAGTTTCTCGTAACCCCAGCGGGCGAGCATGTCGGCGCAGGTGTCGGATTCCCGCACGTCGAGGATCGCCGGGGCGCCCGCGGCGTCCGTTTCCACCGTGACCTCGGCCGGCCGGCCGAAGAGGTTGTGGTCGCTGCTGAGGGCTTCCTGGTAGGCGCCCACGAACAACACCGCCAGGGCGTAGGAGTCGTCCCAGGGCAACGCATGCAGCTCGAAGGTCGAGCGCGGTTCCTGGGGATGCGAGAACTTGTTGATGACGCCGTCGGAGTCGCAGGTCAGGTCCGCCAGCACCGCCTTGAGGGCGGGCTTCTCCTTGAGCCGGCTGGTGGGCATGATGGGGAACAGCATGTCCAGGATCCAACTGTCCGGCAGCGACTTGAAGATCGAGAAGTTGAACGCGTGCAGACGCGCGGCGATGCGTTCAAGAGCCGCCTTGTCCTCGCCGTCGAAGCGTCCGTGGCGCGCGTAGCGGCTCGCCAGCTCGACGATGCGGGAGAAGGCGGACTCCGCCTGGGCGCGCTGCTTGAGCGAGAGGAAGCCCAGGGAGAAGGCCGACAGCATCTCATCCTTCTTCTGGTAGGCGTCGTGGAGATATTCGCGCCAGTTCTTGCTGTTGATCTCCACCACCATGTCGTTGAGCTCGTTGACGGCGTCCACGTTGGACGCGCGCGCCCGGGCGCGCCCGGGTTTCGGGCTCGTCTTGGGCTGTTCGAGCGGGTCCACCAGCAGCACCGCGTGGTGGGTCACCAGGAAACGCCCGGCTTCGGTGATGATGCGCGGCTCCACGATGCGCGCCCGGTCCAGCACTTCCTTGGTGGTGTAGATGATGTCGTTGGCGTATTCCTGGACGTTGTAGTTGACGCTGGAGTCCGCCGAGCTGTTGCTGCCGTCGTAGTCCACGCCGAGCCCGCCGCCCACGTCCAGGGTATCCAGGGGGACTCCCAGCTCCTTAAGCTCCACGTAGAACCGCAGCGCTTCCTGGAGCGCCTGCTTGAAGTTGCGGATATTGGTGATCTGCGAGCCCAGGTGGAAGTGCAGCAGCCGCAGGCGGTCCAGCAGCTTGCATTCCTTGAGCAGCCGGGTGCATTCCAGCAGGTCGGACGCGGTCAGTCCGAACTTGGAGAGGTCGCCCGACGACTCCTCCCAGCGGCCCATGCCGCTGGCGTTGAGCTTGACCCGAGCGCCCAGGCGCGGGCACGGCAGCCCCTTGGCGCGCAGCTCGGCGATGAGCTCGTACTCCCGCGGGCGCTCGAACACCACGACGATGTTGTAGCCGGCCGCCCCGGCCGCGGCCGCCAGCTCGAGATAGGCCGAGTCCTTGTAGCCGTTGCAGATGATCGGACCGGTGCTGTCGCGCAGCATGGACAGGGCGATGCACAGCTCGGCCTTGGTTCCCACCTCAAGGCCGGCGCCGTAGGGCTGCCCGGCCGCGCAGATGCGCGCCACCGTGGCCTTGCGGCTGTTGACCTTGAGCGGATACACGGAGGTGAACGAGCCGCGGAAGTCGAAGGTCTCGGTGGCCGTCTTGAACGCCCGCTGGAGAGTTTCCATCTGGCGGTCGATGAGCTGCGGGAAGCGCACCAGCACCGGCAACCGGACCCCTTGCCGCCGCAGGCGGGTCACGAGTTCGTGCAAGTCGGCCTTGCCGGCCGTGGCCGTGTTCGTGATGACCTCCAGGTGACCCGCGTCGTTCACGTTCACGAAGCCTTCGCCCCACGAACGCCAGTGCGCAAACGGGTCGCCCGCTCCCAATGGCAGCCTTTTCATCGTCCCGTGGTACCCTCCTCGTCGTCTGCTGACAGTTGCTTCATCCGCGTCGAACCCCTGTGCTCCGTTCGATGCGAGGCGAACGGTAACCGGCGTTATACCTTACCACATTTTGGGCGGGGAAGAGGTGGAGCCTACCGCGCCAGGCGCAGGCGCACGTCCGCTTCCGGCTTGGGCGCGTGCTGTTCGGCCAGGTAGGCGTAGATAGCTTCCTGGGCATGCGTTCGACTGCCGCCGGCCGCGGGCCGGTAGCGGTTGCGCAGGTCCTTGTCGAGCACCCGCGCCTTCACGTTGTCGTCCCAGAGGATGTCGAGCAGGTCCTTGAGCCGTCGCTTGAGCGAGGGGTCGTAGACGGGACAGGCCACCTCGACCCGGTGGTCCACGTTGCGTTCCATCCAGTCGCCCGAGGAGATGAAGAACTTCTCGTCGCCCCCGTTGGCGAATGCCATGACCCGCGAATGTTCCAGGAAGCGGTCTAGAATGGCGGTGGCCTGGATGCGCTGGCTCACGTTCTTGACACCCGGAACCAGCGAGAACATCCCGCGCACCATGAGGCGCACGTCGACGCCGGCCTCGCTCGCCTCGTAGAGCTTCCGGATCAGGCCGCGGTCCTCCAGGTTGTTGACCTTGAGGATGATCCAGGCGGGCAAGCCTTTGCCGGCGTTCTTGATCTCGGTGTCGATGAGCCGCGTCAGCTTGCGCCGGGTGTCGTAGGGGGAAACCAGCAGGTGCTTGAAGGTGGTCCGCCGGTAATTGGATTCGAGAAAGCTGAAGACCCGCTTGACCTCGCCGGTGATGCGTTCGTCGGCGGTGAACAGGCTGTCGTCGGTGTATATGCGCGCGGTGGTCTCGTTGAAGTTTCCGCTGCTGACGTTGGCGTAGAGCACGGTCTTGCGGTGCGACACCCGGGTGATGAGGATCAGCTTGGCGTGGACCTTGAGTCCCGGCACGCCGTGGATGACCCGTACCCCTTCCTCCTGCAGCCGCTCCGACCAGTAGACGTTGTCGGCTTCGTCGAAGCGCGCCTGCAGCTCCATCACCACCGTGACCTTCTTGCCGTTGCGGCTGGCGTTGATCAGCGCGTTGACGATCTTCGAGTTCCGCGCCACCCGATACAGCGTCATCTTGATGGAGCGCACCTTGGGGTCGATGGCCGCCTGCCGCAGGAACTCGATCAGGTAGTCGAAGTCCTGGTACGGGTAGTGCACCAGGATGTCCCGGCGCCGGATGGCCTTGAAAAAGGTCGTCTCCGCGTCGATGTGCCTGTGCGGCAGCGGCGGCAAGGGGACGGCAGACAGCTTCTTCGGGCCGACGCGCGGGAAGCCCATGAAGTCCTTGAAGTTGTGGTAGCGCCCGCCGGGGATGAACGGTCCCGACTGGTCGTCCAGCCCCATCTTGTCCTTCAGTAGCTGGAGCAGCCGCCGGGGGATCTGGTTGTCGTAGATGAAGCGCACGGGAGCCCCGGAGCGGCGCTGCTTGAGACCCTTGGAGATCTTCTCGATGTAGCTTTCGTAGAGATCGTCGTCCAGGTCGAGCTGGGCGTCGCGGGTCAGCTTGATGGTGTAGGCCTCGAAGTGGTCGAAGGGAAAGATCGAGAAGATGTCCTTGAGGCAATAGCGGATGACGTCGTCCAGCAGGATGACGTAGTGCCGGTCGCCCGCCCGCGGCAGGATGACGAAACGCGACAACACGTCGGTGGGGATCTCGATCAGTGCGTATTCCGACCGCCGGGAGCCGCTGCTGTAGAGCCAGATGGCCAGATAGATGGCCTGGTCCTTGAGTTGCGGAAACTCCGTCAGGTGGTTGATCATCAACGGGATCAGGGTCGGGCGCAGCTTCTGTCGATAAAACTCCTCGATGAACGCCTGCTGATCGCGGTTCAGGTCCTTCTCCGTGATGATGGAGATGCCGTGGCGGCGCAACTCCATGAGCATGTTTCGGTAGATGCTCTCGAAGTCCGCCTGCTGCTTCAGGACGACGGCATGGATTTCCTGGAGGACCTGCGCGGGGTCGTCGCCCATGAGGCGCCGGGCGCCGGCGCCGATCTGCTCCAGGCGCCGCAGGTGCGCCACGCGCACGCGAAAGAACTCGTCCTGGTTGGATGAGAAGATGCCGAGAAAGGTCAGCCGCTCCAGCAGCGGCACCGACGGGTCCGACGCTTCCTGGAGGACGCGGCCGTTGAACGCCAGCCAACTGATCTCCTTGTTTCGCAGCGGCAGCGTCGAATTTGTTCTCCGTCTGGCCATGGCAACGCAGGCACGAGAAACTACAACAAAGAGGAATTTTGATCAATTGTTATTGCGTCCTTCGACTTCGCTCAGGACCGAGCGAAGTCGAAGGACCCTAGCCGACCGCTTCCGCGTGGTACCGCGGGTCGTAGTAGGCCGCGAGGTCGGTGCCCTTGCGGGGCGGCAGCTCGAACGAAACCCGGAGGTCCAGTGGCACCTGCAACCCGTCGACGTTGAGCTCCGTGGTCACCGGCAGGGAGGACAGATCCTTGGCCGCGCCTGCCTCGTCGAGTTCCAGGGCGTTGCGCAGCACCCCGAGCGCCTCTGCCCGGTTGGCCGGATCGTTGCCCCACGCGGTGGCCTCGGCGAGGCACTTGAGGAAATCCACCAGCTCCCGCCGGTGCGCCGCCGCCCACGCGGCGGTGACCGCGAAGACGCCGCCCGGGTAGTTGGGCAGCACTTCCCGGTAGTCCGCGATGCGGCGCATGCCCGCCGCTTCCGCCCGCTGGTCCCAGGGCGGGTTCAGGATGCCGGCGAAGGTCTGGCCGCTGTTCATGGATTCGAAGCGCGGACCGGTGGCGCCGACCGGGTCCAGCTCGTAGTCGCCGCGCTTCATGTCCAGTCCGTGGGCCAGCAGGATCCTCCGGAGCACCAGCGCGTAGGCCGTGTCCACGGCGTCCACCGCGAGCAGGCGGCCGCGCAGGTCCTCCCAGTCGTGGATTTCCGGGCGCACGTACACCGGCAGGCCCATGCGCTCGGAGGCCTGCGCCACCGCGTGGATGTCGGCGCCCTCACGCCCCGACCAGGCGAGCACGTTGTCGAAGGCGGTGGAGGCGACATCGTAGGTGCCGTCGCTCAGGCCGCGCATCTGCTGCGTCGAGCTGCGCGTGACGATGGTCTCCACCTCCAGGCCGTGGGCGGCGAAGAGGCCGCGTTCGCGTCCGATGACGACCGCGGGGTTTTCTCCGAAAGTGATGAAGTGGACGAGCATGCGGGCCTCCGGGTGATGATTCTATGGCGTGTTCGTACACGAACACGCCGGGAACCGCCAGTGCTCCCGGATCGTCGGCCGGCCCGCAGCCCGCCCCCTCGGTGAAGGGAGTGTCAACGCAGGGCTTCGTCGCCGCGTTCGTTGGTGCGGATGCGGATGACCTCGTCCACGGTGGTGACGAATATCTTGCCGTCGCCGATCTTGCCGGTCTGGGCCGAGTTGAGGATCGCGTCGACGGCGCCGGCCAGCAACTCCTCGGGCAGCAGCACCTCGATCTTGACCTTGGGCAGGAAGTCCACGGTGTACTCCGCGCCGCGGTAGAGTTCGGTGTGGCCCTTCTGCCGCCCGAACCCCTTGACCTCGCTGACCGTCATGCCCGAGACGCCGACGGCGGTCAGCGCCTCCTTCACTTCATCCAGCCGAAAGGGTTTGATGATGGCTTCTATCTTTTTCATGAAGTTCCTCCTGCGCGATGAAGCGGAAACACGCCTACCAGCTATAACCCCGTTCCTCGTGTTGACTCAAATCCAGGCCCATCTGCTCGTCGTCGTCGGACAGGCGCAGACCCATGGTCGCGTTGAGAACGCCGAGAATCAAGAGCGTGCCCACGAACGCGAACACCATGGTGGCGACCACGCTGACGAACTGGATCCACAGTTGCGCGGGGTTGCCGAAGAACAGTCCGTCGGCGCCGCCGGAGTTCACGACGGTGGAGGCGAACAGGCCGGTGGCCAAGGCGCCCCACACGCCGCCGACGCCGTGTACGCCCACCACGTCCAGCGAGTCGTCGTAGCCCATGCGCGTCTTGAAGTTGCACGCGGCGTAGCACAGGATGCCGCCGCCCGCGCCGATGATGATGGCGGAACCCGGGCTCACGAAGCCCGCCGCCGGCGTGATGGAGACCAGGCCCGCGACCGCGCCGGTGGCGGCCCCAAGCAGGGTGGGCTTGCCTCCGCAAGCCCACTCCGTGAACATCCACGCCAGGGCCGCGGCCGCCGCCGCGGTGTTGGTGGTGACGAAGGCCACCGCCGCCAGCCCGTCCGCCGCCAGCGCGCTGCCGGCGTTGAAGCCGAACCAGCCGACCCAGAGGAGGGCGGCGCCGATGACGCTGAACGGCAGGTTGTGCGGCATCATGGCGTCGCGCCCGTAGCCGCGCCGCTTGCCGTAGAGCAGGGCCGCGGCCAGCGCGGAGATGCCGGAGCTGATATGCACCACGGTGCCGCCGGCGAAGTCCAGCGCGCCCATGGCGCCCATCCAGCCTCCGCCCCACGCCCAATGCGCCAGCGGCGAGTAGATGAACGTGCTCCACAGGACCGCGAAGACGACGAAGGTGCTGAACTTTGCCCGTTCCGCGAACGCGCCGGTGATGAGGGCGACCGTGATGATGGCGAACATCATCTGAAACACCATGAAGGCCAGGTGCGGAATGCCTTCCACGATGTCGGGGTTGGGCTCCGCGCCCACCCCGTTCAAGGCGAACCACTTGAGGTTGCCGACGATGCCGCCCACGTCCGGGCCGAACGCCAGCGTGTAGCCCCACAGCACCCACGTGATGCTGATGAGGCCGACGACGACGAAGGTCTGCATGATGGTTCCCAGGACGTTCTTGGTACGGACCAGACCGCCGTAGAACAGGAACAGTCCCGGAATGGACATCATCAGCACCAGCGCCGAACAGGTGAGTATCCAGGCGGTGTCACCGCTGTTGATTTGCACCAGATTGTCCCCCGTTTGAAGTGATTTCCTGCCTCGCGGTTCGATCCGCGGGGTGGATTTCAATAGAAAGGAGCAAATACGGTGCCAACACGGAATGCGCACGGTCGCGGCTGGGTTGACGAGCGGAGAGCGCTTTTCCGCCCCGAGAGGGGGAGGACTCATTGCCGCACGTGCTCAACAAATGAGCAGATGCATAACGAGCAGGCAGGCGGGGGACGGCGGCTGGGAGCGTGTCCGAGAAGTCGCAGGAGCCACTGCTCGGACACGCTCCTAGCCGGCGCGCAGCCTCTGCCTGAGGTTCGCGTGCTGCTCCTTGATCCCCGCCGGGAGCCGGTCTTCGAACTTCTCGAAGAATTCCGACTGGCTGCGCAGGTTCGTGCGCCAGCCTTCCCGGTCGACGTGGAGCAGCCGGTTCAGGGCGCCGCCGGCGACGTCGGCTCCGGCGCAGTCGATGCTCGAAGGCTTGGGCAGGTAGCCGATGGGGGTCTCGTCGGCGCTGCCGCCGTCGCGGGAGCGTTCGATGATCCATTGGAGCACGCGCAGGTTCTCGCCGAAGCCCGGCCACAGGAAACCGCCGCGCTCGTCTCTCTGGAACCAGTTGACGCGGAAGATCTTGGGCGGACGGGTCAGGCGCTTGCCCATGGAAAGCCAGTGGTTCCAGTAGTCGCCCATGTTGTAGCCGCAGAACGGCAGCATGGCCATGGGGTCACGCCGCACCACCCCGACGGCTCCGGTGGCGGCCGCGGTGGTTTCCGACGCCAGGGTGGCGCCGAGGAAGGTGCCGTGGGCCCAGTCGAAGGACTGGTAGACCAGCGGAACCAGCTTCTGGCGCCGGGCGCCGAAGAGGATGGCGCTTATGGGGACGCCCTTGGGGTTCTCGCGTTCCGGCGAGATGGACGGGCATTCGCTGGCGGGCACGGTGAAGCGGCTGTTGGGATGGGCCACGGGGCCCTCCCTGGTGAGGTGCCACGGGCGTCCGCGCCAGTCGGTGACACGCTCGGGCGCCGGGTCGTCGTGCCCCTCCCACCACACGCCCCCGTCCGGCTTGAGCCCCACGTTGGTGAAGATGGTGTTTCTCCGGATCGTGCTCATGGCGTTGGGGTTGGTCCTGGAGTTGGTCCCCGGAACCACCCCGAAGAACCCGGCTTCGGGATTCACGGCCCACAGGCGCCCGTCGTCGCCCACCCGCAGCCACGCGATGTCGTCGCCGACGGTGAACACGCGCCAGCCCTTCATGGACTCGGGGGGTACCAGCATGGCGAGGTTGGTCTTGCCGCAGGCGCTCGGCAACGCGCCGCACACATACGTGGTCTCCCCCTCCGGGCTCTCGATGCCGACGATCATCATGTGCTCGGCGAGCCAGCCCTCCCGCTCGCCCAGCACGCTGGCGAGCCGCAGCGCCATGCACTTCTTGGCCAGCAGCGCGTTGCCGCCGTAGCCGGAACCCACGCTCCAGATGGTGTTGTCCTGCGGAAAGTGGCAGATGAAGCGCCGGTCGATGTTCAGGTCCGCCTTGGAGTGGAGTCCGCGGGTGAAGTCGTTGGAATCGCCGAGGTGGTCGAGGGCGACCTGGCCCATGCGCGTCATGGACCCCATGCTGAGAGCCACGTAGACGCTGTCGGTTACTTCGATGCCGACCTTGCTGAAGGGAGAGCCCGCCGGCCCCATGAGGAAGGGAACCACGTACATGGTGCGGCCGGCCATGGAGCCGTCGAAGATCATCCCGAGCTTGTGGTAGGCTTCGTCCGGCGCCATCCAGTTATTGGAAGGGCCGGCGTCGTCCTGCTCGCGGGAACACACGAAGGTCAGGTGCTCCGTGCGCGCCACGTCGTTGGAGGCGCTGCGGTGGAGGTAACAGCCCGGCAGGCTCTTCTGGTCCAGCGGGATCAGGTCGCCCTCGCGGATCGCCAGTTGGGTCAGCCGTTCCCGCTCTTCCTCCGAACCGTCGCACCAGACCACGTCGTCCGGGCGGCACATGGCCGCCGCTTCCTTCACGAACTTCCGAACAGCCTCGTTCACATCCATGCGTTCCCTCTACCTAGTGCCTTTCCGTTTCGATGGAGCCCGTCGCGACGGCGTTTTGGCCGCTGTCGGCTTGTCCGGGTCGTCGCTCTTGGGGGGCGTGCCCTTGGGGTCGTTGGTGATGAAGTGCCCGCAGTTGATGCAATAAACCGTGTAGGCCGGCTCCCGGCGGTGGTAGACGGTGTGGAAGTGGCCCTGGGAGCTGTTGATGCTGACGTCGACCTTGTAGAGTTTGATGACGACCTTGTGGCTGCAGTTCGGGCAGACTACCGTTTCGGCTACTTCCGTTGTGGCCATCCGAACTCCCCAGAAGGCTGATGGACCCGGTGCACGTCTGTCCCTGACTCCGGGTTCCCCTATATAGCCCAGAGACCCGTCGCACACAAATTAGCACCAGTAGTCTTCACGCCCTCCCTGGACCCACCAGTTCTCCCGCGCCTGGATGTCCAGCTCGAACCCCTTGCCGTGCTCCCGCGCCAACTCGTACAGCTTCTTGGCCAGGGCGATGTCCACGATGCCCTGGCCGCCCTGGTTCTTGTACAGGAGGACCTGGTCGTCGCTGGTGCGTCCCGGCGCCTTCCCGGTCAGGATGTCGGCGATGTCGACCACCTTGTCCCAGGCGATGACGCCGTCCTGGACCGGCCAGTAGATGTCGCCCTGCTGGGAGTCCACCGCCTGCTCGCGCGAGAGGGCGACGATGAAGTCGCAGCGCCGCAGGGTGCCATCGTCGATCTCCCGCCGCGGCTTGTCCAGGTTGCCGCTCTTCACCAGCTCGATGTTGCTGCCGATGACCGAGATGATGTACTGGCCCGGCTCCAGCCAGGAGCCGTCGATGACCGGCACGTTGGTGTTGGTCATGCACAGGATGATGTCCACGTCCTGCGCGGCGCGCGGCGCTTCCGCCACCGGCTCCACCGGCACCTGGGTGATCTCCGTCATCTTCCGCGCAAAGGCCTCCCGGTGCGCCGGCGTGGGGCTGTACACCTTGGCGCTGTCGATCTTCCGCAACTCGGTCAGGCCCACGAAGGTGGAGTAGGCCTGGTTGCCTGAGCCGTAGATGCCCACCGTGCGCGCGCCCTCCTTGGCCAGCAGGTCGAGGCCCGCCAGGCTCGTGGCCGGCGTGCGCAGGTCCGCCACCCCGGCCGCGTGCTTGGGCCGGTGCGCCATGATCCCCAGGAGGGTCCCCGTATCCGCGTCGTAGACCAGCGCCAGCTCCGTCTGGTCGGGATTGTAGGGCGGCCGGCGCTGCTGGTCGCCGACGATGGCCTTCCGGTGGAGCGCAACCTGCGCGCCCACGGCGCCGTAGCTCGACGATCCGCCGGCGTAGATGTTGAGCACGGTGTCGAACGGGGCCTCGGCCACGGTGCGGTGCAGGTTCAAGCGTTTGCGCGGCGCGTTGACGCCCTCGGACGTGCCGATCTTCCTGAGCGCGTTCTCGGTGATGGAGACGGCTTCCGGAAAGGGAACCAGCTCGTCCACGTCCTGGGAATGGAAAAACAGGGCCATGAATACCTCCGGTGCGGGATCGCGAATTTGCCGGGGCAGGATCGCACAGGCGTGCGCGGTGAGCGGGGAAACGAACGCCTCACCGCCTACTCCGCCGGATCTAGGCTAATCGGATCTAGGCTAATCAGATAGCCCGGCGGCGGCGGAAACGCAAGGTGACGGTGAAAGGGGCGCTCTTGCCGCCGGTGCGGAACCCGGAAACGAACGAGACGAAGGAACGAAACGACGGATTGGCGGCGTGGTCAGAACACCATCTCGACCCTGGACGCGCAGCGGAACCCGTAGTAGGCGTGTCCGCGGGCCTGCCGGCCGGGATCCACGATGTGCCGCGACGTGGCGGTGAGGCCTTCGGGATCGCTGGAGGCGTTGCCGCCCCGGGTTACCCTCGGGTAAGGTACCGACAGGTCCTCACGCCCGTCCTTGGGGTCGTAGGGGTAAGAGGTCGCCGTGGACCGGGTCCACTCCCACACCTGTCCGGCCATGTCCATGACGCCGTAAGGACTGCGCCCCTTGGGATAGCGGCCCACGGGTACCGATTCGCCGCGCCAGCCGCCGAAGAAGGCCAACTCTCCCGTGGGCGGGTCATTCCCCCACGGGTACAGCCGCCCGTCGGCGCCGCGCGCGGCCTTCTCCCATTCCGCCTCGCTCGGGAGGCTCTTTTCAAGCCATTTGCAGTACGCCACCGCCCCGTGCCACGCCATCTCCGAGGCCGGGTAGCCCTCGAAACCCTTCTCCACCTGCCAGGTGTCGCCCACCGGGTGGATGCGGTTGTCGTCATCCAGCACGTCCAGGTACATCTCGCCCTTGGGTCCCACCGGCCCCTTGGCCGAGATGAAGCGCGCGTACTCCTTCATGGTGACGAGGTTCCGGTCGATGAAGAACGCCGGCAGGAACAACTTGTGGGCCGGCCTCTCCCCGGGAGGACCACCGTTACGCCCCATGGTGAACTCCCCCGCGGGGATGAGCACCATGCCCGCATGCTTGCCTTCAGCGGCGGCGGTGCCGGAGAGGATGAGACTTCCGGCCAATACCAGCGACCCTACAATGGAGCCCAGGCTGGCCCTCATTACGATTCCCTCCAGGCGCTGCTCGGGTCCCCCGCGGAGGTTCCGTGCCTCCGGGCGTGGGGCATGCCACTTCCTTGGGTCGACGCTCCTCGCCTCCTCAGTAGTTGAACGTCTTCTTCAGCACCGGCTTGTTCGCCTCGGGGATATCGACCATCTGCTCCACGAGGGTTTGCAGTTCCTTCCCGTGGAGCGGGTTGATCTGTATCCGCACCTTCGCGGCGTCCTTGAGGAAATCAGGATCCTTCATCACTTGGGCGAACGCGTTGCGCATGGTCTCCACGCGTTCCGGCGGCACTCCGGGAGGCATGGTCCAGGGCCGCCCCACGGAGAGCTGCTTGTTGTAGACTTCCAGGATGGCCTTCTTGTCCCCCTTGGCGAGGTCGGAGGCCAGCGGCACGTCCTTCAGTCCGGGGTGCTTCTCACGTCCGACCTGCACCAGGATGCGGATGGCCTTCTTCTCGAACCAGTCCTTCTTGAGGGCGCGCAGCGAGGCGTAGCCCCACCCGCAGATGCCGTCCACCTCTCCCTTGTCCACGGCCAGCGCGGTAGCCATGATGCCGCGGTACCCGGAGGTCACCTTCATGTTGGTGCCCATGACGTTGTTGAGCATCAGGGGCACGATGAAGATGTCGGAGCGCGGCTGCGTGGCCGCCATCTTCACCGGTTCCTTGGCTTTGACCAGGTCTTCGGCGGTCTTGTACTTGCTGTCCGAGCGGACGAAGCAGGACGCGGTCTCCTGCACCGGGGTGCCGATCCAGTTGAACTTCGTCGGGTCGAAGCGCGCCTGCTTGACGCCCAAGGCCTTCGTCAGCGGTAGGGTCCGGTGAATCGCGCCCATGGTGAGGCCGTCCTTCTTGGCTATGTTATAGAGCCAGTTCGCCGCCACCATCCCCGAGGCGCCGGGCATGTTCTTCACCACGACCTTCGGGTTTCCCGGAATGTATTTCGAGATGTACCGCGCAGCGGTCCGCGGGTAGAGGTCGTAGGAGGTGGCGGCGTCCGCGGACACGACGATCACCACCTGCTTACCCTTGTAGACCGACTCGTCGCCGGCTGCCGCCTGGACGAGGAAACCGAGCACGATCAGGGCTCCAAGGATACTGCGAAGAACAGTCATGCGTCGTCCTCCTTCCGGTGCGTCGTGTGGGGTGGATTCCCTCTGGATGACGCCCTTTGTCATGGACCCCTCTATGTGACTTGTGATTCGTTTGTCAAGCCGCTGCCGTTACGGGTTGGGGAATCGGCCGGCCGAGGTTCGAAGGGGACGGGCGTGCCGGAACGGCTTTGTGTGACGGCGCGGTTTGTGGCAATGTCGGCGGTGCCTTCCGCGTCGCCGTCGTAACCATCGCTCGCGACGGAGCAGGGGGCCGGCGAAGCAGGGCCAGGAGGAGATTCGGCGGTGCTCATACGGTACGTCGCCATGCGCCTCGTGCAGTTGGTCCCCATGGTGCTGGTGGTCACCATGGTGGTCTTCTTCGTCATGAGGATCATCCCCGGGGACCCGGTGCTGGTGATGCTGGGCGCCGTGGAAGGGGCGGCGATCTCCGAGGACGTCTACAACGCCATGCGCCTGCGGCTGGGCCTGGACCGGCCGCTGATCGTGCAGTACCTCGACTGGCTGTGGGACATGGTACGGGGCGACCTCGGGGCCTCCATCACCTACCGCGTCCCGGCCCTGGACGTCATCCTCCACCGCCTGGTGCCCACGGCGTACCTCATGGTCGGCGGCGTGATCATGGCCGTGGCCATCGCCGTGCCCGGCGGCGTGCTGGCCGCCATCCACAACAACACCAAGTGGGACCACTTCGCCACGGGTTTTGTCATCCTGGGCATCACCGTGCCGACCTTCTGGCTGGCGCTGGTGGCCATACTCGTCTTCGCGGTGTATCTGGGTTGGCTCCCCGCCATCGGATATGCGCCTCCACAGGAAGGTGTCGTGGAGTTCCTGCAGCACCTGATCCTGCCCATGACCGTGGTGGCCCTGAACGTGGCCGCCACGGTGTTGCGCTTCCAGCGCCAGGACTTCCTCGAGCAGATGAACCTGGACTATGTGCGCACCGCCAGGGCCAAGGGCCTGAGCGAGAGGCTGGTGTTGTGGAAGCACGTGCTGCGCAACTCGCTCATGACGACGGTGACGGTGGTGGGCCTGCAGATGGCCTACCTGAGCGGTCTGGTGACCGTGGTGGAGAACGTGTTCAACTATCCCGGCATCGGCTTTCTGCTCTTGAACTCGATTCACACGCGGGACTTCGTGGTGGTCCAGGGAGTGGTGCTGTTCATGGTTTTCCTGGCCATCGCGGTCAATCTGGTCGTGGACGTTCTGTACGCCGTGCTGGACCCACGGATCCGCTATCGGTAGGAGCGCGGGGTGGAATCCCAGGCTGCATATCCTCACGCATATCCGCCGCCCGCTCCCGGACCGGGGTTGCGTTTGTGGCGCGCGTTTCGCCGCGCCGCCAGGGCGACCCGCAACGACCCGCGGACGGCGGTGGGCGTCACGCTGCTCTTCCTCTACATCCTGATCGCCCTGGTGGGGCCGAGCTTCTCTCCGTACGACACGACATCGCCCAACCTCAAGGTGCGCATGCAAGGGCCGAGCTGGGATCATCCCTTTGGCACCGACCGCATCGGCCGCGACGTCGCGACCCGTGTCATGGCCGGCTCGAGCGTGAGCCTCCACGTGGCCACCGGCGCGGTCATGGTCGCGTTGCTGCTGGGAGCGCCGCTGGGCGCTCTTTCGAGCTACGCGGGCGGGACCTTCGATGCGCTGGTCCAGCGCGTGATGGAGGGCATCATGGCCTTCCCCTCGCTGGTCCTGGCACTGGCGCTGGTGGCGCTGGCCGGGGCGAGCGTCCCCATGTTGTGGTTCGCCATCGCTTTCAGCTCCGTCCCGCGCTACGCCCGCATCGTCCGGAGCGGCGTGCTGACACACAAGGAACGGGAGTACGTCGAGGCGGCCCGGGCCATGGGACAGCGGCCCATGGGCGTCCTGATGAAGCAGATCCTGCCCAACATCATGGCGCCCGTCGCCGTGCAGATCACGCTGGACTTCGCCCGCGCCATCGGCGTGGAGGCGGCCCTCAGCTACCTGGGGCTCGGACTGTCGGTGCCCTACATCAGTTGGGGCGTGATGGTCCGGGAGGCGCAGGATTTTCTGGAGGTTGCGCCCTGGCTCGCGGTATTCCCGGGTCTGGCCCTGGCGGGCGTTATCCTGGGCTTCACGCTGGTGGGCGACAGCCTGCGGGACCGCATGGATCCGCGTACGCGCCTGGCCCTGAATCCGCGTGGACAGTAGCGACCCGGAAGGGCTTTGTGATCGCGCGACGCATGTTGACACTTGTCGGGCCGCGGTGAGATGATGCGCGGGCCTCATTGACGAATGTAGGGGCGGGCTTCAGACCCGGCCCGGTGTGGTACCCACGCAAGGAAGGAGTCGTCACCATGAAGAGCGTAACCCGGAAGGCCGTCGTACGCGGAGCACTTGTCGGCGCCGCGCTGGTGTTGGCATTGTTCGCCGCTCCCCTTCCCGACGGCGTCCCGCTGTCGCTGAGCTCCACGGCCGACGCCGCGGACAAGCCCCGCATCGGCGGAACGCTGAAGTTCGGCAACGCCAAGGGCATCGGCACGCCCATTCCCTTCGTCTCGTTCGTCTCCATTCCCGCGTACATCAAGGACAACATGTACGAACCCTTGGTGATGCGCGACCAGAAGGGAGACGGTCATCCATGGCTGGCGGAAAGCTGGTCCCCGAACGCCGATTCCAGCGAGTGGACGTTCAAGATCCGCAAGGGGGTCAAGTTCCACAACGGCAAGGAGCTGACCGCCGAGGACGTGGTGTGGTCCGCCAGACACATCATGGATCCCGCCAACGGCGCGGCGGGCCAGGGCCAGTTGGCCGGCAACGTCTCCGAGGTCACGGCCGTGGACAAGTACACCGTGAAGTTCAAGTCGCCCGGCCCGCGCGGTCTGTTGCCCCAGGTACTATCCGACATATCGGTGCTTCACATCGCCCCCGCCGGATCGCTGGCGAAAGGCCAGCAGAAGATGGAGGGCGGTGCGCCGCCGGCGGGCACCGGACCATTCAAATTCAAGTCCTGGACCCCCGGCCAGGAGTTGCACGTGGTTCGTCATGACGACTACTGGGGCGGAGCCCCCTACCTGGACGGCGTCCGCTTCATCGTGATCCGGGAAAGGGCGGCCCGGGCCGCCGCGGTGCAGGCGGGCGACATCCACCTGACGGAACGCCTGGGGCCTACGTTCGTGCAGCGCATCGACAGCAAGCGCATCAAGGGGCTGCACTATACGCCCATCGGCGCCTCCGGACTCAGGATCCTTACGTTCAACACCGCGGCCGGGCGGATATCCGACCCGAGAGTGCGCCGGGCCATCGTGCTCTCGCTGGACAAGACCGCGATCCTCGCGGAGGCTACGTTCGGACTCGGGGATGCGGTCCTGACATGGGGGCAACCGGACACCGACTGGGAGACCGCCCTCAACTTCAGGTGGAAACGGAACATCGAGGAGGCCAAGCGCCTGCTCAAGGAAGCCGGGTACAAGGGCCAGCCCATCAGTCTGGGGGCCACTCGTAACCAGGGCGACCCCTGGACCGAGCCCATTCTTCGCCAGGCGGCCGACGCCGGGATCAAGTTCTCGCTGCAGAACCTGGGCGGAGCCGAGCTCATCAAGAAGACCCTCGCCGGCGAGCTCGACGTGTCCGTTTACGGGGGCAGAGGCGGCGGAGAGCCGCTGGTGGCCAACATACAGTACCTCGGCTGCCCCGAAGGCAAGCCCTCCGTCGGCAACGTCTCGAAGTACTGTAACGCCGAGTTGACGAAGCTCGTGACCCAGTACATGGAAGAGCCGGACCGGGCCAAGCGCCTGGCCATCTGGAAGAAGTTTGCCCAGGCGTACTTCGTCGACGACGTCGTCCAGTACATCATCGGGTGGGCCAACATCCGGAACTTCGTATGGCGCGAGGAGGTGAAGAACTGGGAGCGGGGCCCCACGCAGGAGTACTGGCACGCCAAGGGTGGCCTGTGGCGCACTTGGCTGGAGCCGAAGAAGTAACACTGCCCGTACCCTACAACCCAGGCTGATTGACAGTGTTTGGGGGCGAGAGTACAGTCCCGGGCTGGAGGTCCGAAGCCCATGGCCACGCTCAAGATGAAGTACGGCGTCGTCTCCGCGGACGATCACATCCAGGAGGCTCCCGACGTCTGGACCAACCGCATGTCCAAGGCGAAGTTCGGCGACGACATCCCGCACATCGTCGAGCTGCCCGACGGCACGCAGACCTGGTCCTTGGGGGGCAACACCAAGGGATTCGGCGGACTCGCCCGTGTTTCCGGCGTCAACCCCAACGTGAAGCGGTGGGAGGACGTGCCTCCTTCCACGTACATGGTTTCGGAGCGCCTCAAGATCCTCGACCAGGAGGAGTTGGACGCCTCGGTGCTTTTCCCCAACATCATCGGCATCACCAATCAGAATTTCCAGAAGGAGGGCAGCGAGGCCTTCCGGCTGGCCTGCATCCAGGCCTACAACGACTGGCTCATCGACGAGTGGCAGGACGTCACACCCCGGTTCGTCGCCCAGTGCGTCGCCCCCATGTGGGACGTGGACCTGTGCGTGGCCGAGATCCGCCGCGCGGTGAAGCGCGGCCACAGGGCCCTGGTGTGGCACGGCGCCCCCCACATCCTCGGTCTCAAGCACTTCAACGATCCCTACTGGGACCCGGTCTATCAGGCGTGCTGCGACCTGGACGTGCCCATCTGCCTGCATTCCACCGCGTTGCCGGCGCTGCCGCCCTGGGACTCCCTGGAAGCGCGTGCCCGGCTGGCCCTCGGCGTGTCCATGACCTTCGTGAGCCACATGGAGATCGTCTCCAACATCCTCTACTCGGGCGTGTTCGAGAAGTTCCCCAAGCTCAAGACCATCAGCGTCGAGAGCGGCGTGGGCTGGCTGCCGTACCTGCTGGAGGAGCTGGACCACGAGTTCGAGGAGCGCAGCGTGGCCGAGAACACCACACTGACGCGCAAGCCCAGCGACGTCTTCCGCACCAACATGTGGAGCACGTTCTGGCACGAGCGCCACGGCATCCGCAGCCGCGACGAGATCGGCGTGGACAAGATCATGTACTCGGTGGACTACCCCCACGGCACCACCACGTTCCCCAAGTCGGTGTGGTGCCGCACCCACTCGCTGCAGGATGTCACCTCCGCGGAGGAACGCAAGAAGATCCTGATGGACAACGCCATCGGGCTCTACAAGCTCGACGTTGACGAGTCCGGCATCTGCCAGCCGCTCTACGAGCCCGGCCCCATCCGCGTGGGGCCGCGGCCGGAGGCAGCGTAGCGGGACGCGCCGCGGGTTCGCGTCGTCACCCGGGGGGTCAGTTCCCGCCGGACGCCGGGGCGGCGTTGCCTGCCACCGCGGCGTTCGGCGCCACCGCACCGAAGCTGCCGATGACGCTCCTGCCGTTGTGGTGGAACAGGCCCGCCGCTTCCTGGTGGGACGGGCCGAAGAACGCGCCCTCGATCAAGCCCTCGTCCCATCCGTTGAACGTCCCGTCCGGTGCCACCGGAATGGCGTCGAACCCGAAGAACGGCAACCGCCGCTCCCCGTCCCGGCTCGTCACGTCGGAGAAACGGACATCGACGTTGTTGAAGAAAAGGGAAAACCGGACGCTCGCCTGCCCTTGCACGAACGGATCCTCGCCGGACTCCCGGTCGAACTGGAACCCCACCATCCGGCCTTCCCAGGTGAGCGCGTCGTCCGGGCGGGCGCCCGAGAGGGCACCCTGGAAACCGGTGCTGTAACGGTGAAAGTCGGAGACGCTGCCGTCGCCGGTCTCCCAGTGGGCGTACCCGTAGAACCGGGTTCCGAACGCAGCGTGCTCCATGGTTCCGAAATATCCGTCGGACTCGTAACGGCCGCGGCCTCCGTCGGTTCTCCTCTGGTAATGGCGCGCGATCCGGATGCCGTCGTGATCGGCGACCGGCACGGCGTCGAGCCACGGACCCCACCCGGAGGTCCGGTCAAGCACTCGTTCGCGCGGCGTCTCGCCGTCGGAGGCGGCGATGTCGTGCCAGTCGCCCCAGCCGTCCGACCCGCCTCGCCGCGCTTCGCACGAAGGTCCGGCGGCGCACCGGTAGCCGCGCCAGCCATCGTCCTCCGTATCCGCGGACCCGGCCTGGTAGGTCAGACCCCGGACGCGATCGGCCGCGGCGATCACGTCGCGGTAGTCCGGCCGTTGGTCGCGCGCCGCGCCGAAACTCGCGATCAGGCCGGCCTCGTAGTCGTCGAGCGTTCCCGCCACCTCTTCGTGCGCGGGTCCATGGAACGCCGCGGCCAGCGACGCGCTCGTGCCTCCGCTGGCGATGCCTTCGTCGGTGACCGCGATGGAGTAGTGCAGGCTGCCGTCGCCGAACCGGTAGCGGCTGCCGTCATGCAGCACCCACAGGGAGGTGAAGCTCGCGCTCCCGTTCATGTCCGCCAGATCGATCGACAGGTCGGCGTCGCCGCGCACTGGCGGTAGCCCCGGATAATCCACCGCGGCGCCGATGAGCCCGCCGGAATAACGCACCGTGCCGCCCAGCGGGTAGCTGTCCGCGAGTCTCCCGGCGCTCCGGTATCCGAATGCGTCCGCCTCCGCCCGCAACAGGTCGAGCGTGTCCAGGGTTTGCCACGGCGCGCCTTGCCCGGCGTAGCGCGGTTGCGGATCGGCCAGGGTCACCCGCAGCTCGCGCGCGACCGACACCGTGAACGCCGCATGATCCATCCAGCCCGCCAGCCCGTAGGTCTCCGGCCGCTCGTCCGCTTCGATGATCGTCAGCCCTAGGTCCTTGAGAAAGGCGAAGTCGAGCTCCGCGGGGACGAAAGCCGGGATCGCCGCGCGCTGACTGCAGTAGGACATGACCGAAACGCACAGGCCGCTGTGCGCGGTGTCGTAGTCCACCGTGCCCGGGTTCCGGGCGCCTTCCACCCAGGCGTGGGGCTCGCTTTCGTCCTGGAACGGCGCCGGTCCGCCGTGGACGGCCGTGACGTGGGGGCCCGTCCAGACGCCGGCGGCCGCATCGGTGTACGGCGCATAAGCTTCCGTGTCGTCGGTGCCGTTCCACGCGCCGAGCACGTGGCCGATCTCGTGCACCATGGTGGCGAACAGGGAGGCCTCGCCGGCGGCGTCCAGGTAGTCCTTGTCGAATCCGATGGCGCCGAAGTGCGGCTCCCAGACATCGCCGGGCGGCACCGGGCCGCCGCGCGCGCTGGCGGCGATGTCGCCGCCAAGATCGGCTTCGGTCACGTGGATGATCACGCCGGTGCTGGTCTCGCCGCCGTAACCCACGCGAATGGCGCCGCCGCTGTCCGGATCGTCGCCCACCGACCACCCTTTGATGTCGCCGGCTTCGCGCTCCCAGCTTCGCCAGGTGTCGGCGATCCGGCGGCTCCACGTCTTCCCGGCGCGCGCGAGCGCGGCCCCGAACGCATCGTCGTTCCGCAACTCGTAACCGGCCTCCGAAAGGTCGAAGCGGATCGACAGCGTGTCCGCGGGGCCGCCCGACCAGCGGCCGTAGCGTACGCCGCGGTCATGGCCGAGGGCGGCGACGGCATCGCCGTCGCGCAGATCCGGAACCACGGGAGCGTCCCCGCCGGCGCGGGCCGCGTCCCGCAGCGCCCGGAAATCGCCCACCGGGTCGCCGAACTCCGGCACGGGCGCGAGGCCGGTGGCAATCGGCCCGGTTTGCCGGCGCCCCCAATGGTGCATCGGGTCCGCCGCGGTGGTGTTCGCGCTCGGACGCAAGGACACGTGGCGTCCGCCCTGGGTAGTGCCGGGCGGGGCCTGCCCCGGCGCGCCCGTCACCGGTTTCTGCGCCGGCTCTTCAGGATCATTCGCGGGCGTGCCCCCGCCCACCGCGGGGTCGTCCAACGATGACGGCTGTTCGTTCGCGGATACCGCGGCCGGCGGCCCGGGAAACTCGCCCGTAACCGGGCCGGCGCCGCAGCCCGCCACAAAACCGGCTGCGGCCAGCGCCAGCAGGCCAAGAAGGCTGCGGGTGTCGAGGAAACTCGTGTCGATTGCCCCGGACTTCATCCCGGTGCGTTCCTTCCGCCTCACTTGCGCCGCCCGCCCTGCCCGGTAACGGCCGGCTAAGCGTACGCGGGGTCGCCGTAGGTCATCAGCTCGATCAGGTTGTCGTCGGGGTCGCGGACATACAGGCTGGTGCCGACGCCTTCGGAACCGGTGCGGGCCACGGGACCCGAGATGACGGCGACTCCGGCCTGCTGCAGGAAGTCCCGCGCCTCCTGCACGGTCCCTTCCCAGCGCAGGCAGAAGTCCGCGCCGCCGGTGGCGTAGTTGGGCGCGTGCGTGGGGCTCTCGGTCTCGTAGCGGTCCACCACGTACAGGTTGATCTTCTGCGTCTCGCTGATGCGGATGATCGGCCGTGTGCCGCGCCCGCCCGGGCGCTCCTGCCACCCCGCGTCGAGTCCGAGCTTGCGATAGAACGCGAAGGTCTCTTCCAGGTCCTTGACGACCAGCACCCAGTGGTCAATGGCTGCGATTCCCATGGTTTGTCCTCTTTGAATCCGTTGCGGTAGGTTACACACGTTCATACGAGTCGACGGGACACGACACTCGTCCAAACCACTAGTCCAAACCGCACGGAAATTACAAGGGAAGGTGCCCATGTGGGAAGCGGCCCTCAGCGCGGTGGAGAACATCTTCGGCTGTCCCTGTGTCGCCACGGTGGTGCCGAAGAGTCTTGCCTTCCTGGCCCTGGGCGTCGTCATGGGGCTTTCCCTGGGCGCCATTCCCGGCCTCGGCGGGCTGGTGGGCCTCGCCATCCTCCTGCCGTTCACGCTGGACCTCGATACCCTGAGCGCGTTCGCGGTCATGATCGGGCTCATCTCGGTGACGAGCACGTCGGACACCATCCCGTCGGTGCTGTTCGGGGTGCCGGGCACCGCGGCGTCGCAGGCCACCATCCTGGACGGCCATCCCATGGCCAAGAAGGGCGAGGCGGGGCGGGCCTTCGGCGCCGCGTACATGGCGTCCATGATGGGGGGCCTTTTCGGTGCGCTGATCCTCGCGGTTTCCATCCCGGTGCTGCGGCCCATCGTGCTCGCGTTCAGCGCCCCCGAGTTCTTCATGATGGGCATGCTGGGCATCTCCATGGTGGCGGTGCTGAGCGGCGGCGCGCCGTTAAAGGGGCTGGTGGTTGGGGCCCTGGGGCTCATGGTGGGCATGGTGGGCATGGACTACCAGGTGGGCGAGATGCGCTGGACCTTCGGCCAGCTCTACCTCTGGGAGGGGGTGCCGCTGGTGCCGGTGGCCCTGGGCATCTTCGCCATCCCGGAGATGGCGGACCTCGTGATCCGCGGCACGCGCATCGCCGACGTGCCCAGGGACGCGCTGCGCGGCGTCACCGCGGGCATCCGCGACGCCCTGCGCCACTGGTTCCTGGTGCTGCGCTCCAGCGCCGTGGGCGTATGGGTGGGCGCCACGCCGGGCCTGGGCGGCGCGGTGGTGGACTGGTTCACCTACGGCCACGCGGTGCAGACGGAGCGCGGCGCCCGCGACACCTTCAGCACCGGCGACGTGCGCGGGGTCATCGCGCCGGAGAGCGCCAACAACGCCAAAGAAGGCGGCTCGCTGATCCCGACCCTGGCCTTCGGCGTGCCCGGCAGCGCCGCCATGGCCATCCTGCTCGGGGTGTTCCTGATCCAGGGCATCGCCCCGGGTCCCGACATGCTCACGAAGCACCTGGACGTCACCTATACCATGGTGTGGAGCATCGCCATCGCCAACATCTTCGGCACGGGCCTGTGCCTGCTCCTCACCAACCACCTGGCCCGCCTCGCCAACGTCCGCGTGCACCTGCTGGCGCCGCTGATCATCGTCGTCGTGTTCCTGGCCGCGTTTCAGGCCAAGCGCCACTTCGGCGACCTGATCCTGCTGCTGTCGTTCGGTATCCTGGGATGGCTGATGAAGCGCTTCGGCTGGCCCCGGCCGCCGCTCATCCTTGGGCTGGTGCTGAGCAGCGTGCTTGAGAACTACTTCTTCATCGCGGCCAGCCACTTCGGCGTGACCTGGCTCTGGCGCCCCATCGTCCTCGTCATCGGCGCGCTCATCGTCCTGAGCCTGGTGTACGGCCAAAGGTGGACCCGGACGGGCATGCCGGCGGACGAGCCCGCGGACGAGCCGTCGGCACCGGCGTACCGTTTCCACCTGAGCGTCCCCGCCGTGTTCACGCTGGCCATCCTCCTCCTGGTGCTCACCGGCGTGGTCACCGCCCGCGGGTGGCCGCCACAGGCGCGGCTCTTCCCCCTGGTGATCGGTGTGGCCGCGGCGGGCATGTGCGCCGCGCAACTGTTTCTGGACCTCTTCCGCGTCCCCGTGCCGGGCGCCGGCCGCGTCATGGACCTGGAAGCGGACCGGGGAGTCCCGGGCCGTGTCATCGCGCGCCGCGCCGCCGACATCTTCGGCTGGATACTGGGCCTGCTGGCATCCATCTGGCTGATAGGTTTCCTGCCGAGCGTGCCGCTGTTCATGTTGCTGTATCTGGCGCTGCGCGCCCACGCCGGCTGGCGCCTCTCCCTCGGATACACCGCGCTGGCGCTGGCGGTGCTGGTGGGCATCTTCCACTACACCCTCCACATCCCCTGGCCTCAAGGCGTGGTGGACGCCCCGCAGGAAGCGCTGTTGCAGTGGCTCGGCGGGTAGGCGCGCGTGTCGAACGCAGTGCAGCGACCGTGCGAATCGTCATTCCCGCTTCCCAGGTTGTGTCAAAAACCCCATCCAGAGAGGCAACGGCTCCCGAAATCGTCCTTGATATGAAAATAAAATCTTGTTCAATGATTTCTAGTAGTTACCGAATCCCGCTACACCCCAATGAGTCATTCCCGCGCAAGCGGGAATCCAGGGGTGGGGGGTGCGGCGGCCTCATTGCCCGGCCCCACCCCACCTGGATTCCCGCTTCCGCGGGAATGACGATTTCGGGAGGTTGGTGTCATTTCGTGTCCGAGCGGAGTTTCGACACAGCCTGGGAAGCGGGAATGACGTTCTGTGACGGGGTGGCCTACCGCCCTTGGCTGGCGATGAATCCCCGCAGCACTTCGTTGAACTCCCGCGGGTGCTCCCGGTAGGAGAAGTGCCCCGCCCGGTTGATGATGTGCATCTGCGAGCGCCGCTCGCGCAGGGTCAACAGCTCGAAGAGCCGCAGTCCCTGGGCCAGGGTGGCGGTGGGATCGTTGTAGCCCCACACCAGCAGGGTGGGCCTTTGCAGCCCGCGGTCGCGGATCCAGCCCAGGGTCTCCTCCTTCTGGAGCGAGTGCTTCGTCAGGAACAGGCTCTTGCGCAAGCCCCGGGTGACCATCCGGTCCACGGTTTCCTGGTACTTGGGCAGTTGCGCGATCTCGGTCATGGAATCGAGCCAGTCTTCGGTGATGTGCGCGCCGCTGTAGGAGTAGCGCTCAATGACCCAGCGCTGGCTCTCCCGCGTGAGCCGGGGTTCCGGGGCGTCGGCGAAGACGATGTGGTTCCGTCCCATGCCCGGCGCCAGCGTGTTGGTGTCCACCGGGATGCACGACCGCACCAGGTCCGGACGCTCGAGGGTCATGCGGGCGGCGACGTAGGCGCCGCGGGAGTGGCCCACGACGTGCACGCCGCCCAGCTTCAGGGCCTCGATGAAGCCGATGGCGTGGCGCACGGTCGCGGCCATGGTGTAGTCGTCGTCGCTGGGCGGGTTGTCGGTCAGCCCCTGGCCGAGCTTGTCCAGGGCGTAGACGTGGAACCACCGCGCCAGGGCGTCGAAGTTGAGTCCCCAGTCCAGGCCGCAGTCGGCGGCGTCGTTGGAGCCGAACACGCCGCCGTGGATCAGCACGAGGTTCTCGCCGCTTCCCTTCTCGAAGTAGCGCGTGCGGATGCCGTTCACGTCCACGAATTTTTCGTCTGTGGAATTCATCGGGGTTCACTCCTGTAGGTGGGCAAAGGCATGTACAAAGGCATGTATTATGACCGGGCTCGAATCGTCGTATATTCATAAGCACATTTGTCACCCACGACACCAGTGTCGATGGTCGCAACGCGGGGGAATGGATGATCACAGCGCACGAGAAGATTTGCGAAGTTCTGTCGGAGGCACGGATCGACTTCGTCTTCGGAATTCCCGGGGGCAGCGCCATGCGTATCTTCGATTCGCTGGCGGGCCATGCCGACAAGGTGCGGCCCATCCTGGTGCGGCACGAGCAGTCCGCCTCGATCATGGCGGACATCTACGGCCGCCTTACGGGCAGACCGGGGGTCGTCCTCGGGCAGGGTGCGTTCATCGGCACCAACGCCATATTCGGCACGCTGGAGGCGTATCTGGCGGGTTCGCCCATGGTGGTGCTGGGGGACACCACCGAGGGCGGCGATTTCTCCCTGAACCCCAGGAACGCCAGCGGCTGGGGCCATTACGGGGCGTTCGACCTGAGGAAGCTGCTGGAGGGTATCACCAAGTTCTCGGTGCTGGCGGCCTCCCCCAAGGAAGCGGTGCTGGGCCTGCAGATGGCCATCAAGCACGCGGTCACCGGGCGGCCGGGCCCCACCGCCGTGGTCATGCGCCAGGGAGCCATCGCCGGCGCGCTGGATCCGGACAAGCCGCCGCGCGTGCACCCGACCGAAAACTGGCTGCGAAAGTCCCCGACCCTGCCGGCCGTGGAGGACCTGGTTTCGGCCATCGAGCGGCTCAAGGCGGCGGAGCGGCCGGTCATCATCGCGGGTAACGGCGTGCACGCCGCCAAGGCGTATGACGAGTTGGCGGCCATGGCCGAGCTGCTGGGCAGCCCGGTGGCGACCACTTACAACGGCAAGAGCGCGTTCCCCGAGACCCATTCGCTGGCCCTCGGCATGATGGGCCGTTACGGACAGCCGGTAGCCAACAGCGTCATACGCGAAGCCGACACCCTCCTGGTGGTGGGGTCGCGGCTGGCCCCCAACGACACCAACAGCGAGCAGCTCATCGACGCCGGCCGGCAGAGGCTGATCCAGATCGACATCGAGCCGCGCAACGCCGGCTGGTCCTATCCGGTGGAGACGGCGCTCATCGGCGACGCCAAGGCGGTGTTGGAGCAACTGCTGCGCATGGGCGGCGAGGGCCTCCAGCGCGACGGCCGTGAAGGGGCGGCCGCCCGGCTGGAGGAACGCAAGCGCGCCGAGCGGTTCTTCGAGAACCCGGCGCTCCACTCCGGCGCGGTGCCCATCCTGCCGCAGCGCTTGGTGCGGGATCTCAACGAGGCGCTGGACCCGGAGGCCATCGTCACCCTCGACGCCGGCAGCAACCGCGTGTGGATGGCCCATTACTTCAAGACCAAGGCGCCGGGGACCCTCTTCGTGCCCGGAGGTCTGGCCGGGATGGGTTGGAGCGCGCCCGCCGCGGTGGGCGCGCAACTCGTGCACCCGGATCGTCCGGTGGTGAGCGTCAGCGGCGACGGCGGCTTCTCCATGTCGGTGCACGTCATCGCCACCGCCGTGCAGTACAACCTGCCCGTGGTCTTCGTCGTCATGAACAACTCCGCGCTGAGCATGATCGCCACCGGCGACCTGGGAGGGGACTCTCCCGCCGCCTTCAGCGACACCGACTTCGCCGCCATTGCGCGGGGCTTCGGCGCCGACGGCCTGCGGGTCGACCAACCCGCCGAAATTCAGGACGCGGTCAGGGAGGCGTTGACGAAGGGGCGTCCCACCGTGATCGACGTGATCACCGACGGCTCGGAAGGTCTCGGGAGCATCAGCAGCGGCGGGACCGTGGGCTGAACAAAACCTGTTCCAACCCCTCAAGAAAACTCTTTTCTTTCCAAGAAAAACTGATATCGTAAATGATATGAGTGAACCCAGGTTCAGAGTCCCCTCCACCAGCGCTCTGGTCGCATTCGAGGCTACGGCACGGCTCGGCGGTGTGATACGCGCTTCCGAGGAGTTGCTCACCTCCCAGTCGGCGGTCAGCCGTCACATCCGCAACCTGGAGACAAGGATCGGCGAAAAGCTGTTTCGGCGTCAAGGCCGGGGAGTGGTTTTGACACCGAGCGGTCAGGATTATTATGTCGCGGTCAAGGCCGCGTTGGAAAACCTGCATGCGGCCAGCAAAGGGCTCGGCGTGCAGACGCCCAGCGTAACCATCGCGTGCACGAAGGAGGTAGCGAACTTCCTGCTGCGCCCCTCCATTCCGCAGGTCAAGCGCGCCATGGACGACAACGCGGACGTGCGCGTTCTGACCTGCGACTACGACATGCTGCGATTCCTCGCGCCGACGGGGATCGACGTCCTTTTCGAGTATGCGGCCGCGCCGAGCGAGCCCGCCGCGGTGAAGGTGCTGGACGAAGAGATCGTCCCGGTCGCCTCGCCGACCCTCGTCAGACGGTTCGAACGGGCTTTCGGCAGGCACCCACGCCATTGGGCGGATATTCCACGTCTGGAAGCGATCCAGAACGGCGAAACGTGGGCCACGTGGACAACGTGGTTCAGCGCACACGACTGCGATCCGCCCAAGGCCCCGACGGAAACCCTCGATGACTATCAGGAGTTGCTGGACGCCGCCGCCAACGGTCTCGGGATGGCCATCGGTTGGAATGGCTTCGTGAGCGCGTACCTGGAGTCCGGGCGGCTCGTCCGGCTCAGGGACAATTGGTTGCGGACCCACATCGGCTTGTATGCCGTCCCTACCCAGGCCAGCTCCGGCAACCGCAACGCGGCGCGTTGCCTGTCCACGCTCGCCGCCCTGGGTGAAGTGCTTCCGGGAGCGCGCCAGTTGTCGCCGCAGCGACAGCCGAACCGCGGCGACGGCGCCTTTCTCGAACGAATCTAGTGTGGTGTCTGGTTAATTCGCAGCCTAATATGCGGAGGATTTTTCGTTGTCGGCAAGGCGCGATGACGAGCAGTGGCGGGTACCACGCGAGGAAGACCACCGGGTCAAGCCCGGTGGTGACGTAACGCAGCCGACGGCGAAAAAGACCCGCAAATTATGCTGC
>JAJDXX010000232.1 GCA_022823055.1 Candidatus Binatia bacterium | reverse complement strand
ATAGAGCGGCGCGACAGCCACCAAGGCAACGAACCAGCGCCAGTTCGACCGGTCTTGAGGCTTCCCGTGGCGAAGGCCGGGATACATCCGCAGCCACATCAGGGCAAGGGCCGCGGCCAGGAAATGGCCAATCGGGTTCTCCTGACCGAACCACGAGTAATCGAAGTGGGCCTTGGACGCGAACAACAGGCCGAGTGCCAGGAGCCACACCCGGACATCCTTGCGGGCCAGCAGCCAAAGGAGCCAAAGCAGTGCGGCGTTGCAGGTCAGCGCGATGATTGCGTGAAGGACGAACGGCTCCGATGTGAGGACGCGGAGCGGCAAAAGGATGAAGAAGTAGACCACGGACGTGCTGAGGAAGGCGCGTTCGTACAGGTTGAACCGGATGCCGTGTCCGGCGAATACTTGCTCTACCTGCCGCAAGGCGATGAAGTAGTCGTCGGAAAGCCACGCGCACTTGAGAAGCGTGACGAAGTAGACTGCCACGCCCAATGCGACCAACCAGCGGGCTCCCGGCGCCAGCCAAGCGTTGCTTTTGGTGGTGGGGGCGGGCACTCTCGCCACTGTGCTTATCTCATGGTGTCCGGAACGTTCTAGGAGTCTGTCCGAGAAAGTGAGTCGGCCTTCGATTTTACTCGCTGTTTGACAAGCTCAGGACGACCGGGTTCCAAGGTGCTTCTCACGGTTCGTCCTGAGCGTAGGGTTGCGAAGTGAGAGGAGGCTCTTTCGAGTGTGGCATAGTGGCGTTCCGGGTTACAACGAGCGTGAGCAGGGGTTCAAGCTTGAGCCGCCAGAGTCTTGGCACGGTGGGCGGCGAGTTTGTTGAGGTTGTGGGCGATGCAGACCAGCGCCCATTCATGCTGCACTTGATCCAGGCCGCGCAGCAGGAACTGTCGGAAGCCTCGGGCATGCTTGATCTGACCGAAGACCGGTTCGATGGTCACTTTGCGCAGACGGTAGCGGCTGCGCCGCCCGCCCTGCTTCAACCGCCGGGCCATGGCCTCCCGCAGGCTCCCGCAGGGTGCAGCTTTTGCGCCCACGGCTGCCGCGGTGCCGTGCTTCTGGCGCCCGGTGGCCACATAGCCCCGAATGCCATGCGTCTTCAGGATGGCGAGATTGTCCTCCGAGCCATAGCCGGCATCCGCAGAGAGTTGCTGCGGCAACGTCCCGGTCTCCTCCTCGATGGCCTCGATCATGGGCTTCAACTGCTTCTGGTCGCTGCCGCTGTCGGTCACCCCGTGCGCGACGATCACCTGATGTCCCGCATCGGCCGCAGCCTGGGCGTTGTAGCCCTGGATGAAGCCGTCTCCGGTTTTGAGAATGCGGCTCTGCGGGTCGGTGAAGTTGCGCTGCGCCTTGTCCGTCGGCTTGGCCTCGCCCTCACCAGACTTCCCCGGCCCTCCCTTGTCTGCCTTGTCCCTGGCCTCCGCTTCCAGAGCCTCTTTGGCCTCTCGAATCCGCGCCAGTCGCTGCTGCTTGTCCGCCACCCACCCAGGCATCTCGTCTCCTCGCACCTCCTTGCCGTGCTCCCCATCCTCTGCCGCGTCCTCAGCCTCCGCCTGCTCCAACCACCCCCTCACCGCTGCCTCCAGTTTGCCCTCCGCCTTCACCATCCGGCCATACGACATGGCCTTGCGCTTCGACGCATTGGCCTTGATCTTCGTCCCGTCCAGCGATACATGCCCCAGCTTCACCAACCCCGCCCGCCGGCACAGCCCCAACACTTGCTTGAACAGACCTCCCAGAGCCTCCAGATGACGCTTGCGAAAATCGCTGATGGTGCGAAAGTCCGGACGCTCCAGCCCGCTCACCGCCATAAAGTCCACTCGCTCCTCGCAGGCCCGGGCGATCCGCCGAGACGAGTACACCCCGCAGCTATACCCATACAGCAACAACGCCACCATCATCCCAGGATGATACGGCGGCTGCCCACGGCTCCCTTCATACGACTCGTAGATCGCCGTCAGGTCCAGCGTCTCCCGAACCGCATCCCGTATCAGATGCGCGGCATGTCCCGCTGGCACAAAATCATCCACAGACGCCGGCAACAGCCACCGCTGGTCCACATCCCAACTACGAAAGGTCTTGCTCATGCCCTATAATCAATCACACCCGCCCCATGCCGTCGATCCAATTGCTATTTCTCGGTCAGACTCCTAGAGAAGGTTTGATCAAGCGGCATTTCCGGTAGCTTCAGCCTTCACATGTTCTGTTTCGGCCAGGAAGGCGCCCGGCAGTGGCTTGATCGCCGGTAGCCGCCCGGTTCCGCCGCCTCGCGGTGGGCTGAGGGCGCACGTCTCCCTCGGTCAATCCGTAGCGTAGCGACCCGCGATCAGCAGGTTCGCAAAGCCCAGCAGAACCGCGATCCGCTGTGTGTTCTTCGCCAGCCCCCGATAACGCACCTTGGCGTATCCGAAGTGACGCTTCATGTACAGGAACGGGTGCTCCACCTTGGCCCGAACCTCCGCCTTGCGCTTCTCCTCCCTCGCCTCCGGGCCCTCCCGATCCAGCTTCCTCCGCTTGCTCGGCTTCATCGCCACCCGCCACTCCACCTCCACGTCCCGGTTCTCCGCGCGCTTCTCCACCCCCTGGTAGCCCGCGTCGCCGTGTACCTGCTCCTCATCGCCGTGCAGCAACCCGTTCGCCATCGTCACGTCCGCCGTGTTAGCCGGCGTCGTCTCCAGGCTGTGCACCAGTCCCGTCTCCGAATCCACCCCGATGTGAGCCTTCATCCCGAAGTACCACTGCTTCCCCTTCTTCGTCTGGTGCATCTCCGGGTCCCGCTCCTGCCTGCGGTTCTTCGTCGACGACGGCGCAGAGATGATGCTCGCGTCCATGATCGTCCCACGACGCAGCCGGTGCCCCTGTGACGCCAGGTGCGCGTTGATCTCCTCGAACAGTCCCCTCCCCAGTCCTTGACGCTCCAGCAGTCGCCGGAAGTTCAGGATCGTCGTCTCGTCTGGCAACGGCCCCGACAACCGCAGCCCCGCAAAACGCCGCACCGACTCCGCCTCGTACAACAGATCCTCCATCCCCGGGTCGCTCAGGTTGTAGAACAACTGCACGCAGTGCACCCGCAGCATCACCGCCAACGGATACGGCTGCCGGCCACAGCCCGTCTTCGGGTAATGAGGCTCGATCCTCGCTTCCAGAGCCTCCCACGGTATCAGCCCCTCCATCTTCTCCAAAAAACACCTCCCGCCGCGTCCGCCGCTTCTTCCGGTCGTGCTCATGTTCCGCAAACGTCCCTTGTCCCATGCCTCGTTCACCCCCGGTCCATGATTGTTCATCCATCATAGCATGCCGGGCTTATTCAGAGAGATTCCTTAGCCGACGGCCTTGCCTATGGAGTCCGGCTTCGACACGTCGATAACGCAGACGGAAATCTTGCGGCGCTCCTCGGGAGACAGGTTCGCAACGGCGATGAGTTGGGTGCTCAGGGCGGAAGGGGTCTCGGGTGGAGGTCCGGTCGGCGGCCGCTTGCACCTGTCGCGTCCGAACCAGAACACGAGGTAGATGCCGTACCCGGCCGCTCCCGGATCCCGCGTGTACTTCTCGATCAATTGGCTGCGGATGGCTTTCCAAAGATCGTCGTGCGAGTCCTTCTTGATCTCGGCAGGCACGTTAAAGCCGTTGTACGAGACGCAAATGTCTGCTCGTTTGTCGTCGGCGTAAGTTCCTTCGGGCTGGACATTGACGCCTTTTGAGGCCAGTCTTGTCGGTTCATCATGCGCTGGGTGTCGTTAGTAGGGCAGCAGTTGCGGCGCGTCCCCATGCCGCTCGTCGCGGCGGTGGCAACTCTGCTGCTACAGGTGGCGTGCGATGAACGTAAGCGTTACGGCTGGGGCACGTTGACTTTCAGGGAGAGTCGGGGGTGAAGGCCCAGGGAAGGAGCTCGTCGATGCGTGAGGCGGGGTGGCCCGAGGCGATGGCTTCGAGGGTGGCCTTGAGGTAGGCGTAGGGCTCGACGCCGTTCAACTTGGCGGTCTCGACCAGCGAAGCGACGCGGCCCCAGGCGGCGGCGCCTTCGTCGTGGCCGGCGAACAGGGCGTTCTTGCGGTTCAGGGCAAGCGGGCGGATGAGGTTCTCGACGCAGTTGGTGTCCATCTCGACGCGGCCGTCTTCGAGGAACACCAGCAGGCCGTCCCAGTGCCGGGCGATGTAAGCCAGCGCCTCGCCCAGGCGGGACTTGGCCGAGAGCCGCGTGCGTTGCTCCCTGAGCCACACGCCGAACTCCTCGATGAGGGGCGCGGTGTGGCTCTGGCGCTCGGCAAGGCGCCGTTCGGCCGAGGCGCCGCGGACCCCGGCCTCGATGGCGTAGAACTCCGCGATCCGCCGCAGGCCCTCGGCGGCGATTCCGGAGCGGTCGCGATCGAAGACGTCGTGAACCTTCCGCCTGGAGTGGGCCCAACAGTACGCCAGGCGCACCTGCCGGTCCGGGTCGGCAAGCCTGTTGTAGCCGGCATAGCCGTCCACCTGCAGGATGCCCTTGAACCCCTTGAGGAAGGTCTCCGCGTGGTCGCCACCGCGGCCCGGGGCGTAGAAGTACACCACCCCGGGCGGGTCCGGGCCGCCCCAGCTTCGGTCGTCCCGGGCCAGCGCCCACAGCCACCCCGTCCTGGTCCTGCCCCGGCCGGGGTCGAGAACCGGAGCCCGGGTCTCGTCCATGAACAGCTTCCCCGACTGTCTCAGGCGCCAGGCCAGCCGGTCCACCACCGGCTTGAGGTGGAACGCCGCCTTGCCCACCCACCCGGCCAGCGTCGAGCGGTGAAGTTCGATCCCCGAGCGGGCGTAGATCTGAGACTGGCGGTAGAGCGGGCAGTGGTCGGCGTACTTCGACACCAGCACGTGGGCGATGGCCCCTTCGGTCGGCAGCGCGCCCTCGATCAGGTGCGCCGGCGCCTCGGCCTGGGTGACCCCCTCCTCGCACACCCGGCAAGCGTACCTGGGCCGCACCGTGACGATCACCTGGAGTTGGGCCGGCACGATGTCCAGCCGCTCGGTGCGGTCTTCGCCGATGCGCTCCATCTCGCCGCAGCCGCACGGACACTGCGTGCTCGGCGGCTCGATCACCTGTTCGGACCGGGGCAGATGAGCGGGCAGATGGCCGATGTTGCGCTCCGCCGCCCGACGCTTCCGGCGAGACGCCCCCCTGGCGGCCGCCGGCGCGGCTTCTTCCGCTTCGGCCACGGCCGCTTCGAGGTCCTCGAACGCCAGTTGCAGCTGGCCGGGATCGAGCTTCTCCGACTTCTTGCCGTACACCGCCCGGCGCATCTCCCACATGAGATGTTCGAGGCGGCGGTTCTGGTCTTCAAGATGCTGGTTGCGGTCGGAAAGCGCGGCGTTCTCGCTACGAAGCGCCTCCATAGCCGCCTGCTGTCCCTCGAACAGCGCCCGCAAGGGCGGCGCAAGAGAAGTCAGATCGGCCTTGCCGGAGTTGATCTCCATGAGCACAATAGTACCATGAAAACAGCTACTTAGCAACCAAAAACCGCCCCCTCACGCCGCCGAAAGCGGGCGCCGGACCCGCGGCTTCCACACCCGCCGCCAATCCAGTCCCTCGAACAACGCCTCGAACTGCCCCCGCGATACCCGTATCACTCCATCCTTCACTGACGGCCATGCAAAGCGGCCCTGTTCCAGACGCTTCGACGCCAGAACCAGACCCGTCCCGTCCCACCACAGCACCTTCACCCGATCCCCTCGCCTCGGCCGGAACACCACCACCAACCCGGAGAACCCGTGATGGGGCGGGCTGGCAGTCTTCTTGCCGTGGCGATGTTCCTGATCGGCTGGGGTTTGACACTTCGTGCATCTTTTGGCGTGTATGCTTACGATCACCATGCCTTGCATCTGTGTCTGGAAGCCGCGGTTTTGGGGTTGTTGCTGCGCCACGCGGCTGGAGGTGGAGGTTCCGGGCGCATGGCAGGCTTCGCGGGGGTGGTGGCCGGCGTCGGCATTTGGGCCGGGACGGAGATGCTGCTTCCGGCTGGCGTTGGCGGTCTTGCCTTGGGGCTGCGTGGATAATCTGGGGCGGGGACCGGCGAGCCCGAGGGTTGTGGCGCTACGCACTGGCTATGGCGGTGGCAAGAGCCGGCGCCCTGTTTGTCGAGCGTTCGCCGGCCGATTTCCTGTCTCTGGAGTTGGACCGGCTCTCGGCCGCACATGTTCTGATGGGGGCACTCCTTGCCCTCGCGGCGAGCGCGGTCGCCTTGACGCAACGACGTTGGCGAAGGCTCGGCGCCATTACGCGTGGTATGGTCGCGGCTACGGCGGCCGTAGTTGCAGGCATCGGTATGTGGATTATCGTGCCGGGTTTCTTCAGAGGGCCCTACGCGGCCGTCAGCGACGTGATGCACGGGGGGCATCCGGAGTGGCAGGGGGCCGCGGGGCGGGCGCCGTGAGGCGTTTCTGGTACTCTTGGTGGGTTTCTGGTACTCTTGGTGGGAATGTTGTCCGCAGCAGCCTTCTCCTTCTGGACAGCCCGACTGATTCGCCACTACATTCTATTCACCGGCATTCCCTTGGGTGGTGCGGCGGCCATGTTCGGGTGGCGGTTGTGGAACCTATCATCCGCAGGCCTCCAAGCCGCTACGCTCCGGGCCGCCGCGGTGTTCTCTGTCGTCGGCGTTATCCTGTCGCCGTTTCTTGGCTTTGTAGCCATGGATTTCCTCGTCAAGAACGAAGCGACGAGTCCTTTCTGGGAGTCCGTTGTGGATCACAGGGATTGCGATTGGACGTCGTTGGGCAGGGCTTTGGCCCGTGTGCCCCGGGTGCGTGACGGGACGATCGCCACCCATCCGTTCGACGGGGCCAAAGTCGCGTACCTAAGCGGCCTGGGGGTCGTCGCGACTGGATGCCATTGTAACGAAGAGGGCTTGGCTGACACCCACGCTATTCTTCTCTCGCCGCCCGACTCTGCCCGCGTTGTCGCCGAAAGGCGCGGAGTGGAGTTTATCTTGCAGTGCCCCGGCGCACGGGGAACGCACGGTCACGAGTGGTACATGGAGCGCTCAGGGCCGGACGGCCTCTATGCGCGTCTGGCACGTGGAGAGTCGCCGGATTGGCTCGTTCGGGTGCCGGCAGCGGAGATAGGCGTGGACGACTTCGTTGTCTACCGAACCACATTCTCCTCGCCCGGCAGCGTGAACCCCGGACCATCGCCCCGCAAGTGAGGATGAACGGGTTGGTTGGGTTCCCTTGACACGTCGTGGCGGAGGAACTCTATCAGCATCGGTATGCCGGAAAGGATGGGCAGGCCCGCCAGCATGACCGTTCCGGCGGTGGCGGGTTCTCGCGAACCGACCCAGTGCCAGAGTCCGAAGAGAACGCCGAACAGTACGGAAGAGCTTCCGAGAAGCAGGAAGATGGATGGCAATCCGAAACCGCCTAGGTAATAGCGAAGCGCTACGCGCTTCGCCAGGTTCCAAAGGCACTTGAGGGCGAACGGTATCGCTTGGCGCCACAGCTTAACGCCGCTGCTCGTTTCCTCGAGGTAGATGGCTTCTACCGGAAACTTCTACGACCTTGGCTGTCAACATGTTCATACGAAAAAGAAGGTCCGTCTCGAAAAAGTAACCCTTGTCGATCTGTTCCCAGGGGAGACGGCCGACTATCTTCCGATGGATGGCCAGGAACCCGTTGGCCGGATCGAAGAGGTTCCAGTATCCAGTGGTAGGCTTGGACAGGAACGAAAGCGCCATGTTCGCGACCAACCGTCGCAACGGCATGGACCGGAGGCAGTCATTGAGGTTCGCGAAGCGATTTCCTTTCACCATGTCGGCGTCGCCGAGGGCAATGGGCGCAACCAGATCCGGAACCCATTCGGGGTGGTGTTGGCCATCGCCATCCAGCTTGACAATGATTTCCGCGCCCGTCTCGAATGCTTGGCGAAACCCGGTCGCTGTGGCGCCGCCCACGCCGAGGTTTCGCTCATTGAAGACCACGCGACACCTGGGATCGACCACGGTCTGGCGAACCAGTTCGCCGGTTTGTTCGGGACAGTGATCGTCCACGACAAATATCCAGTCGGCGAAATCGTCGAAGCGGGCCAGTAAATCCAAGATGTGGTCCCGGACCTTGTGGGCAGGAATGACGACGGCCACGGGCGTGTTGACGTGGCTCCGGTCTTCTATTCGATGACGCATAATTCAAGATATCACAGCAGCGTACAGGGCACTCAATGAGATTGGAACGGCGTCATTTCCCAGCGCTGCTGCACCGGCAAACCCCCGAACCGGAACCATGGCGCTGGGTGCCGTGGGTGCTGGCGCTTGCCTTTTTGGCGCGGGCGGCCATCGCCCTGTCAAACGACTTTGTCCTTCACCCTGACGAGATCATGCAGTACCTGGAGCCGGCCCACTGGCTGGTGTTCGGCAACGGCGTCAAGTACTGGGAGTACTTCCATGGTGCGCGCTCATGGCTCATACCGGGGGCCATCAGTGGAATCCTGAAGGCCTTCGACTCTGTTGGCTTGGGCCAACCGTGGTGGTACGTCCCAGGCGTCAAACTGGCGCTCTGCGGAATCTCCCTCGCGACTCCCGCGGCCATGTACGTTTTCGCGCGGCGGCACTTCGGCGAGTATCCTGCCAGAATGGCATTGTTGGCCGGGGCCTTTTGGTATGAATTGGCCGGTTTCGCGCACAAGCCCATGTCCGAGTTCCTCGCCACCGCGCCATTCATGGGCCTGTTGGCGCTGGTCGTGCGTCCCTCGGTCGATGACCGGGTGTGGCGGGGCCCCGTTCTCGCCGTGCTCACCGCAGCCCTGCGCATGCAGTACGCTCCGCTGGCGGGGGCGCTTCTGGCGGTATTGCTTCTGCGCACCCGCAGGCCCGTACCGATGTTGCTCACCACCGCAGGCGCAGTCCTGGCAGTTGGAGTGTTCGACGCCGTAACGTGGAACGGCGGCCCGTTCCACTCCTACGTTCTGAATCTGCGCTTCAACCTCCTTCGCGCACCTTATCAGGCGGATGAAAGCCCGCCTTGGCTGTTCCTCCTGTGGCTCGCGCTGGCCAGTGGCGGGGGCTGGGCCATAACGGTGTTGCAGTCGTTGCGAAACCTGCGGCGCTACGGCTTCGTCCTCGCCCTGACCGCGCTGGCGCTGATCCTTCATTCCGCACAGGAGCACAAGGAGTACCGCTTCGTGTTCGTGGTGGTTCCGCTTTGGCTCATGCTGGGTGCCGATGTCGTGACACGTCTCATGGCGGAGAGGTCCACCCGCTGGCATCGTTGTGGAATGGGGATTGTCGCCACGGTGTTCGCGCTGGTTTCATTGGCCGGCGTTCTGAACTTGTTGCCCTATCAGCAGTTGGTGTATTTTGCGTGGTCCCATGAGACGGGATACACGCATTTCGTGCGCAGGGAAGACCCTCACTTTGCCGCGTACCGTTATCTCGCCCGGACTGAAGGAGTCAAGTCGGTGTGGCAGCGCGGTCGCGGTTATGCACAAACGCCGGGATACTACTACCTCCACCGTAAGATCCCATTCTACAATGAACGGACAGCAAACGATCTCCTGCCCGATCAAGCTGCACCCCAGAACCTGGTGAGCCATATTGTGTCCAGTGC
Organism: Candidatus Binatia bacterium; assembly: GCA_022823055.1. Classification (GTDB taxonomy): domain Bacteria; phylum Desulfobacterota; class Binatia; order UBA9968; family JAJDTQ01; genus JAJDTQ01. The sequence goes on along the minus strand of JAJDXX010000232.1, from coordinate 2,920 downwards.
ACGGGATGAAGCCGTTCCGGACTATGTCCTGGAAAAGGACTTCGGTTCCGTACACGTCCTGCGACGCAGGGAAAACGACGCGCCGGTACCTCGCTGGCATTCGTACACGCCGGTGATGGTTGACGGATTCTTCGCTGAACTCGTCCGTCGCATTGATCCGGCGGCGCCCGAGCCGCCACCTAACGCAGGGATCCGTTTCCTCTGTCCAGTACCCAGTGATGGAGACCCGGAAGATCGAACAGGCTGTAAAGGGGTATCCCGCTGAGAGAAGGTGTGATACGTGAGATTCCCGATGAGCACCGATGGACTCCCGTCAAACTCTACCGCACTGTCGCGACTCTCACTGTGGGCCCAGGCTTCCGAGGCCCGCAAGGGCCGGGGGTTGGTGCTGCTGGCCCTCACGGTCTATCTCCCCGCCTTCTCCGGCGGCTTTGTCTGGGACGACGTGATTCTGGTCACCGAGCCGCTGATCCGCCGGGTTGACGGGATCGTGTCCATTTGGCTCGCGCCGTCGGAACTCAGACACGAGCTCCATTACTGGCCGGTCACCTATACTAGCTTCTGGGTCGAGCACAAGCTTTGGGGTCTTCATCCCGCCGGCTACCACGCGGTCAACATCATCCTGCACGCGCTGAATTCAGTGTTGGTGTGGCGGCTTCTGGTTCGCCTCGCCGTCCCGTGGGCATGGTTCGCGGCCGCGGTCTTCGCGGTTCACCCGGTGCACGCGGAGTCGGTGGCCTGGATCATCGAGCGGAAGGACCTTCTCTCCGCGCTCTTTTTTCTGGCAGCGGCGCATGTGTGGTTGCGGTTCACCGAGCCGCCGGGTTCCGGGCGCTACCTGCTCTGTCTCGGGCTTTTCGTCCTGGCGCTGCTGTCGAAGTCCATTGCGGTGACCCTGCCGGCCACCCTTCTGCTGATTCAGTGGTGGCGGCACAGTTGCATCACGTGGCGCGATGCCGCACGCGTGGCGCCGTTTTTCGCGGTTGCTGCCGGCATCACGCTTGCCGACCTTGTCTTGTACCAGGACAGCGCCTATCTCCCCTTTGACTACTCCTTCGTCGAGCGGTCTCTCATAGCGGCGCGGGCGCTTTGGGTCTACGTGCATCAACTCGCATGGCCGGCGCACCTGCCCGTCCTGTATCCTCGCTGGGAAGTCCACGCGGGCGATACGCTCGGATGGCTGGCCATGGCGGCCTTGGTCTTTCTTGGCGTAATGCTGTGGTGTGCCCGCGACCGGCTCGGGCGCGGCCCTTTCGTCGTGGGGTTGTTTTTCGCGTTGACCCTTTCGCCGGTTCTCGGCTTTGTGGACTTCGGCTTCATGCGCATCGCTTTCGTGGCTGATCGTTTCCAGTACCTGGCGAGCATGGGTCCGCTGGCGCTCGCGGGCGCTGTGGCTCATGCCGTGGTTCGAAGTCGCTTCCTGAAGCAGCCATTGGGCCAGGCGGGAGCCGTTGCCGTTGCCGCCGCCCTCATCCTGGCGTTGAGTGTTCTCAGTTGGCGGCAGGCGGGTATCTATCGCGACAACCTTGCGTTCGCCCGTCATGTTGCCGCGCTCAGTCCGCGGCACTATTTTGGACAGCTCTTCTTGAGCGGAGCCCTGAACGGCAGCGGTTACTACGAGGAGAGCCTTGGAGCGGCCAGGCGGGCGGTTGATCTCTCCAAGGGGCTCAGAGGGCTTGCCCAGGGTGAGATAGACCTGGCTCTGGCCGGCGCGCTTCTGGGACAAGAGCACCCCGTCGAGGCCGAGGCCGTCCTTCGTCGCTCTCTCGCATCCTCGCCGCGTGGCCGCAATTCAGAACGGCGACTTGAGCTTGCGCGATCCCTGGTGCGGCAGGCGCGTTACGACGACGGGTTGGAACGCTACCGGGAGCTTGTCGAAGATGAGCCCGGCAACGATGTGGCTCACCTTCGGATGGGCCTTGCATACATCGAGTCCGGCCGGTACGAGGCCGCGGTCGAATCGTTCAGCCGAGCGCTTCCCGTGGTCCGTCACCCGGACAACGAGCCCGCACTGCACGCCCTAAAGGGTGAAGCGTTGCACAAGCTGGGACGGTTGGATGCGGCGGCCGCGCGTCTCGACCAGGCCCTCGCCCTCAAACCGGGTCACGTCAGGTTCCTCCTCGCGCGGGCGGACCTTGAAGCCGACCGGATACGCGATGGCAGTTCGTCGAGCGGCGACGCGGGAAGTCTCGCCGTGCAGGGCTCCACAACCCGGGCCGATGAGGTCACTGCCGGCCCCGGCGCCTGGCTCGCCGAGGCACAGGACCATTGCAATGCGCTGATCGAGCACGAACCGGAACACCCGCTCGCCCGAGTCCTGCTCGGCGCGGTGCTCTTGCGTATGGAGCAGTACAATGAAGCGGAGGCGGCCCTTGACCGCGCCTTTTCGCTGGCCCCGAGCCGCCCGATAGCCCGCGAAGCGCACCGGGTCATGGGCAAAATCCGAGAGAAGCAGGGACGGACCGAGGATGCCGCGCGGCACTACCGAAGCGCCCTCGACATCTACCCCCTCGATTCCGAGGCGCTGCATCGGCTGGCGGCGATTCGGTCGGAAGCGGCGCGGTATGAGGATGCCCTGCCGTTGTACCGGCGGCTCGTCAAGGCGACTCCCTTTGTGGCGCAGGCGCACCTTCATCTCGGGATGACGCTGCATCGGCTGGGGCGTTTCGCGGACGCTGTTCCCGTGGTGGATCGTGCTTTGGAGTTGGCTCCCGGTTTGGAGGAAGCGCGGGGTCTGGACGAACAGATACGCGAGGGGTTACGGTTGCCGCCGCGTTGAGTTTGCCGTGAAACAGAATCGGTAACAAGGCGAGGAGGGACAGGCGTGGCCTCGGGGATTCGAGGTTGGCTGTTGACGCCGATACGGGCGTGGCGGCGGGAGCGGGTGGGCTACCCCGATGTGGCCCGAAGCTCCAGCGCG